>DLCF01000033.1 GCA_002480485.1 Planctomycetaceae bacterium UBA7805
GCATTGCTTAGTCGCGATACGCTACGTCCGAAAGGTATCTTCGAGCAATTTCGTGTCCGCGCAATCTGCACGACTGATGATCCGGCCGATCGGCTTGAATTTCATAAGCAGATTTCGGAAAGCGATTTGAATACAGGTGTCTTTCCCACCTTCCGACCTGACCGTGCATTACAAACTTCAGATCCGGAGCATTGGAACAAATGGGTTGACCTATTGGCGGTAACGGCAGGTACCAAAATCGATTCGATCGATGACTTGAAGCATGCGCTCGCACTGCGGCATCAAGCCTTCCATGATCTCGGCTGCCGACTCTCAGACCATGGCCTTGAAACCTGCTATGCAGAGGATACGAATCAGGTCGACGCCGAGAGAATATTCCAGTCCATACGTGGAAGACAATCGATTTCGGAGGCAGATCAAAAACGCTTCGCCGGTATGCTGATGCTTTTTTTCGGTCAACTTGATTCCGAAAAAGGGTGGACAAAACAATTGCATCTGGGTGCCTTAAGAAATACGAATCGGAGATTGTTCAATGAAAAAGGACCGGACATCGGCTGCGATTCGATAGGTGATTTTCCCCAAGCCCGGTCGCTCGCGCGTTACCTGAGCCTGCTAGATAAAAATAACACGCTCCCACAGATGATACTTTACAATTTGAATCCTGCTGATAATTATCTGTTTGCGAGCATGGCTGCCAATTTCCAACAAGGACCCGGGGCAGGTAGGATTCAATTCGGTTCCGGATGGTGGCATCTTGATCAGCGTGAGGGCATGGAATGGCAACTCAATGCGCTCTCAAACTTAGGAGTGCTTTCAAAATTTATTGGAATGCTGACCGACTCCCGTTCTTTCCTGTCTTACACGCGTCACGAATATTTTCGCCGTTGCCTCTGCAATCTTTTAGGCCACGAAATGGAGCGGGGTGAAATACCAGCTGACAGTGCAATGATCGGCAAATTAGTCGTGGACATCTGTTTCGAAAACGCCTGCCGTTATCTGCGACTCCCACGCATCACTTCGGAGATCCCGGTTTGCGAGAAAAGCCCGGCGAAGTTATAACGGGAATCTGGAGGTGTTTGCACACCTGGTGGTGGCCGCGGTCTTCAAAACCGTTGGGCGGCACGTAAACCGTATCGCCAGTGGGTTCGATTCCCATACACTTCCGCCAAAGTCCGCTTAGAAATAAATGGGGCGCGGAACCCCGTAACACAGGCAGCGATGTTTGCAAATCCAAGCCAAGCGAGCGCATGATGCAATGGAACTTTAGAACAACATTGAGCATGGCCGCAGCCGCGACGGGACTCGGATTTTGTTTCGTTACGGGTGGTTATTTGGCACACGATTTATTTCGCACCGTTGACGATCAAAATGTAGTTTGGCTAATTAATCGCGCGGCCGCGGCAGTGGTCATTACCCTGTTTGTCGCCCTAGGTTTCATCATGGCGAGAGCGATCGAATACGGATTTCTTCGCTGGTGGAAAAAACGCCACCATCCATCCGTGCAGGATGATGACTAACCCGGCCCGAATAATCCGCAACGCATGCCTTCCTCTTTCACGAATCCCGCAAACATGACGACCATGGAACAGGGACATCCGCCGCGTCTCCACTTCTTTCTCCGCTGCACATTTTTCGTGATGGCTGGGGCCGTTGCCGGTTTGGTGCTGGCTGGAATGTCGATTCAGCGCTGGTCGATTGAGTGGCGCTTGGTAATGGTATTGGCCGCCTTGGGGGCCTTATCGGCGATCGCTGATGTGCTGATTTATGAGGGGCAACAGTGGTCTATTCCCAAGGCTTGTCTTGCCTGGTCTGCAGGATTTTTCTTTCTCACCTGCTTGATGGCTGTATTTTTAGTAATCCCCTACGCCATCTTGGCGGGCATCTCAAAATTCTTTGGGGTCTGGGAGGCGTGGGAGAACTTATCACACCTCTGGGCAACGCTGATTCCATTTTGTGTCGGATCGATTTTCGCTTACGGGGGCTGGCGACTACTAGATGATTATTGAAATATTGCCGAGCTTTGATTTTTTCATTCATATGATAAAGCCAAACTGGCAGTATTAACACTCTCATGCAACACACTATCCTCAAGCGTGCAGAACAAACGTTCCTTGCGTTGCTGATGCTCGCTGGACTAGCAACGATGACCGGATATTGGTTTTTCCGAGTCTGGCATCACGGCGACTTGATCGAGTTTGATGCAGCGCCTCCCCTGAAGGCAACATTTCAAATTGACATCAATCACGCTGATTGGCCGGAAATGATGCAAATGCCGGGTGTCGGAAAAACGACCGCGCAGTTGATCGTAAAGACTCGAGAGGCGGGCGGACCGTACACGAGCCTTGAAGATCTAGCCAACCGCGTGCATGGAGTCGGCCCCAGGATGACGGCCGCTATGAAACCTTTCGTGCTACCAACACAAACATACCCAACGCCCCCTGACGGTCAACAGCCATGAAACAAACACCTGCGGTTTGGCTATGCATTGTGTTGCTGATTGTTGTGAGGCATCATCAACGGTCACATGCCCAAGTTGAAGCAGAGAATCACCAACAGAAACTGAAAGCTGCGGCCCGCTGGGAAGACTTTGTCGAACGCGAGGGGCGAATCTATGACCCGAAAACCAATCGGCCCCACACGGGACCGGTCGCACTCCGTTATGGCAATGAGGGGCTAGCCCTCGGCCATTGTCGCGATGGATTGTTGGATGGCATCAGCACTAGCTGGTATCGCGACGGTAAAAAAAGAAGCGAGCACACGTATCAGCGGGGCCTGCTCGAGGGCTTGGCGACCACTTGGTATCCCAATGGTCAAACCATGAGCCAGGGGCCCTATCGCAAAGGAAAGTTGCACGGCCTCTGGATCTCGTGGGACGAACGCGGCAAAGAGGTCAGCCAGCACACTTATCGCGATGGCATCCGCAACGATAACTGATACCCTGTCACTTAGCTCTCCGAGGCACTCGAATCAATATTTCGCAATGACTCTCGGAGATAGCCCAGCAGATCGGCAAGATCCTGTGGGCTTAAATTCTTATGCAGATCGGCTGGCATCAGCGATACGTCCGAGGCGTTCATCTCATCAATGTCTTTCCGCAGAATAGTTGTACTTTTCCCCTGTTCCTGCCGTAACGTAACGCTGGTTGCCGATTCAGAGGCAATCACCCCATTAAGGACTTTACCGCTGGACGTAACGACCACAAAGTTGCGGAATTGGGGGTCAATCTTTCGACTGGGTGCCAAAATTTCCTGCAGCAGCCCGTCGTCGGGAGTGTTGGCCACTTCCACAAAATTTGGCCCGACTTCATAGCCCTCCGAGCCAAGTTTGTGGCACACGAGACAGTGTTTCGCCAACAAGCCTTTACCCCTTTCAATATCTCGATCGTGAGAAAGCGCGTCTCGATAGGCAACTGCTCGCTTTTCCAGTTCCGGATCAATCGCTTTTTCAGCAAAAAGCTCCTTGGCACGTTTACGGATGCCATAACTTCTCGCTTTCATCAATCTTTCCCGCCGAAAGGGATTAATGTCGATCAGCTTGATGTCGCCGTTTTCCAGCGCCGTCAACAACGCTGCCGCTCGATCAGTCCGCGCAAAAAGAGCATCAAGTACCGCGTCCTGTACTTTCGGAGTGTACCGCTCCCAACCCTCCAGTAAAATTTTGGTAACCTCGGCACTATCACTTCCCGCCAGTGAGTTGACGGTTGCCAGTTGCAAATCGGGAGACTGCCGTACGTCGAGAAGCTCGGTAACGGTGGGAGCGAAAACCGCGTAAGGTGCTCGTGCCAGAATAGCGATCGCGTTTTCCCGCTTCGGAAGATCTGTCTCATCGTCTAGTGCGGTGGTCGTAGCGGAGGAGAAGACAGATTGCAATTCCGGCGCGGATGAGGGCAAAAGTAGCGATGCGAGTTTGACAGCCTGTGCCCGAATTTGTGGTTTCGCCTCATTCAGTAATTTGACGAGCCCGGCAGTTCCTTTTTCGTCCAACGTGCCCTCGGCCTTTCCCTCCGCAAAGCCTTGAATGAGCCCCGCAATACACGGACCCTGCAAGTCGGGCTGACTTTCCGCGATTGCATCTAGCGCGAGGCCAATTTCTTCAGCATTCCGTTTGCCACCGATCGTGGCTGCGAGGGGCTGAATAACTTTCTTTGTGCCGTCACTGACGGGACGCTGCTCAAGCAATTCGGTAAATAATTCGACCGCGAACGGGCTCGCAGAGCTTAAAATGGCATTGGGCATCCATCGGTCTGTGCCGTGATCCCTCGCAAGAGCAACGAGCACTGGAAGCACTTCAAAGCTGCTAGACTCGCCGAGACTCATGGCCACCTGGAGGCGAATCCGTGGGTCGCCATTACCCGCCATCTCCATGACTCGGGACCGAAGCGTATCCGATGTATCCAAGAACGGTTCCGCCAATTGCATAGCATGAACTCGCACGGTGTAATCTGCATCCATAAGACCAGAAAGCGGGTCGTCAGCGGTTAGTGCGTCGAGACCTGCCAGAGTGTGTAAGGCGTGAATTTTCGCCTGCGGTGTTCTCCCCTCTCGGGCGATCTGACGAATGGCCGGTATCACCGTGTCATCTTTTCGTTCGATGAGTAGTCTCTGAGCTGTTTCTCTCCACCAGGAATCGCCGTCCGCCAAATAGGGAACCAAATCGGCAGAACTTTTAGCGTTTAAATTCTCGATCTCCCGCGACGGTTTTTCAGCAGAGACCAACCGCCAGATTCGGCCATGCTTATCTCCGTAAGCTACCCCGTACTGCTGCTGGAGAAATCTTGGAATCGCGGAATAATCCTCAATGATCTCGCGATACATATCAGAAATGTAGAGCCCGCCATCCGGACCTACCCGCACGTTGACCGGGCGAAACCATTGGTCGGTAGAAGCCAAAAATTCTGACTGCTGCTCATGTTCTGCTCGACGCCCTTTGTATCCCGATCCGTCCCGCTCCAGAAGACAACGGTGGACAATGTTTTGCGAAGGTTCACATTGAAAAAAATTGTGTTGATATTCCTCAGGAAAATGCGTTGAACGATAGACTTCATTACCACAACCACCCGTCCAGTAGTTACTATCCGTCTCTCGCTTACCGTAAAAATTCTGCCAGTTGGGATCCACCCCTCGTTTCACACGCCACGGGTGCGGATTGCTGATACGAAAACAGGTATTGTAGTTCACGGCAGAGTGATTCGAGGGTGGTCCGGGAATGTAGGGATTTCGCACCACGTATCGACGATCCACGGGTACCGCATAGATCGCAGGCTGCCCTCCGGAACAAGGGAATCGATCCCCAATATCATTCATGGTCATCCCAAATGTGCCCACTGTTCCCGCTACAGGCTCGATCGCCGAACCGTCGGGCAGAATACGAAAATCAGTATTGCCGATTTCAACCGGCTCCTTGAGGTAAGGGCCCGTGATTTTACCGCCTCCTCCCCCACCACCGATATAAATCCAGTTATCTTTTCCCCAACGCGGGTTATTGATACCCCTCTCAAGCACACGAACCTTGAATCCGGTGAACAGCGTCTCGCGAAAATCGCACTCTCCATCATTATCTTTATCGGCCAGGTAAATGATCTCAGGAGCCGCCACTGCGATCACGCCATCTTGGACGGGAATGATGCCATAACACGGCTCCAAATCGTCGGCCCATATGTTTGCCTGATCCATGACTCCGTCGCCATCGATATCCTTAAGCATCTTCACCACGCCATGCTGGAATTCCTTGGCCTTTTCGATATTCTCTTTGGAGGCCGGGATTCGTCGAACCTTGGTGTCGAGCTCGCCAGTCTTGTTCAACTCGACCACGTCCAGGTAGCCTTCGTAGTTGTAGCCATGCAACTCAGCGACGAACAAACGACCTTGGCCATCGAAGGCCGTGCAGACTGGTTCGGTCACCAGAGGCTCTGCGGCAACCAACTCGATACGAATATTTTTCGGCAACTTGAAAAGCGCTGCGCTTTGCTCAGGACTCAGGGGCTTTGGTGTATCAGTAGCCTTTTCCACAATGTTCGCTGCTTCACCCAACGATGCGATGAGGCCCAAACAAACCACTCCAAATAGATACGGTAACAAGCGTGTCGATTGGATAAGCATGAAAATTTAATCTCTGCGAAAGGAGTTCACCTGGGTAGGAATCGTTGGCCTTTTCCCGGAAAATTTTAACAATAGGTCAACAAACTTTGAATTAAATGATAGCCAAATATGGCTAATTTTCCAAGTGTTAAGGCAGCTTCAGGTTCCACACACTCAAAATAAGCCGCGTGGATAGATTTCAGACTATTGGTCAATCCATCGAACATTAATTCGTGCGACTTTTGTGTCGACAAATTGATTAACAGCGGGGTTCGATCACGAAATCGGACAAGTTCGTTTCGCGGTCGCGCAATCTCTGATTTGATTTCAACTTAGCCGTCAAGAACAAGGGCCTCAAATAATTTCACCTTTGATCAAGAAGCTTTTTGCGCTTCCACGCATTCTTTCCAACGCGACATTAAACCCTGATTCAATCTTCTAATGAGATCTGGTCCGTCAAATATCATTGCCGTGTAGAGCTGCACAACTTTCGCACCTGCGTCAAGCATTGCATTCACATCATTGACACTTCCCACACCTCCTACACCTACAATCGGCAAACGACAACAGGAGGAAAGCAGGCTCACAATTTCTCGAGCACGGCTGGCTAGTGGTTTTCCTGACAACCCTCCATCAACATGATCAGCATCACTCAATCCATATCGCTCTGTGGTAGTGTTAGTTGCGATTAATCCACTTACACCCTCTTGCTCGAGCATGATTGCTGTACGCTCAAGTGATGGATTGTCCATGTCTGGAGCAAGCTTCACAAAAATAGGGCAGTCGGGAGCTACCGAACGAACTCCATCAACTATAAACTTGAGATCATCTTTATTCTGGAGTTTTCTCAGCCCTGGTGTGTTCGGAGAACTCACATTAATCGTCAGATAATCTACAACTGAATTCAGTCGCTTCGCACTAATTACATAATCTTCGACCGCTTGATCGAGTGGTGTCACCCTAGATTTACCGATGTTCACCCCGATCGGTACGGACGGATTCCATCCCGCATTTCTTAGCCGATCAAGGCGATGCGCGAGGGCCTCTGACCCGGCATTATTGAAACCCATCCGATTCACCAGAGCAGATTGCCGGGGATATCGAAATAGTCGTGGTCTTGGATTTCCAGGTTGGGCGAAAGCCGTCACGGTGCCAAGCTCCACCAGGCCAAAACCGACCTCCGGCCAAAACTTAGCCAACTCTCCATCCTTGTCTAAGCCGGCTGCCAGTCCCACAAAACCCTTAACATTGAGACCACCGACATCAATCGAGCCGGACAGTTGGGACGAGCCCGACCGCAGCTTTAACATTGCGCGCCCAAGTGGTCCCGTCATAGCGGTTGCTTTAATAACGCATCGGTGAGCCACTTCGGGGTCAAGCCGAAATAATAATGGCCTGATTAAACGATACATGAAATTTTTTCTGATCCTCGGCTTTTGTCTTACTTGAGGTGCTGGGGATCCATTAAGACTTCTTTGATCGTGAGGGTCTCGTCTTGGCTTTCTTCTTGTTGTGGGGACTTTGCTTCCCAAATTTGGAGCTTTTCTTTCCAACTGCTGATTTTCCGTCCTTTTTACCAGGCTTTCCGCGCCGTGCACTCTTGGATTGAACACCCCCGGCTACCATGTTCTGAATCGCCACAAGCTCCGAATGCTGAAGCACACGTGATTCGCCCTGGGGCAACTTGCCCAGCGTGAGCGGTCCCAGCCCCACCCGCTTGAGACGTTGCACTTTGTGCCCGAGAGACGCAAGCATGCGACGTATTTCTCGATTTTTTCCCTCGCGGAGTTTAATCTCCAGTATTGTGCTTTGCTTATACGTGCGTTTCATCCTTACCGCAGCGACGGCAACTTTTCCTTCTGCTAATTGCACACCCTCACGCAACCGTCGCAAGACTTCACGGTCAGTGAGGCCTGCGACCTGCACGTGGTACGTTTTTTCGATACCGTAGCGGGGGTGTGCAAGCTGCTGGGCCAGACCACCGTCATTGGTGAGCAGAATCAAACCCTCGCTCTCGCGGTCGAGACGACCTACCGAAAACATGCGGGCCGTTTCGTCAGGGACCAAGTCAATTATCCGGGTCCTGCCGGATGGGTCCCGATGGGTACAGACAACCCCTTTTGGCTTGTTGATCATGTAGTAAACTGTTTGCGACCTCACGAGCGGTACTCCATCGACGTGCACCGACTCTGTATCGAGATCAACTTTTGTCCCCAATTTGGTGACCACCCGCTGATCGACTTCAACTCGTCCCTCAAGAATCAATCTCTCACACTGGCGACGACTGGCGATACCCGCTGCCGCTAAAACTTTTTGAAGCCGTTCCGGCCCACTTGGGTGCGATTGTTTATCTCCACGATGACTGCGGGGAGGAATAGTGGATCGTTTTTGATTATTTGCGTGCGGCATGAGGATAGTCTGTTAACCGAGAAAAATGGGGCAGCATTTTCAACTGCCACAGCACAGGCATGAGCCTCATGATAGACGACCTGTGGTTTAGTTCCCAGACGCCCTGCTGTTGCCAGTCGCCGGTAAGAAACGTTTGCAGAGCATGTCTACGTCACCTATTGGCCACTCGTTATTTGTATTTCACAGTTACCGGGCTGAGCCACGAGACAGCCCATGCCGGTGGCAACGCTGGTGCCGCATGTCAAAATCCCTAAGCCCATGTACGGCGGCGACACCGATCAACATTAGTCGCCCCTGCCGACTGGCAACTCATGGTCCGCTACCGCTCCGTCTGGTTCGCTTGAATAAAAATCATAGGCTGGATTTCCACGATCAAAATGAATATCCGAAAGTCCCGGATTCACTTTGAGATTCAAAAACGTATATTCTTCAATCAACCGAGGTGACGCACCTTTTTCGCGTGGCCAACTGTATGCCGCATAGCGAAGCGGGAAATCGGTATTATTGTCTAGGAAAATACGCACTAAGTGAAACTTAATACCCTCCCTTCGCAATGGAAACATTACTTGTACACAGCGACAACGCTGACCCTCAATGCGGGCATTTTCAATAATTCGAACCACGCACTCACGTCGGTCGCGGTCAATTTGCATCGACCGCTCCGCCTCCTCAATTAATCGACGAATAATGTTTGAGACGCCGATTTCAGTAACCGGATAATGCCGTCCACGCATCGCCCTTTTACTATCCGGTTCCATGGAGATAGTAATATCTTTGAGGTTGCTCTTGCCTCCGTTTCGCGCCAGCATTTTGCCATCATTTTGATTTTCCACGTAAAGGACTTCTCTTCCTTGCACGTTCGCCGGCGCTGTAAAATGCAAGTAAACGCTAAATGATTCACCAGAGCGGGCCTGTTTTACTTTACCGGTGCGAATTTTCATTTCAGCTACGTAGATATTGCCGAGTCGTCCCCGGATACGTTCTCGCATCACAAGATCACAGGTATAATCTCGCACCTCACGATCGATGCGGTCGGCAACCTGACGTGCAATTTGCAGGGCTTGCTGGATAGGGTGGTCCGCAATCGCTTCGGATTCACCCAAGGGGTTGACTTTCAAGACCTGTCGCTGCAAAGCGCTCGGTGTCGGGACGGAGCTTTCCTGTGCCATAACTGCGGGCAGCAGGCAGCAAAAAAAAACAGGCAAAACCAGCACTGTCCCTCGCATATTCAAGCCCCCGGTAATCACGCTCTCGACGTTCAAAAAACACACTCGCTGCAGTGAAAATTTCAAAGCTGCGTTCCGATAAAGCAGTCTTAGCGGCACATCCATCACAGAGCCCAGCTCTTAAGCATCGCATGAGGGCACTCAATTGCCAAGGAAAAAGCATCAGATTCAGGCCGAGGCCAGGAAATTTGCAATAGGGGCAATACCAGTTATGTGGATTTGGAAAGATGGGCCTACCAGCAGTGTTTTCAGATCGACTCCGAGTCCGGATTAGCTACTCACGCTTGCCAATCGAGACCCATATCCAGCCAGGCAGCCGCGTGCGTTATCGCACCGACACTTATCCGATCCACACCAGTGGCCGCAATGCGGGCAACGTTCGCCAATGCAATGCCCCCCGACGCTTCAAGCGTTACGCCCGCAGCCATATCATTGCGAAGCTGGACTGCATCGCGTAGCGCGTCGGCAGGCATGTTATCAAGCAACACGATATCCGGATTTGCCGGGAGCACTGCCCGCAACTGCTCAAGATCATCTACCTCAACCTCTACGATCATTCCCTCTGCGCTGTAATCTGGATGACGCCGGAGAAATTTTCGTGCCTGCTCACAGGCGGTGCGAACGAGATACTGAGAACCACCTTGTTGCGATTCATTCATGAAGGCCAAGTGGTTATCTTTGATCAGTATGGCATCATAAAGCCCGGTCCTGTGATTTTTTCCGCCGCCACAACGCACCGCATACTTCTCTAATCGTCGCCACCCGGGAGTCGTTTTACGTGTGTCGTAGATCTCGGCGTTTGTGCCGGCAACTTTCTCCACAAAAGTATGGGTCAGTGTTGCGATTCCTGATAAGTGTCCTAAAAAATTCAAAATGATCCGCTCGCTGGTCAAGATGTCACGTGTGGCGCCCTCCAAACGGGCAATCGATTCGCCCGCTCGAACTGCCACCCCTTCCTCAACAAGGGGAAGCCAACGGATGCTTGTATCCATTTCGCTGAGGACGATTTTGGCAGCGGGCAATCCCGCAACAAATCCCCCCTCACGAGCTACCACCTCAGCCGTGCTTTGACGCTCTGCCGGTACCAAACTGATAGTCGTCCAGTCGTGCCCTCGATCAAGATCTTCACGCACTGCCAATCGCACCAAATGGCGACAATCATCTGCCAATGCGGGACTCCAAGTGTGCTGGTGAAATGCTGTTTGCTCCATGATTCTTATAATAACACGTTATCTAATTCGTTTTCTGCGTGATCACCCTCTGTCAACGGCAGGCAAGGTTATTTTACTGCATGTTAGACCATGGTCGGGAAGATCGAGCCGAGTAATAATAGTATGAAACTACAGAAACAGCGGTCAAAAAATCGATAGCCTCTCCCTGCTCTAATTAACATGCCTTTCGAATTGGTCAGCCCCTTTCAGCCCTCTGGCGATCAACCCGCAGCGATCGATGCGCTCGTACGCGGGATTCAAAGCAATTCACGCGATCAGGTACTGATGGGGGTCACCGGATCAGGAAAGACATTCACCATGGCGAACGTCATCCAGGAAGTCCAGCGGCCCGCGTTGGTATTGAGCCATAATAAAACACTGGCCGCCCAGTTGTATGGCGAGTTCAAGGATTTTTTTCCAAAAAACGCAGTTCACTATTTCGTCAGCTATTACGACTACTATCAACCAGAGGCCTATATTCCACAACGCGACATCTACATCGAAAAAGACGCGTCGATCAATCAACAAATTGACCGGCTACGACTTGCAGCTACCAGTGGTCTGGTAAGTCGTCGTGATGTGATTGTGGTGGCCAGCGTTTCTTGCATTTATGGATTGGGGTCGCCGGATGATTATCGCGACATGATGGTGCATCTTCAGCGAGGAGATGTTTTTGACCGCGACGAGGTGCTTTCCCGGTTTGTTTCTATTCAATACGAGCGGAACGATATAGATTTCGCATCAGGAAAATTTCGAGTGCGTGGCGACTGCGTGGAGATCTGGCCCTCCTATGAGGAATTTGCATATCGAATCGAATTTTGGGGAGACGACATTGAACAATTATCGTTGATCAATCCGACGAGTGGGGAAGTAATTTCGACTGAGGAGGAACTCTATATCTATCCTTGCAAACACTTTGTTCTGCCGCAGGAGCGAATTGAAGGTGCCGTTGACAATATTAAGAACGAACTTGAGGAGCGGCTCGATCAATTGAAGGGCCATGGAAAACTCCTGGAGGCACAGCGACTTTCTGCCCGCACCCGATTCGACATCGAAATGCTTCAGGAGGTAGGTTACTGTCCAGGCATCGAAAATTACAGTCGCCCCCTGAGCGGTCGGGAGCCGGGGTCGACCCCGGATACGCTATTCAATTTTTTCCCCGACGATTATCTACTGTTCGTCGACGAATCTCACGCTACCGTACCGCAGGTTCGGGCCATGTATGCAGGTGACCACAGTCGCAAGAGTACCCTGGTAGAGCACGGGTTTCGTCTTCCTAGTGCGCTCGACAATCGACCGCTTAAGTTCGAAGAGTGGGAAAAGAAAATCGGCCAAGTCGTTTATGTGTCGGCAACACCAGGACCCTATGAATTAGGGCAGACGGATGGAGAAATCGTTGAACAGGTCATCCGGCCGACTGGCCTGCTTGATCCGACCATCGAGGTGTTTCCCGCCCGAGGTCAGGTGCCGCATCTATTGGAGCAGATTCAAGATCGATCATCACGCAATGAACGTGTACTGGTGACCACGCTCACTAAACGTCTGGCAGAAGACCTCGCAGCTTATCTGAATGAGCGCGGTGTAAATTGTAAGTGGCTCCACAGTGAATTGGATGCGTTTGAACGGGTTGAACATTTGCGCGAACTTCGAGAGGGCGCCTTCGATGCGTTGGTCGGGGTAAATCTCTTAAGAGAGGGGCTCGATTTACCCGAGGTTTCGCTGGTTGCGATTCTCGACGCAGATAAAGAGGGATTTCTCCGCAGCGAAACATCACTCATGCAAACGATTGGTCGCGCCGCCCGTAATACCAACGCGAAGGTATTACTCTATGCCGATAAGATGACGACTGCCATGCAGAGCACGATCGACGAGACTGCCCGACGCAGAGAGCTTCAGAAAAAATATAACCAAACGCACGGGATTACGCCGGAAACGATTCGAAAAGAGGTTCGAGCTGGCATTGAAGCGGCAGCTGACGCGCATGCACGGGCCAATGCAGCCGCGGGGCGAAAAGATGAGATCGAAGTTGTGACCGAAGAATACATCCGGGAACTGGAGGCAGAAATGCTTGTTGCTGCAGAAAAACTGGAATTCGAGAAGGCTGCCCACCTTCGTGATCGTATCACCAACCTCGAGGAATCAATCGGAGAGCCGCTAGCGGTTGCCGAGGAAAAAACGAATTCGGGTAGGCACAAAAAGAGGCGGAAAAGAAGCGGTCGCGTTCCCCGACCGAAAAAACAAATTTAAAAAGTTAATCCAGATGTGCCTTTCGGATTGCCGTCAAACTTCCGAGCGCGGGTTTCGCCTCTGCTGCGGCATTAATTAGACCTCCATGCGGCAGGGCGTGCGGATGCGCATCGTAAAGTTGGTTCCAAACGATGCCCTGCACCGCCTGCTTACCAAGCAAAATCGGCACATAATCACGGACCCACTCTTCCTGCCTTTCGGCTGTCCAAACATCGGGATGCGATGTCGATTCTGACTTTGCCTCGGGATCTGTTCCTTCCCCACCTGGCACCACCAGCGAAATAAGCAGTGGCATACCCAGCATTGCCCAACGATCTAACTGGCGACTGAACTCGATGACATCGCGGAGAGATGACCCATTGGGATGATAGCCAACCTTCATTTCAAGTCCGACACCCGCCAATCCCAAATTGGATCGCACCAGGGTATCGGCGAGGTAAACTGGCAGCTCGGTATCCTGACTGCTCTTCGGATTGCCCCACGGTTGATCAAAACTGATAACCACCGGCGTTTGAGGATCGATTTCCCGGATTGTCTCTACAATAAAGATAGCCAATCGCATTGTGTCTTGTCGGCTCAACCCTAGGAAGCTGCCTGAGTTCACCCGAGACGCTGCCTGCCAGACATGCAAGCGTCCACGAAATCGTTGCACAACAGCGCGTACATGCTGGGCAATTAGACCTGTGAGATTTTCAAGGTCGTCCTCCCACAAAACTAACCAATCAGGAATGTTCTCGCCATCCAGAGATACCAAAGGACCACTACAAATTTTCATGTCGTTGGTTTTGCACCATTTCAGCTGTGTTTCGGTTAAATCCCAACGGTAGTCATCTTCATCCGGCGCTAATTGATTCCAAGCCATCGGGACAATGGCTGAATTAAAGGTGCGTGTAAAGTGTTCAGCTACCCTTTTCTCTAGGGGCTTCTCCCCCAGATTGGCTCCCAGCAATGTTACAAGTTTATTTCCCGATGCATGCCGAATGGAAAGCGCTTGCTGCGCATAAGCCGCACCGAGGGCAACGGTCAAGGATAAAGCTTCGGAGAGAACTTCCGACGCGAGCGTGGCGGCTTTTTTCTGATCGGGTTGTGAGGTCGCTGCACGCGAGAATACTTCGGTGATGTTGCTAAGTCGTTTTCGAATCGGTTCGGGAATCACCAGACCCGCTTGCTCCCACGTGGCAAGTTGGTTGCGGATTCGATTTAGGGTGCCCCGAGCAAGTTCCACCTCCAGTAGATAGGGCCGCGCTCGCTCCATCAAACTTGCAGTGGAGAGGGTCATCTCACAAAAACCATCTACCGTCCAGGGAATATAAAAACACCCTGACTCCGACTCCGGGCGATCAACAATCAACCCGTCATCGGTCGCAACAACCCGCGTCGGCCAGGGCACCTCATCCATCCCGGCCATGTAGGCACGGGCGAGGGCCTCGGTCGAAAACCGCCCAGCTTGAGCCACCGAAAACCGAATTAGTCCCATAACCGGTGCCTCTCGCAGGATTTGCGCAACCTCTGTCAGGGAGACCCACCCTGAGGCGGGTTTTGAAGAAATGACTGAAGAATCAACTGCCTGAGTTTATCGGAGTTGTGGCAGCACTTCAACTATTCGATGCCCGTAAAGCACGTGAACAAATAGTCGGGCGCGTCACGCTTTGGTGACTGCTAGTCAGCATTACGCTGCGCGTTATAATCCGCCTACAAAACAAGTTGCATGAGAATCAGAGCGGGTAAGCCGTGGATGTCGGATCCTGACAATTGCACGTCCCGATCATTGCCTCGATCTGAATAACGAGAACACAGGAAATACAAAGGATGAAATCATGACGGATGCTGTCGTAATGGAAACTGCGCTAGATACTTTTCCCGTTCGGCGTGGAAAAGTCCGGGATATTTATGACCTGGGTGATAAACTGCTGCTTGTCAGCACCGATCGAATCAGCGCTTTCGACTGGGTCTTACCGACCGGAATTCCGGACAAGGGTCGCGTATTAACGCAGTGCAGCGCGTTCTGGTTTGATTTTCTTAACGAATCTAACCATATGATCACGTGCGATGTGGACGCGATGGAACTCCCGGCAGATGTGGATCGCTCTCCGCTGGTTGGCCGAAGCATGCTAGTCCGAAAAACTGAAGTGGTGCCCATTGAGTGCGTCGTTCGCGGATATCTATCTGGATCGGGGTGGAAAGAATATCAGAGCAATCAGGCCGTGTGCGGTGTTTCACTTCCCGGCGGATTGGTGGAAAGTGATCAACTGAGCGAGCCGATTTTCACGCCCGCTACGAAAGAAGAATCAGGACACGACATCAATATTTCATTCGAACGAATGGTCGAAATAGTCGGCGAAGATGTATCCCAAGAGTTGCGCCGCCGAAGTGTCGACATCTATAACCGGGGTGCTGCTTATGCCCGTGAACGGGGAATCATCATTGCAGACACCAAGTTCGAATGGGGTCTGATTGACGACGAGCTGATTCTGATCGATGAGGTGCTGACACCTGATAGTTCCCGGTTCTGGCCCGCCGACAAGTATACGCCGGGCAGTGGACAACCGTCATTCGATAAACAGTTCGTACGCGACTGGTTGCTTGAATCAGGCTGGGATCGAGACAGTGCTCCCCCGGCACTCCCGGAAGATGTGGTCCGCGGCACGCGGGAAAAATACATCGAGTCACTCGAACAATTAACCGGCCAACCTTTTCCCTGGAAATAATCGGTTGCCGCAGAAAATATTCTAGCGATGGCTGGTAATTCCTTTGGACAAGCGTTTCGGATCACGACCGCCGGCGAAAGCCATGGCCCGGGGTATGTTGTAATTATTGACGGCGTGCCTCCCGGCATTCCCTTAACGGTTGAGGACTTGGCTGTTGATCTGCGCAGGCGACGCCCAGGACAAAGCAAGATCGTTAGCCAACGGGATGAGTCCGATCAGGCGGAGATTTTTTCCGGCGTGTTTGAGGGAAAAACAACCGGTACAAGCCTCGCTATTCTGGTAAAAAATCGCGATCAGCGAAGCCGTGACTATGCAAATATCAAAGATCTCTATCGGCCTGGGCATGCCGATTACACGTACGATGCGAAATATGGCTTCCGGGATTATCGGGGAGGTGGTCGCTCGAGTGCACGTGAGACGACCGTTCGAGTAGCGGCAGGCACGGTGGCGAAGAAAATACTCGGCGTTGCGCTGAACGCTGCTGTGGTGGGTTACGTTAAACAAGTAGGTGATATTTGCGCACAAATTTCGGACCCCGCAACCGTTAAACTGAGCGATGTTGAAGAACTTGCAGATGGCAGTGCAAACATCGTACGGTGTCCTGATCATCCAACCGCCCAGAAAATGGTTGCATTGATCGAACAACTTAGATTGGATCAGGACTCCGTTGGTGGCATCGCGGAGATCGTTGTCACGGGGATCCCTGCCGGGCTTGGTGAACCAGTTTTCGACAAGCTAAAGGCTGATCTGGCCAAAGCAATCTTCAGTCTTCCTGCAGTGCTTGGCATGGAATATGGCAGCGGTTTTGCAGCAGCGACGATGCGAGGCAGTGAGAATAATGATTCCTTTGTGGCGGATGCAGAGGATTCATCCCCTGCCGATATCCGAACCGAAACGAATCGACATGGAGGAATACTTGGCGGCATTTCTTCTGGAATGCCGATTGTGCTTCGGACGGTCGTCAAACCAACGAGCAGTCTCCCGAAGCTACAAGATACGGTTGATCGTGACGGAAATCCAACTCAAATCAGTACCGGTGGACGACACGATCCCTGCTTGCTGCCTCGATTTGTCCCGATGGCCGAGGCCATGGTGGCAATCGTGCTTGCTGATCACCTGCTTCGGCACCGTCAGAATGAAGCATTTTGACAAATTGCCCCACGCAAGCTCAAAACTCTCAGGCCGCACGATGTCCCAACTGCACCAACTGTGTGGCATCAGTATTTTCTGGCAGCAAGTGGTCAGAGATTGACAAGATTGCTGGTGTCTCCAGCGGCCAGCTTTTGCAAATTTCTGTGCATAATGGGGTTAAACTCTCAAATGCCTGTTGTTCTGCATCGACCATCAAGTAGCCTTTGGCGAGAATACGCACACAGTAATCAGTGCCCCGCATCACACCAAAACGAACATCCCACTCGGCGACTGCTTGCGAATTCGCGATAAGACATTCCCATCGTCTTGCGGTAGTCTGTGTTTCTGTCGTTATTTGCTCAACAGTGAGTTCGACTTCTGTTGCCCCCGCCAACTTGGCCTTCTCTTCCAACAATTCCCATAAAGAAACAGAGTCGTGTGCTCCGGAAGCCGCAAGTCGCATAGATGACATCTTTGCTCTTAATCGATCTGCAGCATAGCGGGTAACTTGCAGCACGATCTGAAGACTGCGACTAGCAAGATGTAGTTCATGGAATCCTAGAAGTCGCCCGAGGAATCCCGCAGTGAGAATCGCGGACCCCAGTAGCAAGGCCAGCCAATCATTCTGAATATGACCCGTGATCAAAACTACCGCTGCCATAGCAATGCAGAGACCCGAAATGACCAATAACGAGTGCACTTTGGATAAACCACGCTCTTGTAAGCGGTGGTGAATATGTCCGCGGTCACCGTCCCCGATCCCCTGCCCCATTAATTTACGTCGAACAATCGCCAGGGCGGTATCGGCAATCGGAATAGCAAGCAACACGGTGGGAAAAATAAGCACAAAACCAGTTGCTGTTTTAAGGGCACCGCCGGCAGAGAGTGCGGCGATCATAAATCCGATTAACAGACTGCCTGCATCTCCAAGAAAAATGCGAGCTGGTGGCCAATTATGAAACAGAAAACCCAACAAACTGGCTGCAAATAGAAAGCCAAGCACGGCGAGACCGGTTTGACCGAGCGAGAGTGACAACAGGGCAAGCGTTGCGGTTGCAATCAATCCAATGGTCGTAGCGAGACCATCCATGCCGTCCATTAAATTAACAACATTGACACACGAAACGATCCAGAAAATGGTAAACGGCACTGACATAAATCCTAAGTTCAGTTCCATACCCAATAAATGTAATGTCACAATCGATGAGCTCAAGATTACAAAAGGGAGCGCGGCAATAATCTGCAGCGAGAATTTATATCTGGCGCGCAGAGGCCAGCGGTCATCAATGATACCTAAGGCACAATACAAAGCTCCACTGAGCATGGTGCCCAGCAGAAACTTCGAAGAATTTGTTTTCGCCAATGGTGCATCATCGGTCACCCACAGAAACATAACACCGATTGAGAACGCAAAAAAAACGGCGACTCCACCGAGAAGTGGCATTTCGCGGTGATGTGTTTTCTTTTTGCCATCCGGCGCATCAATGAAACCGATTTTCGGTGCAAAATGCCGAGCCACCCAGGTCGCCATGTAGGCCAGCCCCGCGGTGCTAGCAGCTATCACCCAGACAAAGGACATGCCTTACTCCGTGTTGTGATTATTTGCGTTGGCATTTGGAAAGCCGTCGCACTCCTCCTGCCCAGAATTAAAGCATACATCGGCAAGAAGGCATCAAGGAAAAGGGACGTGTCGTGTAAAATGGTTCGGGAAGATAGAAACAAAGACACCCCTCGTCAATGTCAGCAAACGTTCATGACAAGCAAGAGTGCATGCAATGCAAGGTCTAAGTGTGAAATCAACTGTTGATATTGACCATCGAGTAACCGCTTCGGTACAACTGCCACTCCCGCCGGGAGATACACCGGATTTCGGTATGCAAATCTGTTTCAAGCAACAGATTAGACCGTCTATTTCATCCTGATTTTTATCGATCAGCGCGAGGAGGACCGTCATAACCAAGGAAAGTCATTTACTGCCTGCCTGAGACAAAATCAGGCGAGTAACATTTAAAAAAATTGGAATGGAATCCAATCGACTACGAAGAAGGAACTTCAACTATGGATACACGCGTCGCGCTCATTACGGGAATCACTGGTCAAGATGGTTCCTATTTGGCTGAGTTATTGCTTGCAAAGGGATACGAAGTCCATGGCATGGTCAGGCGAGCCAGTACGTTCAATACAGAGCGATTGGAGCACCTTTATGCGGACCAGCATGAATCGGATGGCAAACTGACATTACATTATGGCGATCTTGCAGACGGAACATGCCTCTCCAATCTCATCTTCTCACTTGAGCCTGATGAGATTTACAACTTAGGTGCTCAAAGTCACGTTCGGGTATCTTTTGACCAGCCACTTTATACCGTCGATGTTGGAGCACTGGGAACGCTTCGTGTTTTGGAGGCGGCGCGCGTCTTACGTAAACAGAAAGATGTTCGACTCTACCAAGCATCATCGAGCGAAATGTTTGGCAAGGTCCACGAAGTTCCGCAAAGTGAAAAGACCCCCTTTCATCCGCGAAGTCCCTATGCATGTGCCAAGGTTTACAGCTTCTACCAAACGCAAAATTATCGCGAAGCGTACGATCTTTATGCTTGTAATGGCATTCTCTTCAACCATGAGTCACCAAGGCGTGGTGAAACCTTCGTGACTCGAAAAATTACCCGAGCTGCCACTCGCATTCGCGAAGGCCTGCAAGATAAGCTTTACCTCGGAAATCTCGATGCCAAGCGCGACTGGGGATACGCTAAGGATTACGTCGAGGCAATGTGGTTAATGCTTCAACAGGATGTACCTGATGATTATGTGATTGCAACTGGCGAAACTCATAGCGTTCGCGAATTTCTTGAACTTGCGTTCCGCGAGGTGGGTCTTTCCTGTGACGATTACGTAGAAACCGATCCTCGTTATTTGAGACCGAGCGAAGTCGATCTTCTTCTCGGTGACGCGACGAAAACGAGGGAAAAACTTGGATGGACTCCAAAAACCTCATTCGCTGAATTGGTGCAGATCATGGTGCAGAGTGATTGGGAAATTGCCAAATCTGAGTCTTTTGCATCGCATCGAAAGGCGGCCTAAGTCCCTCCTCATGCGTTGGATATTATCCGAAGAAAGGCATGCAAAAGGGTAATCCGGGATGTCACCAACCGCCATTATTACGGGCATCACAGGTCAGGATGGATCTTACTTGACCGAGTTGCTCGTATCGAAAGGCTATGTTGTCCATGGCATCGTGCGCCAAACGGGAGTTCTTACTCCACCGCGACTTGCTCATCTCATCCGCGAGCCAGAAATCTACGGGTCACAGCTATTCCTACATTACGCCGACCTGAACGATGCGATGGCGATTCGGCGGATCGTACATCAAGTCGCCCCAGATGAGTTTTATCATCTGGCCGGACAATCACACGTTGGCCTTAGCTTTGAAATTCCCGAAAGCACTTGTGAACTGACAGCGATGGGAACACTGCGTATCCTTGAAATTCTTAGGGAGCTGGAAAACCCTCCTCGAATGCTTCACGCGAGTTCCCGAGAAATTTTTGGGACGCCACCCTATATTCCACAGACAGAGAACACCCCTTTTGACCCATCAACGCCTTACGGTTGTGCAAAATCATTCGCAACCCAATTAGTTAAGACATATCGTGATGCTCAAGGATTATTTTGCTGCAATGCAATTTGCTACAACCACGAGAGTCCGCGACGTGGCGAAAACTTTGTCACGCGAAAAATCACAATCGCCGCTGCTCGTATTGCAGCGGGCTTACAGGAAAAAGTAGGCCTCGGAGATCTTGCAGCCGCTCGCGATTGGGGCTTTGCCGGTGACTACGTTGAGGCAATGTGGCGAATGCTTCAGCAGGAAACACCCAGTGACTTTGTTTTAGCGACCGGTGAGTCGCATAGCGTAACTGATTGGCTGGACATCGCGTTCTCACGAGCAGGCCTCCGCTGGGAGGACCATGTGGAAACCGACAATTCAATGTTCCGCTCGACAGACCCATGTATGCTTTTGGGCAACCCCCAAAAAGCGGAGAGCGAACTCGACTGGAAACGAACCGTTGGTTTTGAGGAATTAGTCGACCTTATGTTCGACGCCGATCAGGAACGGGTCTGCCAGGAACTCGAGAAAACAAGCTAGCAAAAAACCGAGATCGTCATGGTAAGCTTCGATGCATCTGCCAATGCAACCTCGCCAGGTTTGGGGCGGGAAGATTCCGATTGGGATCTGGTGATTGATGCGCGTCACCGATTGCTGGCTATTCCATTTCGCGAAATATGGCAGTACCGAGACCTACTGCTCCTTTTGGTGCGGCGTGATTTTGTTGCTCTTTATAAGCAAACTATTCTCGGACCTCTCTGGTTTCTGATTCAGCCCATCCTTACTTCGGTTGTTTTCACGATCATTTTTGGAAATATCGCCAAGATATCCACTGACGGATTACCTCAGATTCTTTTCTATATGAGTGGGATCACCTGCTGGAACTACTTTGCCGAGTGCCTCACCAAAACGAGCGAAACCTTCAATGTTAATGCCAATATCTTTGGCAAAGTTTATTTTCCGAGAATCGTAATGCCGATCTCGCTTGTGGTTTCGGGACTCCTGAAGTTTGCGGTCCAATTTGCGTTATTTATTTGCTTCTTTATTTGGTTTTTTGTCTCTGGTTCCCCGGTGCATTTTACCGCCGGATTTTTTTTCTTCCCCCTCCTGATTTTGGTGATGGGGATGTGGGGGTTGGGGCTTGGAATGATCATTTCCTCCCTGACGACAAAATATCGTGACCTCCGTTTTTTATTGCAATTTGGAATTCAACTCATGATGTATGCCACACCAATCATTTACCCAATGTCATCGGTGCCAGAGAAATATCAATGGGTCATTTTTTTCAATCCTATGACCGCCATTGTTGAGACGTTCCGGTATGGATTTCTTGGCAGCGGTTCGCTGAATATACCGATGCTGATCTACAGTGGCCTGGCATCCGTGGTCACGCTCGGCATCGGCACCATCATCTTTAATCGTGTTGAAAAAACGTTCATGGACACTGTTTAATGGCGAATGCAATCGAAATTGACAACGTCTCTAAGATGTATCGCCTGGGGCAAATCGGTACCGGCACGATTTCGCACGACTTGAACCGATGGTGGTGCAGATTGCGTGGAAAATCTGACCCATATCAGCGTATCGGCAGAGTCAATGATCGAGAGACTACGGGTGGAGATTATGTCTGGGCACTCAGAGATGTGAGCCTGGCCGTCGAATCGGGTGAAGTGTATGGCATCATCGGCCACAACGGCGCCGGAAAATCAACCTTACTGAAATTGTTGTCCCGAATTACTACACCAACGACCGGACAAATTCGAGCGCGAGGTCGGATGGCGAGCCTCCTTGAGGTTGGTACGGGATTTCATCCAGAGCTGACGGGCCGAGAGAATATATTCCTAAACGGAACGATACTGGGGATGACACGAGGCGAAATCCATCGGCAATTCGAGGCGATTGTAGATTTTTCGGGATGCTCAAAATACATCGATACGCCAGTTAAACGGTACTCATCCGGAATGTATGTTCGGCTCGCCTTTGCCGTTGCAGCGTTTCTCGAACCGGAAATTTTAATTGTAGATGAAGTACTCGCAGTCGGCGATTTTGCATTTCAATCACGCTGCCTCTCTAGAATCAAAGAGATATCGCATGGACAGCGAACGGTGCTTTTCGTTAGCCATAATATGGCAGCGATTCGTAATGTATGCACAAAGTGTGCGGTCATAAATCATGGAGAGATTAGTTTTGTAGGAGACCCCAAGGCAGCGACAGATCATTATCAGCAAGAAGATGTCATTCACCACGATTCGCAAATTGTCTTTCACGAAACATGCGAGGATCTCACGCCGATTTCTGCGACTGCAAAAACGCCGAATGGTCAACGAAAGCTTTCTCAGTGCAGCGACATTCACATTGACATTTGCTATCAAATCAACACCCCATTAAAGGGTCTCCGGGTCGGCATAACTCTGTACAGCGATGATGGCACCGAGGTCTTAAATTCCTCTGACTTACACGCCCAAAATCTAGAAAATCAAAGAAATCCAGCGACATACACGTCGAAGTGCGTGATACCAAAAGAGCTTTTGAACGTTGGCAGTTATACAGTGCAAGTCACTTTCGATATCGTGAATGATCGACTCCTTTTGAAACCGAAAAATCGCTTGAAGATATTGGTATCCGATCTCGAATTTGACCAAACCGGCGTAACATACGATTCGGTCGGAAATGTTCGCAATCCGTTCGGCATTATTCATCCGCGACTCGGTTGGCAAATCCAGCCAGAATTGGCAAGCAATTAATGTGTGGTATTACCGGAATGTGGCGACTCGACGGTCGGAGTGCAACAGCCTCTGAATCGGCTCCCTTCGCAAAGTCACTGAAGCATCGTGGACCCGATGGATTTGGCTTAGAGAGCTTCGGAAGTATTTGCCTTGGGCACACGAGGCTTGCAATACAAGATCTCTCGGAAGCCGGTCGGCAGCCGATGCCCCACCCAAATAAAAATTTGTGGCTAACATTTAATGGAGAAATATTTAACTTTATTGAACTTCGAGATGATCTCGAAAAACGTGGTGTAGCCTTTCACACAAATTCAGATTCCGAGGTATTACTTCAAGCGTTTTATGCTTGGGGCGAAAAGTCATTTCACAAGTTCAATGGAATGTGGGCTTTTGCCATATGGAATCATCAAAATCGGGAATTGCTAATTTGTCGCGATCGTTTTGGAATTAAACCACTTTATTATGCATTTATACCCGGCAAGCTATTTGCTTTTGCATCCGAGACTAATGCGTTTCGAAAATTACCAGATTTTGTTCGCGAAAAAGATGAACGAAAGGTCGCGACGGCCATTCGTAGTTCGTTTGCGCTTGAATCAACAGGGCTCACAATATTTAAGGATATTTATTCGCTAAAACCTGGCCATTGCTTAAAAATCAGCGAGTCACAACCAAAGCCAGTTTTACATAAGTGGTGGAATACGGCTGATCACATTTTGCCAAGTGAGGGATCATACGAACAACAATTAGAAAATTTTAAATTCACACTGAACGATGCCTGCAAAATTCGCTTGCGAAGCGACGTAAAGCCATGCGGAGCATTGAGCGGTGGAGTTGATTCTTCATCAATTTTTGCTCTGTCGCGGAATATTGAAGGTGACTCACGTTCGCAGAAGATAAACGACGGCTTTACATTGACATTTCCAGGGACCGATTTTGACGAGGAGGACCAGGCAAGAAGGGTATCGGGCTATCTGGGTGCAAGATTGCACACCGTTACGGTTCCAAAAAATGACATTGCCCATCAACTGGAGTCAATGACACGAAAGATGGATTTCATTTACCAAAATCCACCAGTTGTTCAACATATTTACCAAGCTATGAGGCGAGAAGGTTTTTGTGTTTCGCTAGAAGGCCATGGCGGAGATGAATTACTTTACGGATATCCGAGTATGATCCGTAACGCCGCAATTTTATTCCAGCAAAAAGGGCAGCAAAATAAAACGACCAACGCTTTAGACGTATACGGAAAAATTTCATCTCCGCAACAACGGAAAAACCTTAACGCACTCCTGCAACGAGAGATGAAACCGAAATTGAGTACGACCTTAAGGAAAAAATTAAGTCGTCTTTTTCCGCCGCAGATGCAGCAAATTCGTTGGAGTCTTTATCATCATTTGCGGCATCAGTCCTGGTTGCGTTTGTCTCCGGACACCATGGACTCGAAGATATCCTGCGACGTTGCAGATATTGCATACAACGAAGTTCATTCTTATCGATTGCCAACACTACTGCGAAACTGGGACCATGCATCGATGCATTACGGAGTAGAGAGTCGCATGCCTCTTCTTGACTGGAGAGTTGTCTGTCTTTCGCTTAGCTTGCCGTTCGAAAGCAGATGTTCGGGTTACACCAAAAGAATTTTGCGCGACTCTGTGAAAGGGCTTCTTCCCGAAACAATTCGGCTGCAGAGCAATAAAATCGGAATTAATTCTCCGATTGACCAATGGTTCACAGGTCAACTTCGGCAGATGATGCATGACATCATCAGCTCAAGAGACTTCAAGTCGTCGTCGATATGGGACGGTCAACGGATCGCTAAGTGGTTCGAAAAAACCGATCGATTCAATTTCTCCGAGGCAACTATCCTTTGGCCGTTTATCAATGCCAATTTGATTAAATGAGAACAACATTGAACGATATACCTCGATTATCCATCATCACACCCAGTTTCAACTCGGAAGAGCTCATCCGTGAAACTTTGGATTCCTTGATCGTCCAACGAGATCCGCATTGGGAATGCATCATCGTTGACGATGGATCCTCCGACAACACCGTGACAATCATCAATGAATACGCAAGCCGAGATCCTCGGTTTCGATTTATCGCACGCGATCGCGGACCGAAAGGGGCATGCACCTGCCGAAATATTGGCGTAGAGAAATCTCGTGGCAGGTATCTTATTTTCTTGGATACCGATGATCTACTTGCACCTCATTGCATTGAGCAGCGGCTCGAAATAATGGAGCAACACCGAGATCTCGACCTCGCTATCTTTCCTTCGGCGATATTCAAACAACGACCGTACGATGTCAATAAATGGTGGAACGTCGAAACAGACCGTGACCTCTTGACCCGTCAGCTTCATCAGGACGCTATTTGCCAGGGAACCGGTTGCATTTGGAAAAAATCTTCCTTCCAAGATATCGGCATGTGGAATGAGACGCTGATGATCTGGCAAGATATCGATCTATTCCTGAGAACGTGGATTCAAGACTATCGCTATCGCGTCTGTTTTGGCCACGAAGTTGACCTTCACTACCGCAAACACGCCAGTCTGAGCGGATCTGATTTTTTCCGACCAGCCAAAGTGGAAAGTCGATGTCAAGTAATTCGGGATACCGTAAACCTAATGCAAAGGTGCAATAAAAATAGCTTTGTGCGTGAGACGCGTTTTCTCGCGACAGAAACGATCGTGGGTGCTGCCCGCAGTGGCCAGTACGACCTCGCAAAAGATCTTTTAAACTTTAGCACCTCAAATCATGTCCTAACCAGCAAAGAGCAGAGTCTTCTAAGACGAATGTTACCTGTGTTCCGGACGGGGGCTTGGCAATGGGGGCCCCTTCGCAACTGGATTCAAAATAAATTATCGGTCTTTCACGCCGATTCGCAGCTCGGAAAAGTTAACTGTGATCAGCCTTTGATTCAAACCGCAAGTCGTCTGCAAGAACAAGTTCAACAACTTTCGATCGCGGGAGCTTAACGCATGAAGCGTGCAATTATTCTTGTGATCGATGCGCTGGGGGTCGGGGCCCTTCCTGACGCTGACCAGTACGGCGACCCCCCTGGAGCTAACACCCTTGCCAACGTGGCGACCGCAAATGCAGGCCTAAAACTTCCCCACCTGAGTCGCATGGGTTTGGCCAACATTCTTCCCTTCCAAGGCGCGGAGCATTCGGCCTCTCCTTCGGCTAGTTTTGGCAGAATGATGGAAGTATCGCAGGGAAAAGATACGACAACCGGACACTGGGAAATTGTAGGGCTCGTTCTAGAGACTCCATTTGATGTCTATCCGGATGGCTTTCCCCAGGAGTTGCTAGAGGAATTCATGAAACAGACTGGGTGCGAGGGTATCCTCGGCAACACTCCGGCCTCGGGTACAGCAATTATCGAACAGTTTGATGCTGAACACTGTAAAACCGGGTATCCCATCGTCTACACAAGCGCGGATAGCGTTTTTCAAATTGCCTGTAACACCGCAGTAGTACCACTCGAAACGCTTTATACCTGGTGCGATTCCGCACGTAAAATTTTAGACGAAAGCTACAATGTGAGTCGAGTAATCGCCCGACCCTATCACCGGACCGAGCACGGACTACAGCGCTTATCGGGTGACCGTCGAGACCTTGCCGTGGTACCGCACCGCCCTACCCTGCTCAATCGTATTGCGGACGCGGGCGGGAGGGTCATCGCTATTGGGAAAATCGTCGATATTTTTGTCGGTTCCGGAATCACGCATGCGATCCATACTCGTGGCAATACAGAGGGAATCGAACTGACAAAAAAAGCGATTGATCAAACGCTAGACCTGGAGCACTTGCGGCAAGTGGGAGTCGATAATGAGGATACAGAGTTCGATCTTATTTTCACAAATTTAGTCGATACCGATGCACTTTACGGTCATCGCAACGATGCAAATGGATATGGCAAAGCCCTCGAGGAAATTGACAGGGCCATCCCCGCTCTACTTGCGGGCCTTCGTGAAAATGATCTGTTGATCATCACTGGAGATCACGGCTGCGATCCGACGGTTCCCGGAACCGATCATACGCGTGAATACGTGCCGCTTCTCGTTTATAACCCCCATTTAAAAGCACAAGACCTTGGAACACTCGATTCATTTTCAGCTATTGCAGACACCGTCTCTCGGTGGCTCGAAATTTCAACGGTAGCCGCTGATTCACAACGATAAACGCAAATAAATCTTAGATATTTTACGTTGAGTGCAATTCTTTGGAAGGAAACATTTCAATGACAGAAAATCAACTCGTTGGAATTGTCCCGGCCGCTGGTAAAGGGACCCGACTCGCACCATTCCCATGCGCGAAGGAGCTTTTTCCGATCGGTTTCCAGCCTCACACAGTTCGAGGAATTATCGAGCAACGGCCCAAAGTCGTGAGCCAATACATCATTGAGAATATGGTGGAAGCGGGAGTCAATCGCATCCTAATCATCGTAGGCGAAGGCAAACAAGACGTAGTTGAATATTATGGAGATGGATCGCGATTTGGTTGCCAAATCGGTTACCTCTTCCAAGAGCGGCTGGATGGTATGCCCTCGGCAATCAATCTGGCGAAGCCATGGATCGATGATGCAACAGTCGTTTTCGGCATGCCGGATACGATCATCAGGCCGACCAACGCGATTAAACAATTGCTTGAACAACACCGCGATGCGGAAGCTGATCTATCATTAGGGCTGTTTCCAACCGATCGGCCACACAAATTCGGCATGGTAGAGATCGATAACCACTGCAATGTCCTCAGCACGATCGACAAGCCACAAGACAGCGACCTCACTCATATGTGGGGAACCTGTTGTTGGTCTCCAGCCTTTACACAACTTATTGATGCGTTTCTTCGAAGCCAGAACGTCGTCCAAAAAGAAACGGTTTTGGGAGATGTATTCGATGAAGCGCTGAAGCGAAAAATGCGAGTGAAAGGTTATCCCTGCAACACGGGACGCTATATCGACATTGGAACCTCTGACGAGCTCAACGCCGCGCTACTTGAATTCCACCGAGATAACACAGTCGGTAACGCGGCATAGCCCCGTCACTCTTCATGATTTTTGGGAAAAGGATTTCACCATGAACTTGAGTACATCTATTGTGGTCCCTGTCAAAAACGAATCCCGAGGTATTCGTGCGTGCCTGGATAGCTGGATCAATCAAACATCGCCAATTCAAGAAATCGTGGTTATCGATTCCGGTTCAACTGACGGTACCCTGGAAATCTGCAAAGAATATTCACAAGTCAGGGTGATCCAAATTCCCGCTGAGGAATTCAACCATGGCACAACCAGAAACGTCGCTATGCAATCGGTGACCGGTGATCTGACCTTGATGACGGTTGGAGATGGTCGCGCGTATGACGAGCACGTAATCGCAAACATGCAAAGACACTTCAGCGACGATTCGATCGCTGGCGTCTGTGGACTACAGGTCGTCCCACATGATCTGGATAAGAATCCGACCCGTTGGTACCGACCCTGCTCTACACCGACACCAAAAAAATTTATTTACGCGAATGCAAATAGCTTCAAGGTGCTACCACCGCGTCAAAAACTTGAAGCAGCATCATGGGATAACGTTATCTCGATGTATAGGACGGGGGTGTTACGTGATCAGATACCATTTCGTGAAGTAATCTACGGCGAGGATCCAATCTGGGCAATCGAAGCACTTCAATCAGGCCATGGACTGATCTACGATTCAAACTGCCGGGTTTATCACTACCATCATGAAGACAGAGATGTCACATATAAACGATCAATCACCATCCACTTTCTACGCCACAGTTTATTCCAACTGCAACCACAGCCATCCGGATCGTCGGCCCGTCATTTTCTCTCCTGCGCAAAATCGCTTTTCTTGAACCAGCAATTATCGTTGAAGGAAAAATTTAACTGGCTTTATTTTTCCATTTCAAACAGGCACGCGATGCGACGCGCCCAGCACGACTTCTGCACCGCGTTGGTACAAGGTGAGACTGCCTTGGAAAAATTGCATCAGACATGTACTGGTAAAACTTTTAAAATTGCGGCCTAATGGCGGTTATAGAACAGGTGCCAACCACTTATCCGCCCATCACACGAAAGGGAAGTGGCCAGCCTACAACAATCATCCGTATCCATAGCTCTATGCTAGAGATGCTAAAAATATTTTTCGACAAGCAGCTGAGCCCAAATATCTTCCTCGGCTACGACAGGCCGTAAAAAAGAGCAGCACCGGACCAAATTCGCTGAGGCAGGTCCACTGTTCTGCAGCAGCCCCATGATCTCGTATCCTCGGCCTCTGTATTTGCATCCTCGTTTTACGAATGGGTCAAACGGAGTCAGCACCGCTACCTCAGACGGCGATTTCAGCGCAAACTTTGTACCTCCAGAGTGGCATGCACTGATAGCAGGCTGCCTCTTTAAATCGTGATCGCTTCTCCACAAAATCGGTGTTTACCCATTTCGGTGGTGCCTATATCTTCCCCCAGGCAATACGCATTGAGCCGTGCTATCGTGAGTGGAAGGCGATTTTTTGAGCAAGGGTGATTGGCGTGATATCCATCATTAAATACGGCGATGGCAATCTCAAACTTATTCGCAACATGCCCTTATCGTTGGGGGAAAATCGCGAAATTAGGAGCGGCCCGACCAAGAACGAACGAGCGAAACCACGCACCCTTCCAAGAGTTGGCAGGTTTGGCCATAAGATAGAAACCCACCAACATAGCGGTCTGATTGACGTGCTTAACCGCAACATTTGGATCGATAAGGCCTTGATTCCTGGCATTTGTATCGACATCTATCGCACCGTGCTAATAAGTTGGCCGAATGAAGATGTCTTTACAGAGCAACCGTATAAAAAGATTGCCTAGGCATGAATCAGTCAAAGAAACGCTTACGATTTGCACTTGTTGGTTGTGGCCGTATCGCTCAACGGCATGCCGAACACATCCGACGAACCGGCGATCTTGCTGCTGCTTGCGATGTGAAAATGGAAAAAGCACAGGCACTTACCGACACCTGCGACGCAGTTCCATTTACTGATCTGAAAAAAATGCTTGATAGCGCGGAGATCGACGTGGTGTCCGTCTGCAGCCCCAACGGATTGCACGCAGAGCACACCATTCGGGCCCTTCAGGCGAACTGTCATGTGCTGTGCGAGAAGCCGATGGCACTCTCCGCACGCGACTGCGGAGAAATGATTCACCAGGCCGAGCGGGCCAGTCGACGCCTGTTTGTCGTGAAGCAGAACCGCTTCAATCCACCAGTGGTAGCGGTGAAAAAACTGCTTGAACGCGGAGGCCTCGGGAATATTTCGAGCGTGCAACTCAATTGCTTCTGGAATCGGAATGAAAATTATTATCGAAATTCATGGAAAGGTAGTCGAGACTTGGACGGCGGATGCCTCTTTACACAATTCAGTCACTTTATCGATCTTCTCTATTGGTTGATTGGGGATGTTACAGCTGCCCAGGCTTTTATTGCAAACCGCGATCATCAAGAAATTATCGAATTTGAAGACTGCGGTGTTGTGGCCCTTGAGTTTGCCAGCGGCGTTCTGGGCACTGTACATTTTACGATCAACAGCCACGCAAAAAATATGGAAGGTTCAATCACCATTTTTGGAGACAAAGGAACCGTCAAAATCGGTGGACAGTACCTGAACGAACTTGAATATCAGAACCTAGCAGAGGGGAGCATCGGCCACTTGCCTCCTGGGCGTCCGGCAAACCAATACGGTGAATACGTTGGGTCGATGTCGAATCACGATCGTGTTTATGAAAACGTTGTCGATGTGCTGACCAACGACGGTATCATCGCAACGCATGGATATGAAGGTTTAAAAACAGTCGAAATTATTGAAAAAATTTACACTGCAGCAACTGAACAATGGAACCCACAATCACACACGCCGGTACTAAAAATGTATCCTTCGGTAAAAATGTCCGCGTAGTCGAGCCGTGCAATCTTTACGATTGCAAAATCGGAGACGACTGCTTTATAGGTCCTTTTGTCGAAATACAAAAAGGCGTGTCGATCGGCGCATCATGCAAAATACAGTCGCACGCTTTTATATGTGAACTAGTGACGATTGGTGAGGGATGCTTTATTTCGCATGGAGTGATGTTTGTGAATGATTTACTTCGGGACGGAGGCCCTGCGGGTGGCGACAAGACTAAATGGTGGCACACCCAGATAGGTCACCATGTTTCGATTGGTACCAACGCAACAGTGTTGCCCGTTCGTATTTGTGATGATGTGGTGATTGGCGCCGGGTCGGTGGTCACAAAGGATATTACCGAGCCAGGTGTTTATTTTGGCAATCCAGCACGGTTCCATCGCCCCCATTTGGAAAACGGAAGCTGATAATTTCACGCTACATTTGTGGTTTTGTCCAGCACATCAGCTTGTGTTTCAAACAGTTTTAACGGCTTTGGAGAATTACATGTCAGACCAAATCCAGCCTCCGATGCGCCCCGCAATATTTGCAAAATCGCTCATCCATTGCCTACCGCTACTCAACCGGGGGTTAACGCGACCAAGACGCAAAGCAAATGTGCTAATGCTACATTTCGGCCGCTGTGGTTCTACGGTGGTTGGCAACCTTCTTCGGCAGCATCCAAAAATTGCCTGGGATGCAGAGATACTTCAAAGTCGCAAACAAAACCTTTTACCCGAATGTGCAATTACTAAAAATCCCAAGCGACTCATCCGACTACGATCACTTCGGGCAACGCAACCAGTTTTCGGGTTTGAGCTCAAACCTCTTCCTTTTATGCATCTTAGCAGTGCCCAACTAAACATGAGCCTGCCGCAATTCTTGAACCAATTGCAAGAATTTAAAGTTACACACTTGATATTTCTATCTCGAGAACATTATTTACGGCAACTTGCATCAGTGACAGTGGCAATAGAAAAAAACCGATATGAAACTGTGCCGGGAGCAGAATCAACCCTGAATCGAATAAGGATAAATTGCGAAAACACACTTATGGCCGGCAAGCCAATAAAACAATTATTCGATTGTTATGAATCTATATCTAAGCAAATTCGCCAATTCGGAACCACACAGAATAAAATTCGTTTTCTAGAGCTTGAATACCAGAGAGACATCCTTGGTTCACCTTTTAAGGCGTTTCGCAAGATTTGTGATTTCCTTCGACTCACACCTTCTCAGGTGGTGTTAAAAAATGCAAAGGTGAACACAGAATCCATTACAGAATACGTTTGCAACCTACAAGAAATAAAAGATGCTCTGCAAGGCACACAATATGAGTGGATGACAACTCAAGATGAACAGATTCCATCCGAGACAATCAGCCTGATTAAAAATCAACGCATCCACATGGTCGCTTAAAACAAATCGATCTTCATTTTAATTTAGTCGCCTTGTCAGACTAGAAAAGAAAAAGAGAAATTAATGCAATTCAACGACCTCCATCGTCAATATTTATCACTGAAGGATGAACTCGATAAGACGATCCAGTCCGTTATTTCCAACTCCGAATTTATTGGTGGAAAACACGTAGAAGAGTTTGAATATAATTTCTCGAATTTACTCGGCGTTAAGCATTGCATTTCGTGCGGCAACGGAACCGATGCCCTCTATTTGGCCATGAGAACCCTAGGCGTACAGCCCGGTGACGAAGTAATCACAACGGCGCACAGTTGGATTTCCACAAGCGAAACGATCACTCAGGCGGGCGGCAAAGTTATCTTTTGCGATACCGAACCCGACTATTTTTGCATAGACACTAAAAAAATCGAGCAACATATAACGTCGCAAACGAAGGGAATAGTCGTCGTCCATCTCTATGGACAACCTGCCGATATGAAGCGAATTATAGAGATTGCCCGTCGGCACAACTTGTGGGTAATCGAAGACTGTGCACAAGCACATCTGGCCGAATACGATGGACAATACGCAGGCACTTTTGGTGACATCGCCACATTTTCGTTTTACCCGGGAAAGAATCTCGGGGCGATGGGCGACGCAGGATGTCTCGTGACCAATCAAAGTGAGTACGCAGACTATGCACGTCTACTTGCCCGGCATGGCGGGAAAAATTTTCATAAAATTGAGGGCATTAACAGTCGAATGGACAGCCTACAAGCGGCAATCCTGAATGTAAAACTTCCCCACTTAAAAGCATGGACAAAACTGCGACGCCAACACGCTGCACATTACGACGCACTTCTGACCAAAATCCCAGACTTGGTTTGTCCACCCGTACGAGAGGGATGCCAACACGTATTTCACCTGTATGTAATTCGCGCTGATAATCGCGAAATGCTGCGGGCGCACTTAAAAGCCGCCGAAATTCCAACGCTCATCAATTATCCCAAAGCTCTTCCGTTCTACCCCGCGTACGCGCGATTGAATCATATCCGGGAGGACTTTCCGGTCGCCTGCAAGCACAGTGAAGAAATTTTGTCTCTACCGCTATACCCCGAAATGCCTGTTTCTGATCGAGTACAAGTCGCACAAAGTTTAGCCGCTTATTACAGTTCGGCAAGCAACACCCACAAACTCGTAGCCTAATTTTTATATCGCTGTTTTGAAATGCCAACAAATACTATTTCGAATGTCGGCACAATCAAATATGCATCGAAAAGGAAGCTGTAAATTACAACGTCGAATTGCATCAGACAGTAGTTGTTCACTTAAGAACGCAGAACGACGTTTTTATCCGCGTTAACTGCCATTTATATACGGATGGTTTACTAGATGTCGCAACCAAAAGTCAGCATTTTAACTACGTGCTATAACCGCGCTCGTTTTCTAGATGATGCAATCACAAGTGTGCTCGCACAAACCTTCGAGGATTTCGAGTACATCATTGTCGACGATGGTTCAACTGACGAATCGATTGAAATCGCAACTCACTATGCCAAGACAGACCAACGAATCAAGGTCTATGTAAATGAGACAAACCTCGGAGATTACCCGAATCGTAATCGCGCGGCATCATATGCAACCGGAGAGTACATAAAGTACATTGACTCTGACGATGTTCTATTTCCTCATACCATTGATGTTATGGTTCGCTGCATAGATTCTTTTCCAGAAGCAGGTATCGGACTTTCTGCGGCATCGATTCAGGAAACTCGTTATCCTATCTGCTTGAAACCCGCCGAGGCATTCCACTTCAACTTTACAGAGACCGACATCTTCGGTCGTGCCCCCGGAAGTGCGATTATCCGCCGCAGTGCCTTTGAGTCGCAGCAGGGCTTTTCTGGCCTTCGACAAATTGGTGACTTTGAGTGTTGGCTTAAGCTTGCGTGTTACTATCCGCTCGTTGTTATGCCACGAGATCTCTATTGGGCACGGATTCACCCAGAACAAGAGCAACATTATGACGATTTTGAAACAAAACATGAGATGAAAGTTCAAGTCTTAAACAAGCTGAAAGAGTCTGCCGTTTGCCCAGTAGACCTCGAACCTTTCATCCGTGAATTTGAACTTCGGTACCACAAAAGTCGGGCTCGCACTAAATTGAAACATTTTCTTGCCACGCCTGCACGATGGTCGGGGTTTCTTCGAGCAAGCTGATTTCAAAGCAACTTCAGCGGGCGCGATTTGATTCCATATGATTTTTGAATTTTACATTAAGCGTAATTTCGAATGTGATGCTGTTTTAATTTAGGTCGCTAAAATCGCGGAGGGAGTTGGTTTGAAATTGCATGTGACGAGTTCAACCCGACCGCAAAATGAGATAGTCATCCTCACAGCATTTATGAAATGGTGATCTATTTCTTGAGCTTTTTCGCGCCGTGATATTTAATAACTATTTTGCAGAGACATTTTCTAAAAATCGTGTCATGAATGACAAACCGTTTATTTTTACAATTTCCGAAATCATATTCGTTGGCATTAATCTTGGTAGCGGTACCTGCCGGAATTGGTTGGCCAAATTTTGGCAGGCCTGGTTCGGTGAGCAGGTAGTCTTCAATTCAGAAGGCGAAAGTCTGACGCCGGAAGTTGTAGAATGCATTTGAAGTATTCATGGCCCACGGAGCTTTTTATCGCAGGCACAAGAATTTTAAAAGCAACGCACGAAGTATTCTTGGCTCGAGATTTTTAAATCTCAGGTAGCTAAAATTTTTTTCCACAATCTAAATTAATTCATTCTGGATCCAAAATTGTAATCAATGCGTTGTCTCATTTTCGCCGAAGACTACCTGCCTAACATCGGTGGCATAGCAAGCCACGTCCACAAACTGGCACTTTCGCTGCAACGGACGGGCAATGACGTTCACGTAATGACCGTGCGCAAATTACCGCGGGGTCGAAATCTACGAGTTTGCCGCAGCAGAGAAATCGAGCGGGATGGCCTTCCAATTACTGAGATACCTGTCATTTACTCTCCGCGGAATATCTTACTCCCATTTCAAAAACAATTTATTTTTGCAAAACAAGCCCGAAACTACATCAAAAATAACAAGGTCGACGTTTTCCACTGGCACAATATCTATTTTGACCCTGATGTTGCTCGCAAGGTAAACGGCACTACAGGCATGGTTTTCACCAATCACAGTAGTCAGTTTTTAGCTGCCGCGACTCAGGGTGACGCGGAACGATCACATCTGTTTCATACATTAAATTATGCGCATCAGATCATTGCACCGAGCGAGCAACTTTTGGAAAGCACATTCGATTTAGGATATCCGCGTAACCGAGGATCGTATATTCCAAACGGCGTGGATACTGATCAGTTCTCACCAAATGAGAACGTTCGGCAGACGACACGGAGACAATTGAATATTCAACCGCATGAAACCGTAATCCTCTGTGCGCGACGAATCGTCGAAAAATGCGGCATTGTCTATTTCGCGAAAGCACTCCGGCGGTTGCAGAATGTACAGAATCTGGTCGTATTGTTGACCGGTTTCTCCGGACGTTTAACCTGGAGAGATCATGAATATGAATCGCTAGTACTTGAAGAACTCGAGCACCTTCCATCAGGCATCCGCGTTGTCAAACTCGGCCACGTTCCTTCTGATGACATGCCCTCCTACTATCGCGCTGCTGACTTTTGTGTTTTGCCATCACTCGTCGAGGCAACCAGTATTGCGGGCTTAGAAAGCATGGCATCGGGAGTACCACTCATCGGCACCAATGTAGGTGGTATTCCCGCTATTATCCAAAATGACTTTGATGGTTTACTGGTCTCGGCCAAAGATCCTCACGCCTTAGAGCAAGCAATCCGTGTAATGATTGACGCCCCTGAAAAACGACGAGCAATGGGAGACCGCGCACGCGAGGCAGCCATCAGCCGATTCTCGTGGGACATCATTTCTCGCAAAACTGCTGAAATCTATGAGCGTGCCTCAGAAGAATTTAAAAAATCTGGTCCTGTCAAAGTTTAGAATTTGCATCCGCAATGAATCCAAAACAATTGTTAGTCGGCGTATTGATCGGCACTAGACCGGAAGCGATTAAACAAGCACCTCTTATCCTTGAGGCCGCAAACAATTTTCCGCGGATTCGTCCTGTTGTGATCTGCACCGGTCAACATAGAGAATTGGCTAGAGAGAGCCTGAGTGATTTCGGAATTTCGATTGATGTTGATTTAGACATCATGCAACAAGGGCAAACGCTCTCTTACATTCTAAGCAGCATTGTGCAAAAGCTTGACAACCTATTCGAAAAAGACCCCTTGGATGCGATCTTGGTGCAGGGTGATACAACATCAACATTAGCTGGCGCGTTAGCTGGGTTTCACAGGCACATTCCCGTTGGCCACGTCGAAGCGGGATTGAGAACATACAATCTCGAAGAACCATTCCCAGAAGAGCTTAACAGACAACTCGTTACCCGAGCAGCGTTGTATCACTTCGCGCCAACTCAGAGCGCTAAAGATGCTTTGATTAGGGAAAATATCAGCCCTGATAAAATCTGGGTGACAGGCAATACAGTAATTGACTCACTCAATTACATTGCCTCGGATACACGATGTGCTGCGCCTTCATGCCTAACTGATGAATTTTTAAGACAACCCTTCTTTTTGGTTACCTGTCATCGAAGGGAAAACCGCGGAGAAGGCATTTCATCTGTGTGCAATGCGGTCAAACGTTTACTCCAAGCGTATCCGGAGATTTCTTGCGTTTTCCCTACGCACCCCAGCCCTTACGTTCGACAACCCGTGCTGGAACATCTCTCAGGAATTAATCGGGCCCTCGTTACGGATCCATTCGAGTATTCAAAACTTGTCTGGTGTTTGAAAAATGCACATTTTGTCTTAACAGATTCGGGCGGCATCCAAGAAGAAGCGCCAACATTTGGTACACCCGTGCTTGTCGCACGCGAGACGAGTGAGAGACCAGAGGGTGTAACGGCCGGATGCGCGCGATTAGTCGGCACAAACGAAGATTTAATCGTTAAAGAGTGTTCACGCTTAATGGATGACGAGGTTGCCTATGCATCGATGGCAAACTCAGCAAACCCGTATGGAGACGGAACTGCCGCGCATTCCATCCTTAATATTCTCGAGCGAAATATTACCTGATAATTGTTGGTCGTCCACTTTAAATGCAATAGATTTTCACTGATGGCTTACTCTATTAGAAGATTACTAAAAAATATCGTACCGACATGGGCTGTGCGCCGTATTCGAACGCAGCGTGCGCTATCGATTGTCAAGAAATCTATCGCCCAAGCCCCAGACTCTCCTGAATGGCTAGACAAAAGTATGCTACGCCAACTCATGGAGGATTATGATTTTCCGGAGGCCTACGGATATGACCGTGAAAGGTTAGAAATTCGTGGCAAGGAGCGCGCAGCAGAGATTCTAGACTTACCGGAAGGCAACAAATTCAAAACGACCCTGGAGTTCGGATGTGGTGACGCGATGGTAAGCGCGACACTCGCAAAACGCAATTTACGAGCCATTGCTTCAGACATTTCCAACGTAAGACTAGATCAACGAGCATTGGCAGCCGGCGTTGATTTCCGTCATGGTGATGCTGCTGGAATTGATATCGAATCTAATATTGTCGATTGCGTGTTCTCGTATAACGCGTTTGAGCACGTCCATGACCCGCCTGCTGTCCTGAGGGAAATGGCAAGAATCACCAAGCCCGGTGGTACGATATTTCTCAGCTTCGGGCCTTTATATTGGTCGGCATTTGGAGAGCATGCTTACAGATCAATCCCTATTCCGTTTTGCCAATGTTTATTTCCGTTATCGATATTGAATGATTTCTGCCGCGAGCATGCTTACGATGAGATTGATCCGATGCATGTAAACCAATGGTCTCTCACGCAATACAGGAAGTTATGGTCGGCTATCAGTCCACAGCTGAAATGTATCTCTTATCGAGAGAACCCGAGCGTAAACCATATAAATCTTATCCAAAAATTTCCTTCTTGCTTTAAGAACAAAGCGCTATCGCCACTCGATTACATCATTGGTGACATTCGAATTATTCTTCGCAAGAAAAGGGTCGCGTAATGTCTAAGCCCATCGTGTCTGTTGTCATTCCTTTTCGTAACGCGCGACGCACTATCCTTCAATGTGTCCAATCTGTTTCCGCACAATCCCTGGACAACATAGAGATCGTGCTGTGTGACGACCGCAGTACAGATGGCACGAAGCAATACGTGCTGTCAAATCATGTGGACGGTCGTATCAAATGGTTTCATGCAGCAGGAGCAGGAGCCTGTGCTGCAAGAAATACTGGATTTCAAAAATCCAGTGGTGATTACATTCAGTTCCTTGATGCAGATGACTTGATAGCAAAAAACAAATTAGAGCTTCAGGTACGTCAAATCGAATCGAGCTTGAACCCTGGCCAGACTGTCAGTTTCTCTGCACTACTTCAATTTCAAAACGGAAGCTCACCTGATTCGGGTGAGCGATGGCATGACGATTTTAAAAGCTTTGATGAACCGATGCGATTATTATGTAAACTCCTTTTGTCTGATCAATACATTCAAACAGGACAATGGTTGATTCCGCGTGGATTGGCAAAGCAGACGGGACCGTGGGATGAATCGTTAGCTGCCGATCAAGATGGTGAGTTTTTTGCTCGCGTATTGCAAAAATCAACAACCGTCATTTCGTGCCCAGAGGCTGTTGCCTATTATCGTAAAGCGGTTGCTGGGCAAATATCCGCACGAAAAAACGCATCGCATTTTCGTTCGCGACTCCGAGCGTTTGAAAAAAAATTACAGCTTCTTGAAGAAGTTAACGAGCGGGAAATCTTACAAGAGATCGTCACGAAACAATGTCAAACGCTCGCGACCTCCAGCTATCCAAGATCGATAAATACTTCGAGACAGGCGATTCGAATATTGCACGAACATCGATGCGAATTTAATCCATCTTTTCCAACCACCAAGCTTGCACTGATAGCACGGATATTTGGTTGGCGTTTTGCACGTTGGTGCAGCTTTATCAAGCACGCAGGCCAGGGATAGAGGCTTTTTCTACGGTTAGGCGGCCACAAAAATCTTGATCGCTGCGCTAAAAATTTGTATAGACAACCCGTTCTTTTACAAATTTTTCGACTGTGGTTTGCGAGATTCGGCTAGTCTCTTCTGGACAATACGAGCGAAAGGTAACCCAACTTCAATCGTTGAAAATTGTCGACCAAAATTCAATCTACCGATCATGCCAACCAAATTAAAAAATAGTTCCCAACTGCCTCGCCTCGGACCACGACATGATTTTCGCGATTGTCAAACGCACACATACTGCCATCAGGAGATCACGTCGTGATTGAAAAAAGCGTCAATCTTGTTCCTTGGCGATTACGCCATTGGATTCGTTCTATCCCCGGCATTGCAAAGATGCAGCGAGAATTTTTCATGCACTGCATCGGCGAGCGTCAATTCGAGCATCACATTAACGCCGGCCCGGCATCGGGACTGAAATATTTGGTTGATCTACCACAAGATAAGCTTATTTGGACCGGCACATATGAATCAGAGGTCGCTACAAAGATCCGCGACGAAGTCATCCCGGGAAAGGCATGTTTTGACATCGGTGCTCACCGTGGATTTCTTTCTGGAGTGATGGCAGTCGCGGGGGCAAGTGAAGTGCACTGCTTTGAGCCTAACCCTGCGAACCTTGAGCAACTTAAATCGCTGGGTGATTTAAACAAACAGTACAAATTCGTAATTCATGAAATGGCAATTGGGAATCACTCGGGAACAGTCGAATTCCTACTCATGAATAAATCTAACATGGGAAAGATGCGAGAAAGCACTTTTCAGCCGAATGCCTCAGAAGCGGCCAAACTGACCGTACAGGCATGCCGACTCGATGATTTGATTGCAAACGGCGTTGTACCGCCGCCGGGCCTCATAAAAATCGATGTCGAAGGTGCCGAATCCCTCGTTCTTGAGGGGGGAACAAACCTATTAAAAATGCACCGTCCCAATATTGTGCTTGAGGCACACTCCCAACATCTTGCATCAAAATGCCTCTCCCAGTTGCAGCAAATAGGATACAAAATTGAAGAGCTGTGCGAAAATACTACTATAAAGCCATCGGCCGATGAAACAACTTCGCATTGGCTGGGGCGTGCTGCCTGATGGCAAAAATAAATATCATCTCCGGTATCCAAATTTCCAACAACCCGCGGGTTGTCAAGGAAGCAGATGCGTTGACTGAGGCAGGACACGAAGTAGAAGTATTTTCTTCAATATTAAACCGTGCAGATGCATCCCTGGAAACGGCCCTATCAAAAAATAAAGGCTGGAAATCAACCCCCGTGATCGACAACTCGAGTCAATCGATCGCCCAACAAATTCGTTGGTTTAAAGTGCGATCTAGGCGTCAACTCTGGAATAAAATCTACCGAGCATCAGGGTGGGGAAATGTAAGGCAGCTCGGATATGCTGCACCCGAAATGCTCAGTCTCTGCAGGCAACGAAACGCCGCTTTGAATATTGTTCATCTTGAAGAGGCTCTTTGGGTGGGCAATAAACTGTTAAACGACGGTGAGCGAGTAGCCATCGACGTGGAAGACTGGTACTCGGAGGATCTCTCTTCTAAAGACAAGAAAAATCGACCCAGCTATTTATTGCAGCGTTGGGAAAAACGTCTCCTCCGCGATAGTTGCTACGCGACGACCACGTCCCACGTCATGGGCTCCGCCCTCGCAAAGGCCTATCGTTGCACAGCTCCCAGGGTTATTTACAACACCTTTTCCCGAAAAGAACGTAATTTACTCGATGGAAAAGCGCTTGACCGCCACGATCACGAGACGCCATCGATCATATGGTTCTCTCAAACGGTCGGTCCCGATCGGGGCCTCGAGGTGCTCATAGACGCCCTACCACACATCAATATCCCGGTGCAAATTCATATTCGTGGTAACTGCCGCGAGGGCTACGAGGGTCGCTTGCGATCGAGGATGCCATCAGACTCAAAGCATCACCTATTCTTCCATCCCAGCGTACCACATCATCAACTTCTGTCTCGGCTTGCAGAACATGACATTGGCTACGCAGGTGAAATTTCTTACTGCCTAAATAAAAACCTCACTATTTCAAATAAATTATTTCAGTATCTGCTATCTGGATTAACCGTTCTAGCGAGCGACACTGCGGGCCAGAAAGAAATTGCTGACTCTCATTCGGAGTTCATTCACGTTTTCAAAAATGGCAGCGCAACCGATTTGGCAGTTACATTAAATGAGATGATCTCAAATCGCGTTGACCTTGCAAGAGGTAAACAGTCAGCACTACAGCAAGCCGAATCTCACTATTGCTGGGAAGAGTCAAAACAGGTCCTACTTTCCAGCGTATCCGAAGCCCTTAGCCGCTGACCATATAAAAAGATCAAAACGTTGTTTTTATTTCGCCAAGGTTACTACCGATGAAAATAGCTGGCCATCAACGAGTTCGGGTAGTACCGAATCAAATCCTTGACCGTCCGCAAGATGGCAGAACGGTTCACTGAATTTTTCGAACTGGCTGCCCAAAAAGCGTAATCCTTATTGCACCATGAAACGACTTGCGATCATTGCAACGCATCCTGTCCAGTATAACGTTCCGTGGTTTCGTCGCCTCGCTAACGAAACAGGAATCGAGTTATGCGTATTCTATACGTGGCATGCCGACGACCAAGTAAAATACGACCCCGATTTTCAACGAAACATCGCTTGGGATATTCCGCTGTTGGAGGGATACAATTGCAGGCTTGTCGCCCCTCAACCCACCGTCTCTCGGAAAACATTCTGGAATTTAAACAATGATATCTCCGGTCCGATTGAGGCATGGGGCCCCGACGGCATACTCGTCATGGGTTGGAATTATCTATCGCATCTCAGAGCGATGCGACATTTCTCCGGGAAAATTCCGATTTTTTTCCGCGGAGATTCCACCCTGCTCGACCACCATTCCGGATGTCGCTCGACACTTCGCCGGATGCTACTGACACAAGTTTACAAATACGTGGATACCGCATTTTTTGTCGGTAAAAATAACTATGACTATTTCCGAAAATTCGGTGTAGGCCCGGAACAACTGTGCTTTGCGCCTCATGCAGTTGACAATAGAAAATTTTCATCTGATGGAAACAGATATGAAGAGATCGCCACTGACTGGCGAAGTAGTTTAGGGATCGGTAAGAAAAATATCGTGTTCCTTTTCGCCGGCAAACTCATTCCGAAAAAATCACCTGACTTGCTACTTGCGGCGTTCAAGACATTTTCTCGGGTGCGTGCAGCAGAGCTCGTTTTTGTCGGCCAAGGATCCTGGGAAGAGAAACTTCGATCGCAAGCCCATGGAATGAGCAACGTGCATTTTTTGCCCTTCCAAAATCAGTCTAAAATGCCGATTGTCTACCGCTTAGGCGATGTGGTCTGCCTTCCCTCGGCCGGCCCGGGAGAGACCTGGGGACTGGCCATTAATGAAGCAATGGCGTGCGGACGCAGTGTGATCGTCAGTGATAAAGCAGGCTGCGCCCGCGATCTGGTTGCAGACCAGCAAACTGGATACGTCCATAAGGCAGATTCTCAGACATCTCTTCTCGAAGCAATGCAAAAGTGCCAAAACCGTGACGAGCTCGTTTCGAGAGGCAAAGCATGCTCGCAATTCATTGATACTTGGTCATGCGACGCTATAGCCAAACAAATTAAAAATCGTTTTCTTAGTGCAGCATAAAATTCATAGAATTTACCCCTGAATACTCCAGATATGAGCCAAGTCATCGCCAATCGACTTCTGCCCACCCGTCCCAAACAGAAGACCGCGAAGGCAAGCGGAGGTGCTGCCCATGAGTATTTTTCGTCACTGACCTTTTTGTGCCTGGGCCTGATCGGCTACTACCAACTTTTGCCAAGCAGCTGGCTGACCATCATCATGCTCGCTTGCATAGCACAAAGAATCTACTTTCGCATTGATCGTGCTCTCATCATTTTAGAAATCGCAGCACTGATTGCGATTCTTCAGTGCGTTGTCGGGCCTTTATTGATGTACGAAAGTGCGTTTGTTCATCACAAATACATGATGTATGTGAATCCGAACACCTATTTTTCCTTTGCGATTCCCGCGATCTGTCTGTTCGTCGCTGCGTTATGCTTACCAGTGTTTGGAAACACAAATATTGGGATTCAAATACGCGACAGCAAGCAAATGGATCGGTTAGGTTGGTACTTATTAGCGATATCCTTGGTGGGGATTGTGGGGTCCCATATCGGCCTTGGATTTTTTGCTTATCTTTTGGTCCAACTTAAATACGTTGCCGCGATTTGCCTGTTCATGAGCAATAATCGCTTTCGATGGCCCGTGCTTCTTGCTGTGCTCTTCTCTGGTTATCTCACTGCAGCGGAATATGGCATGTTCCACGAGTTACTTATCTGGGGCAGTTTTGTTGGGAGCTTTATTTTTCTCCATAAAAAACGCTCCCACGCTTTAAAAATCACCGTCTTTGCCAGCGCGATTATTGCGGTGCTTACAATCCAAGGTGTTAAAGCCGAGTACCGCGAAGCATTGGCAGATGGAAAAACACCAAATCTTACAGACGCACTGCTGGGTGTGCTTTGGTCGCTCGAATCGGTATACGAGGACAAAGACTTTCAGCACTTGGCTGTTACTAGGTTGAATCAGGGATGGATTGTGTCCCGCGTCATGCAGTACGTACCGGTCTACGAGCCTTACGCCAAGGGAGAGACCATCTCTACTACGATTTCGGCCAGTTTAACCCCCAGGTTCCTGAAGTCTAATAAAGAGGGCGCTGGCGGACGAACAAATTTCGTTCGCTTCACGGGACTACAACTTTCCGCCAATACCTCCATGTGCATCGGCACATTAGGAGAAGCCTACGCGAACTTTGGCAAGGACGGGGGAATTTTGATGATGCTTGTTTTGGGAGGCCTCCTGAACAAGGCCTTCGCATATTTCGTAACTCTCGGAAAATTCAACGGATATTTTTTGCTGTGTTTGCCTCTCGTCTTTCTCCAAGTCATCAAGTCGGAAACCGAAATGATTGTGATTACAAATCATTTTGTCAAAGCCACCATAGTTATTTTACTGCTTTATCTTATTTTGCCACGGGCCTTTGGTTCGAAGCGTAAGTCGAAGCGTACGGGATTTAAGAATCGACATTTAAACAATGGATGGCGAACGAAGGCATCACCCATTGCAATGATGAAACAATAACATCTTCACCTTCAAGATTTCGCGAATCGATAGTTAGGCTGTAGAAGAGCTTACGACAATTACACCTTATGCCAGTCCATTTTTTTACTCGGCTACACATGATTGCTCCACAAACAAAGCTGACCCGGGATACGCACGGTGTATCGCACGCACCGATGACGGTGAGTTACTTACAGCGGAAGCCTCGCCCAAAGCAAAACTATAGCCTGGAGTTTATTTTCGATGACTTGAGACATCGACTTTCCGGAGACATAAGACCTACTGTCCATCGCGCCCCCTTTTACAGTAAGGGCTTCGTGCGGAGAGTGTTGATTGCGATATCTGCCGCATTGCATCAAGGCGACTTAAATCATCTCACAGGCGACATCAATTTTGCGAGCCTTTTTTTAAAACGAAAAAAAACGCTGCTTACCATTCTCGACGCCGGTGTACTGAGAGAAAAAAAGGGGCTAAGGAAGTCTCTTTTAGAGTGGCTCTGGTTTCGCTTACCTGCAAAATCTGCTGAGGTAGTCACCACCATCTCGGAATTTGCCAAGCACGATATTTTGAAGCATGTAGATATTCCGGCCGACAAAATTCGCGTCATTCCCGTTGCGGTGTCTCCCCAGTTTCAGTTGAAGCAAAAACCATTCAACGCACGATGTCCACGAATCCTTCAGGTGGGCACCAAAGAAAATAAAAATCTTGCACGGTTGATTCCTGCGCTGGCAGATATTCCGTGCCGGCTACAGATTATAGGTCCGCTTACCGATGAGTTTAAGAACAAACTGACGTCATTTAATATCGCTTACGATAATTGGACAAATCTCACACTCACTGAAGTAGTCAAACGATACGAGCAATGTGATCTGCTTGCTTTTTGCTCGACCTACGAAGGGTTCGGCATGCCGATCGTCGAGGCAAATGCGGTCGGGCGTGTGGTCGTCACCAGCAATTGTGCCTCAATGCCCGAAGTCGCTGGAAACGCAGCAAGTCTCGTGAACCCGCACAGTATCGAGTCGATCAGGGAAGGAATCCGACGAGTGATCAAGGATGCAGCGTACCGGCAGGAACTTATCGACCGAGGCACGCTGAATGCTAGACGATTTGATCCGACAATCATTGCCCAGCAATATCTTTCGCTCTATGAGGAAATCGCGATTGGTTCCTAATCGCATTGATAACCTAATGTTTGAACTTGTGATAATTTTGCGACTGGCGTAATCTAACTTTTGCATCCGTTTAGGCACCTACAATCCACTCTGGTCTATCTTCTTTGTTTAACAATCAGCAACTGTTCATTTTCACCGATTGGTTCGCCCCCGGTCATCGCGCCGGAGGCCCAATAACTTCGTGCGTTAATCTTGCATATGCGATGCGCGATCATTTTTCCGTCAGTGTCGTCACATCGGATCGGGATCTCGGTGCCAAACAATCTTACCCGTCTGTAACTACCGACACCTGGCATTCATTTGATCGAGGAATTCGCGTGAGATACTGCAAGCCAGGGATATCTCGCGTCAAGCAGGTATGCAAAATTTTGGATGACGCAGCAGATGCGACTGTTTTTCTCAACAGCATGTTCTCCCCATCATTTACCTTGCTCCCTCTTTGGTTATTGAGCCAAGACATCAATCAAAATCGAGTTGTCCTTGCGACTCGGGGAATGCTCAAACCTTCGGCGCTAAAAAATAAACGATGGAAAAAAGTTCCCTTTTTGCGATTGATGCAAAGGTGGCAATTCCTAAAAGAACTTGCATTCCATGCCACAGATGAAAAGGAGCGCGAGGATATTTTTCGAGTATTCGGCAAAGAATCTCGCGTTGCTATTGTGCCAAACTGTACGCCTAAACCGCAAACGCTGAAGAAGCCTGTATCGAAAGACCCTGGAACCTTAAAAGTCATTTCCGTGAGTCGCATCCATCCCATCAAGAACACCCTTTTTTTGATTGATGCGATCGCCGACGTGCGTCAAAGCATCGTGCTCGATCTCTATGGCCCGATTGAAGACTCCGCTTACTGGAGCGTCTGCCAGCGGCGAATTCACACACTACCGAGTCACGTGCAAGTGAATTACCGCGGTGAACTCGCCTCTTGCGACGTGCGGTCGCACATCGAGCGTTATCATCTTTTCGGATTGGCGACAAAAGGTGAAAATTTCGGCCACGCGATCTATGAATCGCTGTCGACGGGAACCCCCGTGCTCATCAGCGATCAAACCCCATGGCGTGATTTAGAGCAGCAGCGTGCGGGTTGGGATCTCCCGCTCGACACCACGCAGTCTTTTACCGAGGCACTAGAGACAGTGGCGCAATTTGTTCAGTCCGAATACGACGAGTGGTCCGTCGGCGCACATACCTTGGCTAAACATTTTTGTGGATCCCAAGATACAACCGAACTTTATAAAGAACTGTTTTCCAAGGCGGCGTAGGGCCATATGCACCGCTACGACCCGCAAGCAAGGATCTCCATTGCATTGAAAATTACCATTGTCAATCAGTTCTATCCTCCGGATATAAGCCCCACCGCCAGGCTTGCAGCATCGCTGGCTGAGCACCGGGCGGCTCTAGACGATCGTGTCACCGTCATTGGCGGACAGGGGTACCTTGGTTCAGGGCAGTCTCACGCACGCATTTGCCCCAAGCAAAATGTCGACGAACAAAAGGTATCGTGGCGGTCCGAGACCGAATCCGACTCAAATATCCACGTTCACCGACTTTGGACACCCAAATCGGGCAAGCGCACTCTGGTGCATCGTTGCCTGGACTACTTCGCCTTTTATTTTTTAGCTTGCCTCACCATCGCACGCTTACCCAAACAAGATGTCGTCGTATGCATGACCACACCGCCTTTGATCGCCGGTGCGGGTATCCTACATAAGTTGATTCATCGGACTACGCGGGTGATCCTGTGGAACATGGACTGCTATCCCGAGGTTGCCGAGCGGTCAGGCATCATTCGTAGCGGTGGACTGATAGATCGATTGTGGAAATGGATGAACCTAGTCATCGGTTCGCAACTTGACCACGTGGTGTGTCTTGATGATGCCATGCAGCAAATCATCAACGCGCGGCCTCGTGCAGATCAAATCCCAAAAAGCGTCATTCCAAATTGGGAACCGTTAGCCGAGTTTCCACTACGCGAAGTCAAGCATATAGAGAAGCAGGTGCAGCCACCGTTCACGATTTTGTATTCAGGTAATATGGGGCACGGGCATTGCTTTACGGCGATGTTGTCCGCAGCGCGATTGTTGCTGGAAAAAGAGAGCTCTATCCGATTTGTGATGACCGGTGGTGGTATCCAGTCTTCCAAAATTCAACAGAGAATAAAAGATGAGCGACTGACAAACATTACCTTCATGGGTTACGTTAGCACTCGGGAACTGCGCGATATTCAGTCCCAGTCCCATTGCGCCCTCATCACTCTAAAGGACAGCATGCTTGGCTGCATGAGCCCAAGTAAACTTCATGCCAGTTTGGCGATGGGGCTTCCAATTGTCTATCTCGGACCCGCTGGAAGTAGCGTTGATGAAACGATCTCACATTTTGGATGCGGGGTCAGCCTTCGAAATGGCGATGTCAATGGATTTGTTTCGGCTATGGAGACTCTTGCTAAGTCACCACATCTTCAGCAGCGGTATTCCGACGCTGCCCGACGATCTTTTGAGAGCAACTATTGTGATCAAAAAAATCTGAAATCGTTTGACGCGGTTATTAATGCCACCGCAGTAATTTCAGATCGCCTTGAGATCTCACGAGATGCTGCCTAAATTTACACTCGCATGAATCGAATAGTTTGCTATTTGAATCTAACGCCATGACACCAACCGATATTCGGAAAAAAACAACTCCAAACTCAGCGCCTCCAGGTGGCGAGATTGCGGTTTTGGGTCCACTGCGAGGAATTGCAGCCTTAGCCGTCATGTGGTTCCACTTCACAAGGCCAAGTGATTTGCTGCCTAGTGGCACGAGTCGTTTCAATGATCTTCTTATCGCAAGTGGTGGTTGGGGCTGGATGGGAGTAGAAATTTTCTTTGCTATATCCGGGTTTATCTTGCCTTATTCAATGTATAGAGGCCGCTATCGAATTAAATATTTCCTTACCTTCATTATCAAACGAGTCGTAAGAATCGACCCTCCCTATTTTGCAAGTATTGCTTTAGTTCTTGCGTTGTGGTGGCTCGCAACACATGTGCCCGGATTCCAAGGCCGAAATTTTCAAATTGACTATTCCGGTCTGTTCGCCCATGTTGGATACCTTAATGATATCCTAGGGTATTCCTGGGCAAATCCTGTTTACTGGACCCTTGCTCTGGAATTTCAGTTCTATCTGTTGATTGCTATTCTCTTTCCACTGGCTGTACATAGGCGTCGATCAATTTGCTGGCTGTTCGGCCCAATGCTGGGATTAGTTCAACTTTGCCTCCCAGGAACTAACACAATTTTCTCATGGCTTGGATATTTTGGTTTAGGGGTAATTACATTCCAGGCCTATTCGCGAATTATTCCAAAATGGTTTTTTTGGGTTTCTCTCTTCGCGTTAGGAGCAATCGTTTCTGAAAATGGTGGTATTGCCGCAGCGACGCTTGCGATTGGAACATGTATAACCATTTTGTTTGCTAGCCACAGTTTTGCTCAGTTGTGGAATCGACCTCATCGCATTCTCAGTTGGATCGGGGCGATTTCCTACTCACTTTATCTCCTTCACTGTCCCATAGGAGGAAAAATTATCAATTTGGGTGGTAGGTTAAGCCCATCTCCCTGGATCGCCTGTTTATTTCTCGCGATTGGCGTGGCAGTTTCCTTACTTTCGGCCTGGATCTTTTATGTGGGTATTGAACGACCAGCCAAAAGGGTAGCGTCCTCTATTCGCTATCGAAGCAACAAAGTGGAACTAAACAACATTAAAATAGATGAATCACCTGAATTAATCGCAGCATTAAAATCGCAGTCGCCCATTTATTTATGTTCGGACGATGCGGATCAGCAAGAACTGCTGCTGAACCTGATTGTCGCTTCGAAAAGTCTTGAATCTCACGCAACTCATTCGAGAATTTCGCAAATTGCTTTCTGCAATTTCACCGAAGCGGCTACATTACGCGACAATGATGCAACCGTACTCGACCTCAGGCCACTGATTCGTCGAGCTGCCTGAGGGTGGCCGGTGGTGAAGTGGGACGAAGTGAGCTACCGATTGGCATAATTAACAGGATTCGGATACCGTCTTTCCAAGAAGCATGCGGCCCTGCGCTACTTGCGTGATCGCGAGAAGGAAAGCGATAATTTCCCGAATCCCCATAAGCGGCAACAGCCAAGGGCGACGAATAGCAAACCTTCCGCAACGCGGTCGAAAGAGGCGATAGATAAAGTTGTACAACGCTTTTCCGACACCCACATTTTTAAGTGTGAAGTAGTGCTCCCCTACAGATCCACTGCAAGACAGTGGATCAAAGGCCGCATGTCGGGAATCACATCCTCCTGACCAAGCTGCTAGGTGAACGACAGATGCCTGAGGTGTGTATTTTGCCAAACAATGGTATTTTGCGCAAAAGCGGAAAAGAAAATCACTGTCCTCTCGATATGCGACGCGATAAAATCTTTGATCAAATCCGCCCACTTCGAGAGCTAATTCTCGCATGACACTGAAATTTCCCCCGCCCATATTCTTGATCCAGGCACTTCGATTGTGACTCAAGGGGAAACCTAACTCAAAATCATCGATTTCGCCGGAATGGATAGGACGGTCTGCTGCGATAATTTGCCCAGCAACAAGCTTTACATTTTTGTCACAATAACTCTTCTGGTGTGCAAGAATGAAATCTTCAGATAAGATCACATCGTCATCCAGAAAAACTACGACATCCGATTTTGCCTCGAGCAACGCTCTATTTCGGGCTGCCGAAAGATTGGCAAACTCCTGCTTGATCCAACAAATAGATCCATCGGCATGCCAACTCGAGAGTTGGCGATCGACATCTGGCTCGTGCTCTGGTGTTTGATCCACCACCAGGATTTCATCCGCAGGTCGTCCTTGGGCCATGACATGCTGGATGGTGTTGATCAGAACCTGTTCGCGGTTATAGGTCGGAATGGCAACGGTAATCGTTAAGGAGTGCACAGATTTCTTTCACAAGAGCTAGTTAAGAAAAACTATAACATGGCCTTAAAAATGGTCGGCAGCATCAATACAGAGCGATGCGGAGGCTACCGAAGAGACTTCCAACGGTCAAGGCATGGCGTTCACATCTGCCGACTATGTGTGCTAGCACTGCATTCATTAACGGTCATTCGACGATTGATACCTCGACAAAGGTCGGTACATTTTCAAGACACGCTCCACTTTAAGATAACGCGTTTTAGTAAACCGATTTTGGTAATCGGCACGCGATCTAAGGCGATTAAAAAGTGTTCTGTCGTTTACGAGTGCATTGCAGCCCCCGAAATCAGCCTTATAGGCTGTCCCACAGGGCAGCGTCGTGCACTTCTCAGCCAAGCAGCAAAGTATTTTGAAATGACTCTAGACATCAACCTTGATGCAATGCGGCAACGCCATTCGTTTGCGGAGATCGTTTCGTGACGTTTGCGATAGTATTAATCGAGCGATCGTGAAACAGAGGTGCGATAACACATCGCATAGGCCGACACGAAGAAAACCTTGACAGCACCGCTAGTATCCCTCTCTCGTCACGTTCGGTTGATGCATATTGAGGCGGGTCTGCGTACCGGAAATCGTCACGCACCTTGGCCCGCAGAATGCCATCGGCGTTTTATCAAGAGTGCAGCGAACCTGCACTGAGCGCCTACCTTTGACGCGACCAGAGTATTTTGCCGGAGAGAGTAAAGGTAGACCATACTCACGTCATCGGTAAAACCGTACATGATTGCACTCTCTGGAGACGAAACCGTGGAACTTTAGCGACTGCTCCGTGATAAGACCATTTCGGTGGCTTGCAAATTGAAAAATGGTCCTAATCACCACACGTCGCAAAGAATACTATTGACCGATTTTTAAACAGATTCTTGCAGCCAATTTGGTGCTCGCAAATTTTTTCCCCAAGATGCATCTCCCATATCCGCCTCATATCAATTCAATCCACACATTTACCAACCAGCCACTGATTACCTCTCTGCATTTTCGTACGCTCATGCCACTCCATCAGCAACCTAACCGGAATTTGTCAGGTTGATAGAGCGGTCAACACGAATACTGGCTGACCCAGGTGGCGTCTACCCGGAAAACACTCGTTGTCGTATTACGCGACTCAACGGACCGACAACACGTTGACGCAAATGGGCCTGTCGCCCTCGCTGGCACTCGCAGCAAAATTATTTTGAATCCCCATCAAGACAATTGACCGGCAAAAAATCTGACGCCGGTTGCAAAAAACCAGAGAACCCATACAGCGGCATGAGCATTTGCGAGCGAATTGTCCGTTTACTTTGTGGCAAAACGGTTGGGCAGTGCCATCTAGTCGCTGCCTGAACATGATTAATTCGATTAGCAGGGAAACTAGATTTTCATATCACAGCATCCGAATCTGATGGATTGCGAACACCACAGCCAAATGCCAGAAACAAGGTGTCAGTAGACCCGCATTATTTTGCATGCAGCTTCCTTCATTCTGAGGGCAACAATCATGAGAGTGTCACGGAAAACGGCAATTGGTGATGTCTTGCATGCACTTACAAAATGCAGGATCCCCGACCAGGTTTCCCCCATGATGCAGGATCTACGTGACATCGCGTACTCACATCGTGCGCGTGTAGCAGGTCCTAGGTGTTGCATCGATGGAAGATTTTTCTCTAACACGTTTCGTGACGCTGCTTGAACCAAGCGCCGGTGCTTACGCGTCAGGGAACTTTGGTGATCGCGGTAGGAGTAAAGATTTTCGCGGAAATGATAAAAGCAAAATCCTGCAATGTATGCTCGAAGCCAAAAGTCCCAATCTTCGGCACAATGCAAGGATTCTTCATAGCCAGATAACGCATCGTGCACAGCACAACGATACATAAAACAGGCGCCGATACCATTACGAACAGGTAATTCTCGCGGTGAAAGACACTGAATTGAACGTATTCGTTGGCCCGCAGCGTCGATCATTTTAAAGTCGGCATAAACAATATCAATCTCATCACGGTCATTAAGAACGCCAATTAATTTTTGGAAAGCATTTTGGTTGTAAACGTTGTCATCAGAACTCCACGTCAAATACTCGCCCCTCGACTCTGAGAACCCTGTATTCAGGGCGGTGGGAAGATTTCGATTCTCTGCGTGCGTGACCTGTCGAATTCTCGAATCCCGGGCAACAAATTCTTGGATAATTTCCGGAGTGCTGTCGGTTGATCCGTCGTCGATGATGATAAGTTCCCAACTTGAGAATGACTGCCGAACAATACTCGTGATTGACTCCACGAGGTAGGCAGCACCATTATACGTGGGTAGGACTACAGAGATTTTTGGGCGATCGCTCACAGTGCCTCTTCCACCATTCTGCATCGAGAAAATATTTTACGGCCCACGAAGGTTCAAAACGTGGGAAATATGCTGCACCTCGACCACTACTTCCTAAGAATCCACCAGAATAACGTTGCTGAGTTTTTAAGAAATCTAATGCCCGGTCGGCCTCTGCGTGACGGCCCACTTTATACCAACAGACTGCCAACTGAGCGATGCCAGGGTTACAGAACCAAGAGACTCCATTACGTGCAGGAATGGATCCCGTAGGTGACTGCACACCTGCAAGGTAATGTAATATTTCGTTAACTTTTTGCGGATGGCCTAGGTCAATGAGCGCTTCGATTTCGTAGGCCAAAAAATGTGTCAAGCTCGCGGTAGAGAGAAGTTTTTCGTGCACGATATAGCTTTGGAAACATGCATCGGCAGCACATGCGTATTTTTCGCTACCTGTGCGATTCGAAAGGTCTCGGAGAGGAGGCAATACGTAGAGCTGGATGGTTTCTGAAATCCCATGAGGCTCACATTGAATCGAAAAGCCATTCGCGTTTTGCTGCACTTGCGAGAGCAAATAATTGCCGGCCGCAATCATGTTCGGAAGCAACTGTGGGTGCTCCGGGTGAAGTGCCAGCAAACCGCGGAGTGCCTGCCCGGTATCAAAAACATGCGGAATTCCCTGATCAGGATCAGAAAAACTTCCATCCGGATTTTGAATTCGAGCGAGCCATTTGCCGCACCGATCGGCAAGTGCATCCTCGCCCCAGTCCAATAGCGTAGGGATTAAATAACCGGTGACCTCCGGGTATGCGCGGCGATGCCTGTGGTGAACGCGAATACCCCCGTCGGGGAGTTCATGGCTTTTGAGCCATGCAAGGGCTTGATCCACAGGCGAATCAACTTCTTGATCGCGAAAAAAAATCCTCTTTACGTGCTGCGGGACCCAATCCAAAAGCCTCACCCTCCCCTACTTGAAACGGTAATTACGCTGCATTTTTTTGTTCTGATTTAAAAAGCCCCAATACGTGTTTTGCTCCAGATCGAATTGCATGATAGGCAAATTGCTCCGCATTCCATCGCTGCTGCATCCATGTCGACGGCGGACCTCCCAAGTGACGATGCATCACTTGCTGATAAATTTGCACCTCCATCGCATCGACTTCAGATAGCTCAAAGGGTAGCGCCGCTGCTTGAGCGCCGGTTCGAATGCGGGCAGCAAAAGCAGCGTCATCAACGGTGCGGTGGATTGACTCGGCAAGGCACCTCGGGTCTTCATATTCCTCCACCAAAAATGCGCTCTCTCCGTGCCGGAGGTATTCGGTCATCGGAGGAATTCGGGAAGTCACGATGGGTGCCCCACACGCAGCCGCTTCGATAAATACGATACCGAACCCTTCCCAACGGCTCGGCACACAAAAGCAATCACATGCACTGTACCAGTACGGCAAATCCCTATTTTGAATATGATCCAGCCAGTAACAACGATCTGCGACTCCCTCTGATCTTGCCAATGCTTGATAAGACTGAACATCACCGTTTCCAATGAAAACACACCGATACTCTTTTGGAAGATGGCTCAGCGAGCAGATTAGGGTATCCAGATTTTTCTCTTCATGCTTGCGACCCACATGAAGGATTAACTTTCCTGGATGTATTTTTCTAATTCTGTGACACTCCGGAGTATGTCTTAGAGGCTGAAATCGATTGAGATCAACTCGATTTGGAAGGATCACTGCTTTCTCTGGACCAACACCCTTCAGCCTGACTGCTTGACTGACTGCTTGAGACATGCACAGCACAGCGTCCGCCAAAGTGACGGACCGATGAATACGATGTGCTAGGCGGTCGTGGACACTCACGACTACAGGTACGTTTGGTAAACGATTGCGAGCTACCAGATCCGCAGGCCAATATCCCCCGTATGCTCGTACAACATCGGGCGCGATTTCTCGGAGGGCGGATCGAAAATATCGCTCTGAAACTCGCCGAATCGACATCCCGTGCGCTTGCCGATTCTTTTTTTCTCGTGGACTTAGCGCAATGACCTCACCGAAATAGCCCGAAGGATTGTAATAGCGCTGCAGCCAATCGTACCCTGCCTTTTCATAGGCAGAAATTGGGTCCGATGGTACCACAACCAATCTCGGTTTTGGAGACATAGGGCTTATCGTTCTCTTAACCGTTGGGCTGATTGCTTGATATGGGAGGAGGCAAGACTGCATCTATTTTTCGACAAACATTAATTCGCCGAAACGCGATAGCGTTTAGTAGCGGCGCCGAACTTATCCATTCGTCAAGCATTTTTCCACCTAATGCAAGACTCATCAACTTTTTCCAAATTGGATGTAGTAGTGGACGCAGCCATGCTGGCTTATTTCCCCAGAGTGGCAATATCTGAAACGACCGGGACGAAAGCAATTGGAAATTAGTATGCTTCAGCATTGCTCGAATATCTTTACGCGAGCGATGGTACCCATCGGCAATTTCCTCATACGCTTTGACAACGTGTGTATTAAGAGATGCCTGGAGACCAAAATCAAGAATCGCGATGCCACCGGGTATCAGCACCCGGCTGCACTCAGCCAAAACGTCTTCAACATGGGGAATCGCATAAAGCGACGAGTAGCAATAAGCTAAATGGACGCTGCCTGAGGGTAATGGAATATGACGGGCATTGGCTTGTACACACTGCACGCGGACCTTATTCTCCGCATCTAGCCCCCTGTTGGCCAGTGCTAGCATCTCCCTCGAAAAGTCTACGCCGATCAATCGATCTGCAAAAATCGATGCTCGCTTAAGGAAATATCCATCCCCGCAACACAAATCGAGGATCGTCCCTCCCGTATAGTTCTCCCGCACCATACTTAATTTGATCTGACGCATTTTTGAAAAGTAGTCTTTTGACGCCTCGGGCTCAACGGGAAGACTCGGATAATAGTTGCGAAATTTTTGCAACTGCATTTGCTCTGCTTCAAAGACATGGGGGTCAGCGACTGACGGCATCGTGTTTTATCTCTGCTTTATATAAAAATCTTCTACGATCTATTTCTTAGAAAAATTCATCGCCAAATCACCTAATCCATCCTGATGGTCGAACTCAAAACTCGCTTTGCTTTTCTTCCACACCGCCAACTAAAATCTAGAACTCGATATTTTGATGAGAGTGGCACTATCATTTGACCGCGATACAATCGCCTTAGTTCACCTCCAAACTTTCGCTTGAAGATAGACAAGTTGTTCGCTTTGTTTTGATCTAACGCGAGGACAATTTCTCCCACGTCAAAACTCTGATACCCTTCTTTTTGTGCACCAATAATGGCGTTCCACATTAAAAGGTAGTTTACGCCTGATGCAAGATGCTCGCTTCTGGAGCAACCCGTCCAATAGAGGGCTCCGGTATTTTCTCCAGCATGGTCGTCATGCGCTGTATTTAAAAACCCGACCGCACGGCCGTCTGAATCCATACAAACCCACAGACTCGCGAGTTTGTTTACTGCCATACCATCTGCAATGCCCTGAAAATAAGTCTTGGGATGTGGCCTTACCCCAGTGCGCGTATAGGTCTCTTGATGAATTTCGTAGTAGGCAGCCACCTGCTCGGGCCAACTCGTCTTTTCCACTGTATACCCATCTGACCGAGCCTTCGTAATCGCTTGTCTGGTGCTTGAGGAAAGGCCAGACCAGAGATCGTCGTATGGAAGCGTCAGGTCGATTATCACCGAAATTGTCGATGTATCTTCCCAGCCGGATAGTTGTAAAGAGTTGACTCCCGCATCATTACATAACTGTGATTTTGCGATTGGTGGCAAACTGCACTGCACAGTAGGGATTTGATGTTCTGCTGCGAAACGTCTGACTGCCGTCGCTAGAAGATCCAGATATTGACGCCTTTTTTTTTCGGAAACATTCTCCAGGACAAATGGGCCAGAGTGCCCCATGGCTGACGCTCGGGCCACTCGTTGACTCGGGGGGGTGCCCCTAGGTATCTGCAGAGGAATGCCAGCCACGATCCGATCTTGTTTTCTAACGACAAAAAAATGGTTTTCTAAATCCCATACCTTAGCCGTCATACTAAGCCATTCCCAACGATGAAAGATCCAGGTGTCTTCCGAAGCAAATACCGTCGCGTTCCATTCACTCGGCTCGACGGTCGCGATTCGTTCTACATCCATATGGTAAATTTCCTACCCGACTTAAACCGCACAGCGATGATTGAACGATGAATAAAAAGAGCGATTTCGGTCCATTACTTTAAATCTCTCAGGCAGAGCACCTAAACAGCTCTCGACGTACTGAAGCGTTGATGGTTCCATATACTCAGCATACTGACCGATTTGACCGCATCGCGTCTTCAGACCCTCGGTGCGCGTAACTTTCTTTTTTTTACGGAGCCAGCCTTGCTTAATCTGACAATTAACCTCGATATTTCGCATATTGTCAAAGCGACCAAATGCAACTGCGTCTTGTAGTTGTTGCAAGCTTAATTGAGCTAGCCTTGCAAAATTCCATGTAGTGTCCATCGTGCTCAGTGGGTCTCTATGAAGATCTTCGTAGTGCACAATTATCTGGCCATCGGATTCAAACCACGCTGCGTCCCACGCACAATAAAATTTAATGAGCTTCTCCACTCCGTAGACTGGATCACGGATCATTGAGTCAAGTGTTCCGCAAAATCGCTGTGAACGAAAAGACTGATCAAAATAAAGCGATAAGAGTGTATCCCTCGGATCGCGCATTAAAAATACAAGCCTGGATTTTTTGGCTAATTTCGTTTGCACTTCTATTTGGCTTGCAGACTGCGTATTGAATTGAGGCATCGCATGAGACATCTGCACTAGAGGAACATCGTGTTGCCTCTGCACATCAGCATCAAGTGCGAAACTCCATTGTTTTTCTGGGATTCCATACGCTGCAACCAGCATCCGCCGCAACATCACACCAAACCAGGTGTTCCCGACCTTCGGATAGCCCACAACCAGAAGATGAGGGACGGATGGACTGCACCATTTTTCACGAATTTTTTTTCGGAACAAATTAAACATATCGAGATTTATATTCAGCAGATGAAAATGCTGTCTTTAGCGCGGCACGTAAAAACTTTCGAAGTAATATGTTTAAAATTGTGCGATTGTCATTGGGGGTAACCAACCGCTGCAAGGTCGCGAGCAAGCAATTCGGAAGTTCGCGCATTGCTTTCTCGGTACATTTTCTCGACAAGGTCTCGATCCGCACGGCTTATTTGATAGCAGCTATTTCGTAATTTCAGCGGTAGCATTGCCGCAATTCGATTACGAATCGCAATTCGCTTATGTTTGTGTCGTCCCCGGTTACAGACGGCCTGAGTGGCGGTCGTTTGATTAGGATCTACGGATAGAAATTCGTTTAGATCAACAAGAGACTGGGGGCATTTCTGTAAATCTTCGAGCAAAAGAACTTGAATATTATCTTTTCCATGTGTTCGGTGCAGAGCCAGAATACATTGATCAAAAAAACCAGCCATAGACGCTGCCTGGCCCTCAGCAGTAGACAAAAAAGAATTCAGTGATCGATCTTGGTTAGAGAAGTATCCCCAATAATGATTGATCATCGACTCAAACCATGTAATTTGGTTGCGCAATACGATCAATACGCGCGCTGCAGGAAAACAGCTTTTTGTTCGACGTGCGATTTCTGCGAAATCGATACGAACAGGCCAGTGATCACTCGCAAGCTTGGGATCGAGCGCCCAATCAGCAGACCACCGTGGACCGGTTTCCTCTCGTGCGGTTGCTGAATGTGCTAAATCAAAATATTGGCCCAGCATAAGTGATTCATACATTTCGATTAGACACCGAGTATCGGATGTCCGTCCGTCGGCTTTGCGGACTAAATGCTGGTAAATATCGGACCGTTCATGGTCGGATTGGCCTAACTGCAGACACCAGGCAAAACGCCGCCAAGCGATTTGAGGATGCTGTGTAAAATACGATCGTAGCGAGGTTGAACCCGCGCGCATTAAACCCAAATAAACAACATCAGGTTGATCGTCGCTTGACTTTGGACAATGCATCCTTCAATACGCCGTGGTCGAAAACGAGCGAGGGAAGTAAGAGTGTAACTGGCCCGCTTTATTTCGAGCAAGGCAATCTCACATCGATAGCACTGATAGCATGACTCAAACGCAAATCGAATTTAACTATCAGCGTATTTTCGTTCCGTTCGGCAGCCGCTGACCTGCAATCCGTGCCTTCACAATCATTTTGAGTAATTTCTGAGCCTTTGAATGTTCTGGACGTCGTGCAATAAACCACCGAAGTTCCTGCTCTGCGTTTTCAAATTGCCTTAATTCGAACAGAATCGATGCCATGAGTAAACGAGAATCAAAATTACCTGCGTCGCAATGAATCGCTTGCTTAACACATCGGAGCGCATCTTCATTTTTTTCGATGTCTCGATATGCTTGCGTTAAGGTAATCCATAATCCGGTTGCCCTGCTCTCTTCAATCTTTTCTCTCCACAGCATGGACTCAAAATGCTTATTTACGAACTCTATTTGCTGCTGATCACCGAGGATCCGGTAGGCTTGATAAAATTCCGGCAGGTCACCCGCCGAGGGCTCCAGCATCTGAATCACAATATTGGCAGGAATTCGTTGAGAAAGAAGCCTCAGTAAATCTAATTTTCCATCAACAGAGCACTGAAAAGATTTTTTCCAATGCGCAACAGCTTCCTCTACCTCTCCGGCCACAGCAGACTCTTTGCCCGCCATCAAAAGCACTTTTCCATCAAACGGTCGCACTCGCGTAGCCTGTTCGACGAGTGCTCGCTTTGCGGACTCGTTCTTTCCCTCAAGAAACACAAGCTCCGCAAGGAACAGGTAAGCCTCCCCCTGTAGCGGGCATCTCATCACTGCCTCTCGCGCGTGCCAAAGAGCACGATACAAAAGCTCCTGATGTTCGCCGATGGCTCTTCCCAACCATTCGCTTAATGCTTCTTTTGAGGGAAATTGTGACGCGATTGCGGCGTCGCGAATTTGTCCAATATCCATCGGATTGATGTTTGAGCGCTGCTGCGTCTGAAATTGCCGAAGGTAAATTGCCGCCATTCGTAAATGCGCTGTCGCATTGTTCAAGTCTTTTGAAAGATATGCCCGAATTTCTTGTTCCAGGATTGTGTCAAGTCCCTCAGCAATACGGAAAATTTCATTGTCATCTATTTCATTCGGCTTGAAACTATTCAACTGTAAACCGACGCGATGACGCTTCCTCGCATACTTCACATAATTATCCCAGTGCCCGGATGCTTGCGCGGGACTCATCAGAAAATTAACAATCCCAATATTCAATACAACAACGATGACCGTAATTCCTATCCAGACAATCTTCGGAAGTGACACATTGCATTCTGCATCCGAAGTCCGTCGCATCTGGTAAAGTCGGCACCCGATTCCGCACAAAATCATGGTCCATGACATGCAGGCGGGAATATACCAGACGAAATCTACAATAGATTGTACAGCGCTCGCGCCGAGAGCAGCGACAACCGATGCAATACAAATTACCTGGACCTCATCGTGATTCTTTCGCACCGCCTGAACACACCAAAAACCACAGATAAGAAAAGCCAAAAACAACAGAGCGAGACCAATAAAACCACTTTCGCTTGCGATCTGCAGGTAGCCGCTCTCTGCATGAGTGAATAAAACCGGAAAGGGGATTTCGAGATATGTTTTGTAAAAATCTTGATGTGTCCCGACACCATGGCCAAACCAAGGACGTGTTTCAATCGCCTTGATGTTGGCGCCCCAGATCGCGGTTCGCATTTGCTTGTAATCCGCTTGCTGAAAGGATAATTCCTTCACGGTGTCGATCTCTCGTACAAGATCATCGAAACCGTGGACGGCCAGCAAACATCCACCCAAGGCGATGCCCCCAAGCAAGTAGACAAGAATTTGGCGGTCCAAAACTTTCCGGCAGGCAACGGTGAAAGTAATGGTGGCTACCAGCATGGCTAACATGCCCCCTCTCGACATCGCGAATACACCGGTAAACGCGACAATCCCAACGCCAAGGCACCCAATCACGAGGGTTATAAAATTTGGATACTTACTGGTATTATTCCATCCCTCGCTGATTTTCCCCGCGATCGGTTGTCGAATTTTTATCAGAAGCCAGCCTGCACACGATCCAAGGCCGAGGGAAAGAAGATGCGAAAAATGATTCGGATTTGTGAAACATCCACGCAACCCATTGGCTTTTTTTATTGATGGATCCTGGACCCACCATAATATTTGGTCTTTGAAAAAAAATTGTGCCAAACCCAAAAGGGCAAGCGCAACAGACGAAAACGCAATCCACTGTAACATTTTCTGAACATCTTGAAGCGTTTCTGCCCGCTGCACGGTGACAAGGAAAGTGATGCCGTACGCAAAAAGTATGGCAAGTCCGGCTTTTGTTGACTGCGGATTCAGGGAAATATAAGGCCAATGGCCCCAATTCATTCCGCTTTCCCCGCTTTCATTCCATAACGATAGAATATCGTTTGACGAGGGAGTTAATACGCTTATCCACTCTTGGGTAAGAGGAAATACCTGAAACAAAACCAGGAAACATGCCGCCAAGAACAACCATTGGCCGGCAGTCGATCGCCAGATCGCTCGTTTCAAAAGACATTGACGGGTCAACCAGGCTGCTGCCATGACGGATGCAATTGAAACATACACCAGTCGACCTACCGGATGCCTTCCGCCCATAAAAAGCGGTGCAAAAATCAATATGCCGATAAAGCAAGCGTCAACAATCCACAACAACATCTGCGGGGCAAAGACATTTAATGCGGGCAACTTTGAAGAGCGGCCCGAAAAATGATTTGATACCACCGTTTTAATTCCTAAAAGCAAAGGTCGTTGATCCGACTGAATCTTTGCGCTCAATCAGCTAGGCCGACTTTCGAAAATGTATCGATGCATTTTCTATCTCACTCACTTTCTGATCGAGGGGCCGCATTTGAAAGTTGATATCTGCGTAGTTATCTTCGGCATTCAATGTTGTCCCATCTGCTTCATCCAAACTGCCACTGTCATCATCACCATAGCCATAGCCATACCCATATCCCTCGCCTTCACCGAAATTATATCCTTTGCCGTTTTCGGCTTTGATACAGTTGGCTACCAGACCATACACCGGGATTTTCATTTCAGAGAGGTTTTGTGCTGCTCGGAATACAACTTTACGCCGATTCTTTTCTGGTCGGACAACTATCACCATGCCATCCGTAATGCGGCCTACAAGAACTGCGTCACTCGCAACAAGAGTTGGGGGACAATCTACTAGAATTTGGTCGTATTCTCCCTCCGCCCAAGCGAGTATTTGCGCAAGTCGATCGCTTGCCAGTAATTCAGACGGATTCTGTCGTCTCGGACCTGCAGGCAACACGTCAAGATTTGCAGCTGCGGTGGGCACAACGTGACCTGGAATTATCTCTTGAATTGGGTCATCTGCAGCCAAAACATCCGACAGACCACGATGGCTTTTTAAGTCAAGTAACCGAGTCAATCCAGGCCGCCGCAGATCACCATCGATCAAAAGCGTCCTCTTTCCGGACTGGGCATAAACAACCGCCAAATTTGCGATGACAGTGGTCTTACCGTCACCCGGCTCTGAACTAGTTAATGCAAGACGAGTTGACTCAGCTGCTGAAAGTGCCAAAGAGGTTCGCAACGTGCGAAAAGATTCCACGAAAACTGACGCGGGATCATTGTAGGCTGAAACCTTTTCAATCCCCTTACCACCAAGCTCTGGTAAAGCACGAACCAGGCTAATAATCGGATAGCCAACGCGTTTACTCATCTCATCAGGTGTTCGAAATCGATCATCAATTGTGTCTTGAACATACACCAAGGCGAACCCGATGCCGATAGTTGCCAAAAACCAGAAAACGATCACTCTGGAAAGCCGAGGGGATACAATCTGTCCAGACGCTGCAGCTTCTTTTATGATTGTTGCGCGAATTTCACCCTCACCGTGACGCAGGTCGACGCTTGCGATTTGGTCAATGATTGCATCGTGAAGTCGACGCAAACGCATGACGTTCTGCTCAAGCATGGTGATATGCGCCGTGTCGCGCTGATGCGTGACTGCCTTAAATCGCGCTTCCTCGAGACTTGCATGCAAAATCGATTCTTTTTGCTTAGCTTTGTTAAGACCCTGCTGTGCCATTCGTAACAGCACAGGACCCAATTGGTTCGACTCCAAATTGTCTACCTGGGTTTTGAGTTGTGCATCGTGATATTCAATGTACTGCTTGGTCGTTTGAATTCGATTTTGTATTTCAATAATTTTAGGATGCGACGGGCCGAAATCACTACTTAGCGATTTTAGCCGTGCGATATCTTCAATCAGGCCCTGCTCCAACTGGCTCCGCGTATGAATCGTGTCTGTGCTGAATCCGAGTCCTTTGGCCAAAAGCTCGCGTCCAAGAGTCTCTTCAATCGCCATCGCATATTGTTTTAGATCTTCTCCTCGAACGATTGCTCTCTGAATACCCTCTACCAAAGATTGTTGAACGAGCCGATCCTTCTTTGCGTCAAGAAAAGCCTCGTTGAGGGTAACCACCGTCTGAACGACGGGATGAATAACATCTGACTCAGGATCAATACTAAAATCTCCCGCTGCAAGGCGCGCGTCAGCAAGCTTTACCTCTTCTGCCGAGAGTTGTCGTGCGAGATTATCTTTCTCACGAGTCATCACCTGAATAATTTTTGTCGCAGTGCCCTGATGGGTTTGATCGACAAATTGTAAATACGATTGAATTACGGCATTCACCATCGCAACAGCATTTTTGGGTTGAGTGGAGGTGGCACTGATATTCAAAACCGTTGTGCTTCTGACCACGTGCGTTGAGATTTTACTTGCCAATTCACGATGCCACGATTCCCGATTTCCCTTAAATTCTTGCAGGCACTCAGAGGGGATGTGTTGAATCGCGTTCTCCAACACCGGTTGGCTTACGATTAGTTGTTGATGTGTCGGCATCAGTTGTTGGTCATTTCGATTGACCCCTAATACATTGCCATGATCTGCACTGCCGTTTTGCACTATCAGAACCGACGTTGAGGACTGATAATATCGCGTTGCTGTCGCGGCATACCAAGCAGCGACAATTGCACAAACGATGCCCACCACGAGCATCGAATTTCGCCTGTACCAGACAATCTTGAGAAACTGAAAGACATCATGGATGGCCCCAGCCGCATTCGTCAGGGGCAATTCATACGCTCCGTCGTCTGTCTCAACCGACATCACTCGACCTTTCGATTAAAACATCGGAACTTGAGTCGTGGCACCAACGCCAAAATTGACAAACCGGTCGAAAACATCAAATGCGACCGTGAGCGGTGTCCGCTCCACACTGACAACATCTCCTGAGGCAAGTCGAATGTTTTCGCGCCGCACTCTTTTTGCCTTGTGATAACTGACCTTAATGACCTGCGCTTCGGGTTTACCGGGAATACGGCGGATCACGTAGATTTTATCTGCCACCGGGGAGGTCAAGCCTCCCGCCATACCGATGACATCAAGCACATGAAGGTCGCGGTCAGATGGCAACTTGTAATCTGCCGGTTTTTTGACAAGCCCGAGCACGGTGACCGGATTTTGGTCCATCTCCGGAACCATCACAACATCACCGTCTTTCAAATTCACGCCCCGACCAGCGTTGCTTGCCGTCACGAGATTAATTTTCACGCTACGGGAGACTGGTTGCACATGCTGATTCGCGTCATTGTAATTCGCTAATCTGTTCTGCCGTTGGCGATTTAAAGGGAAATGCTGTTTTGCAGGTGAGCGCACCTCAATGTTCGTGGCCGCATTGGAGGTCAAACCTCCGGCCGCAACAAATGCCGTGAGAAGGTTGGAAGAGCTACGAGGCAATTCGTAGGTTCCTGGATTCTCTACTGCACCAATCACAGTTACCTTGTTGGCATCTTTCGTTTCAAGGACGACTGTCACGTGGGGATTTACATATACACCACCGGCCATCGCCTGTTGCCGAATAATCTGCTCCGCCTGCTCGACACGCATCCCGGCAAGCGGAATTGATCCGAGCAATGGTACCAATGCGGTTCCATCCGCATTGATTCGAATTGGAATCGACAAAGGACCTTGATCACTCGCACCGGCAACAATTGTTACTTCAATGACGTCACCGATCTCGATAAAGTCTTTGGTCGATGCAAATCCGGATAGTCGAGATAGATCAATCGCCTTTGCATTTGTCACGTGGGGTGCTACCAGATCTTTCGGTAAATGCTTTGGGGTGATCACCCGACGATAGCAACCACTGCCGACGAGCAATGCAATTGCGAGAAGCCATGGCATTGAGCCAATGACTGATACGCCGAAGACTGCATTTTTATTTGGGTTTGCTAACACTCTATTGCGATGTCGTCTTACGTTATCACCCGCAACGGCATACACACACTGCGTATCCCTACCGCCGAACTCAGCCCCACTCACGTGTGCCGAGGGTCTTTGCGAAAGCGGGTAACTAGCAAAAGCCTGTTGATTTGGTCAAGATCATACACGGAAGCCCTTGCAGATGGCCTCCATCCAGAGAGATTGCGACCGTGTGCTATCGATGCGGGCAGATCTTGCAACTATAGCGGGCTTCAAAGGCGTCAGGTAGCAAAACCTTCAGCGTTAGCAAACGCGACTGCCTCCGATTCCTCAACGCAAATTCGTTTGATAGCCAACGCGCGTCCGTTTGCCTCATCAACATCTACGAGCGTTCCACTTAGTCGCACGTCCGCAGAGGCAACGTCAAAAGGGGTGGGCGTAAAATGTCGAGTGGTTTGAAGGACACGATCAATTCGTCGACCCAGAATGCTCTCATAAGGACCGGTCATACCGACATCACACTGAAAAGCTGTACCGTTGGGAAGGATCGTCTCATCCGCTGTCGGGACATGAGTGTGGGTTCCCAGTACTGCAGAAACACGACCATCTAAAAATCTTCCCATTAATTGCATATCGCTCGTCGCCTCGGCATGCATGTCAACTAGGATCATCTGAACATCCTCTTCTAGTTTCTCGAGCACCCGATCCACAGCAGCAAAAGGGCAATCAACGGGCTTCATAAATACGCGACCAATCAAGCTAATGATGGCCACCTTATCCCCCTTGGAAGTGCGCACCACACAGTGGTCGCGACCCGGTGCATCCGACGGGTAATTGGCAGGCTTAACGATATTCGATTTGGTCTGCAAAGTGCGAATGATGGCGCGTCGTCGATAGATGTGGTCACCGAGCGTGATGCCCCCAACGCCGGCCTCGATCAGCTCATCATAGATCGCTGGAGTCAATCCAGACCCGCCAGCCGCGTTTTCAGCGTTGGCAACCACCAGATCAATTGAGTCTCTTTTTGTGAGCCCCCGCAACGCTTGACGAACAATCTTGCGGCCAGGGTTACCTACAATGTCACCGATCATCAGGATTCGCAAGTTATTCCCTCCAAAACCGGATACTCACGCCACCGAGAAAAATTGATGAATACTTTTTTTCAACACCGATTGATTTTTCTGATATTTTGTTCAATGTGCAAATTCCGTAGCGCGGGTCTCCCGCAGGACCGTTACTTTAATTTCTCCCGGGTAAGTCAACTGCCTTTCATACTCTGCGGCAATATCCCGGCAAATTTTCGCCGCGGTTTCATCGGTAGTCTGCGTCGATGAGACCATCACTCGGACTTCTCGCCCGGCTTGTACTGCGAATGCTTGCTGCACTCCCTTAAAACCGGTTGCAATCTCCTCCAATTCCTCCATGCGCTTTACATAACGATCCAGACTTTCCCGCCGAGCGCCGGGACGAGAGGCGCTACAAGCATCTGCCGTCGCACAGATCATCGTGTAAGGATACTCCAGCCGAATATCGTCGTGATGCCCAAGCGCCGCGTGTACAACCTCCGGGCCCTCTCCATAGCGTTTCAGCAAGTCCGCTCCAATTTTCGGATGGCCACCCTCCGCATCATGGTCTGCCGCTTTGCCAATGTCGTGCAATAATCCGCAGCGTGTTGCTAGGTGGCGATCAAAACCCATGTCCTCGGCAATCATCCCAGACAAAAAAGCAACCTCCACCGAATGTCTCAGAACGTTTTGACTGTAGCTTGTACGGAAGTGCAGACGTCCGAGCAGGTGCACAATTCGTTCATGCAGTCCGTGCACTCCCACCTCGTCGGTCGCTTGCTGACCATCTTTTTGAATATGGTCATCAATTTTCTTTTCTGTTTCTCGGACCACCTCTTCAATTCGACTTGGATGGATGCGACCATCTGCTATGAGGCGATCGAGTGCCATCCTTGCTATTTCACGCCTCACAGGGTCAAAAGCGCTTACAATGACAACCCCCGGTGTATCGTCGATAATCACGTCGACGCCTGTGGCCTTTTCGATAGCGCGAATGTTGCGACCCTCACGCCCGATAATTCGGCCTTTCATCTCATCGTTGGGAATGTCCACAGTACTGGTCGTTGTTTCAGATGTGTGCGATGCGGCATATCTTTGCATGGCGGTAAGCAGCATCTCTCGAGACTTCTGATCGGCAATCTCAGCAATTTTTTTCTCGTGCTTCAAAATGATGGAACCGGTCTCTTGCTCTAATTCCCGATCAAGTAATTGCAGCAACTGAGTTGTTGCTTGCTCACGACTCAAACCGCTAACCTGATGGAGTGCTTGACTCTGCTCGTCAAGCGTTCGCTCCAATTGCTCCTCCTGTTGCTTCACGACTGCCATTTTTTCCGATATTTTTCTCTGATTGCCCTCAACCATCCGTTCCTGTTTTTGTAACTCCTCAGCACGGGACTCAAGCAGTCTCTTTCGCTTCTCAAGATCGCGATCCTCTGCATGCAGTTTCTCGCGAATGACCGTCAACTCTTTTTCAACCTCCGCCTTTCGCTGCAGCGCCTCCTCTTTTGACTGCAACGCAGATTCGCGTCGCTGACTTTCAATTTCCTTGCGTGCATCGTCTAAAATCTTCTTCGCCTGAGACTTTGCATCTTGACGACGCAGGTGATCAAAGATCTTGACGGTCAGGATTGCTATAGAAATGGCGACAATCAAAAGTGCAATCAACAGCCAAAGCTGGATTGAAATAGGATCCATCGATTAATGCTCCCTTAACATTCGACTGAACGGACAGTCATCCAACATCCAGAACCGAACGCCAAAGTCACATCGATGTCTATTCAAACCGACGCATGAGCGGAGACTCCACCCAAGCAGAGATGAGCAAAAACGTCACGTGCACCCAAGAGTCGATGTCTTACAATCGAACCAATGACTGCCTCACTTGAAGCCTTGAAAAACCAATCACTCGGTGTCGGCATGTTACGGACATACTGCTGCCCCAAACATCGACAAAAATAAATATCTATCTCTTACTCAATTTACTCAAGGCAACCCAAACTACAATTTTCAACGCACATGCATTCCAAACAGTACCGAGCAGCTTCACTTTTAACTCGTAAGGTAAGATCTCCTATTTACCTTCGTAAAATATTAATCGAGCTCGGCGTATGATTTTCCGTAAAAATTTGAAATAAGAAATCAAGGAATGGCAGGGCGTATTCAAAAACTAAAACATTTGTTGCACGATACTTGTATCGAGACATTTTCATTTTTTATGCGTTTATACTCAATTTTCTGCTTGCGTCCGTTGTTCCGATAGCCGCTTTCGACTCTTCAATCAACAACTCTGACGTTGCAATAATTTAACACACTCTAGAAAAACTTCAACCGAACAGTTTTACTGCCGTTCCACAGTTCATTGAGACACTTTTATGACAAATCTGAGATCGGACCACTTGCGCAAAGATCCATCTGCCAAAGAGCAGGACGATTCCTTTACGCGCCGCCTGCAGCAGGCATGGCCACTCGAAGATTGGATTGACCTGCCTGTTGTGGTTGCGGTTTCTGGAGGATCCGATAGTGTGGCTTTGCTACTCGCCCTGAGTTCGTTGCGGGCGCGATATTTAAAATCGAGCAGCTTGCTGCGCGATGCAACTGGTGGGGAAGTTCGCTTTTCCTCATCGGTTTCGCCTTGCGGAAAACTGATCGTTGGTCACTATCACCACGGCGTACGCGGCAGCGATGCGGACCAAGACGCAGCGTTTGTCGAATCACTCTGCGAGCAACAGGGCGTTCAGTGCGAGGTGGAGAAATCTAACACCGAGTCCGAGAGCTTCAGAAAGAAGGCGGGAGAAGGCTGGGAGTCGACGTTTCGGGAAAAGCGATACGCTTTTCTACTCCGCTTGGCCGAAAGTCACGGAGCCCGCTACGTTGTCACAGGTCATACGAAGGATGATCAAGTCGAGACAATCCTGCATCGTGTGATCCGAGGCACGGGACTCCGTGGCCTTTCGGGCATGCCACGCAGCCGGCCACTCTCACCAGCCGTCTCACTGATCCGCCCAATGCTCACGCTTTCGCGCGATTTGGCCCAAGAGCATCTCACAGCCCTGGGGGTCAACTGGAGAACCGACCCGAGTAATGAAAGCTGTGAGTTTACGCGCAATCAAATTCGTCACGATCTTTTGCCGTTGCTGGAGCGCGAGTTCAATCCCCAGGCCGCCACTGCCATTCTGCGACTCGGTCACTTGGCGAGTGAGGCCCAGGAAATGATCGACGAGGTGATTACGCGGGCACTAGAAGAGTGTAACTGGAAAAAACGTGGTGAGACCATTGAACTTGAGGCCCGAACACTCCGTATTGATTCGGAATTTCTCGCCCGTGAGCTGCTGATCGCACTCTGGCGCAAAGCGGGTTGGCCGCTGCAGGCGATGGGCATGAAAGAATGGCAGTGCCTGGTGAAACTGATCAAAGAACCGGGCGTGGCAACGCGCACGCTTCCAGGCCGTGTGGTAGCAAAAAAAGAGGGCGGGAAGCTCTCGCTCCACCGCCCTGATTAACTTTTGGAAATTTCTCCTCGCTGCGCTAGGCACTTCCGCCCGCGGTATCCAACTCTACAGGCTTGTATCCACCACGACTCTTAAAGTAAAGAAAAAGCAAGACATAGCAGACCAACATAAAGGTCGGAAAATAAGCCATCTTCCCGAGGGCCGTGAATTGCCCGGCTTTGCCGGCGGCTTCAAGCTGCGATTTTACCTGTTCACCGCCTTCGGCAATCGCAGCCTCCGCTCTGGGTTCATCAATTGCCGTATAACTTAGGCCAAACAATTCTTGATCCTTGACCACCATTTCTGCCGTTGCCGGAGCAGCTGCCGCCAACTCCGCACTCGCCGTCCGGTCTTGGAGCAACCCGATAAATGGGAAACCTAGGACACCGACGGCAATCATTCCGATGCCAGAGATTGCATTTAACGACAAGCTACCACCCTTAGGACATTGCTCGGATGTAACCCCAAGCATGGTCGGCCAAAAGAAAGTCTTCCCGAAAGCATAGAGTGTGGCGGCCGCCATAATCAAACCAAGCCCAGAGTCGCCCGTTTGGGACAAGGCAAAGAGCCCTGCAATTGCCAACACCGAACTGACGATGAGCAGACCAATCGGCGACAATTTGTGAACGATCGGGCCGGCAAAGAACCGGAGGATCATCATGATGGCCGAGGTATACACCAGTACCCATCCGGCGTTGTACCCCAACGCGGTCATCGGGCCCTCCATCAAACTACTGATCCAGCCGTCCGTGCCGATCTCCGTCGTTGCCAGAGGCATCATGATAACAATCAAAAAGGCCATGATCGGACGGCCAAAACTTTTCGTGTAAATTGCAAAAATAACAACCGCAATCGCAGTCAGTGCGAGCCTGACCACAGTTGACCAAGCAAATACCTCACCCAGCTGCCAAAATATCAATCCAAAACCAACCAGCGCACCGAAACCACCGAACTCTGCGAGCATCTCCCTGTAACTTACTCCGGCTTCCTCCCGCTCTTGCACCGGAAATCGCACGCCGATGAGCATTAAAAGAAAAATCACTGCTGGTACGGCCACAATACCCAGGACAATTCGCCAGTCACCACCCTCAGCCGTATCGGCCAGGGCAATAGTAATCAAACCCCCGAGTACCAATCCCCCCGGCCAACCCGCATGCAGGATATTAAGCCACTTCGTTTTGTCCTTGTTGAACATCGTGGCCACCACCGGGTTGATGAATGCCTCAACGGTCCCGTTGCCAAGCGCAAGGATGAAGCTACCCCAATAGAGGAGCATATATCCCCGCGATTGCGCCGCCGCAAGCGTCTCACCCTCGACACCCTGGATCGCACCGTAGGCCATCCAGGCCATCACGAGGTAGACCGCATAGCAAACAAAGGAGAAGAGCATCGCAACACGGTAGCCGACTTTATCGATCACCAGACTGAAGAGAATGATCGAAATGCCGAACGGCCAGATGCCTGCCCCCATCAGTTCTCCGACCTCGGTTTCGTCGAGCCCAAAATCAGCTTTGAACCTGGCACCGCACAAGTACATGCGGCTAAAAAATGCAAAGGATGTTGTTATCAGCGCGATAAAGCATCCCCAGAATACAATCTTATTGTTTTGATCATTCATAAAAAATTTACCCCTCCGCTGGGTCATTCGTTCGAGTGTTGTGCGATGAGCCAAAGTCAATCGAGAGTGCACGCTGAGAGCATCTCCGGAGGCCCAAACCTCGAAAATGTCAGCAGTGCAAGCAATGAAGCGGACCCCCATCTTGTGAGGCGATCCATTGGTCGCCTGAGTATAAAGTAGACCGATTGTGAAGTAAATATTTAGATGGGTCCTTTTTACCGGGGTTTTTAGCGGTTTTTTCAAGTTGATCATTCGAGCAGCTTGGCAGTCCGGCAAGAGCTTAAGCGACGACAAGTGGCTCTTGACCATCCTTTCCATCCGAGCGTACGATCATCCGCCCCCTGAGCACGTTGTGCGGAAACTCAGGGTGCTTTGCTGCGAGGCTGCACGCGATAAGCGCCGGTCACAGTCTCGTTTGCCGTCGGAGTACACCAACGCACGTCGCGTCGAATCGTGATTAAAACGGCGAAAGGATTCGCATCATTTTTACCCGCCTGATCAACGTGTGCTGGACGATTCTCAAATACGGTGTGCTTTGCGGTGGACTCGCGATTCTTGCTGCTGTTTTTGGAAGTTGGTATTTCCAGAATACGATCAATGACAAGATTCGCGATCGCGTTGAAGAGAGAATCGCCGAGGGCTATCCCCATCTATCGGTCCGAGTCGAGAGTGTGCAGCGGATCGAAGGGAAGGGTCTTCTCGTCCGTGGCCTTTCACTCACAGAAAAAAAGGCAAGTGGACCACAAACCGAGTTGGCTTTCTTCCAGGAGGTGCTTCTAGGGTGCCAAGCCCAATTACAGGAATTGATCGCCGATAAACTCAATATTACGCACATTGTGATCCGCCGACCCACGCTACGCGGCACGCGTCGTACCGACGGGACATGGAGCCTGCAAAAGCTCCTCCCATTGCCTGCATTCGGGGGTTCCGCGAAAAGCATTCGTATTGAACAGGGAGAAATCGTACTCTTTGATCCCCTGAAAAATCCCTCAGGAATTTTTAAGGTCAGTGACGCCAATTACGTGGTGCAATTTGATTTCAAAAACAGCGACAACGGACAAACCGATAAACAAACCAGCATCAAAGGATCAATGCTGAGCGAACATCTTGGCAGAATCGAGCTCGAGGGAAATACATCCAGTCAAACCCAAGCATGGCAGGTATCTGGTCGTGTGGAAAACGCAACTCTCTCACCGGATCTTCAGCAGGATCTTCCGGGAGACATCGCGCGGCACCTCGCGTCCCTAAGCCCGTTACGCGGACAACTCGGATTACAATTCCTTGTGCACTATCGGCCGGGTAGTCCTATAAAATTCACCACCCAGGGAAAATTTTCCCAGGGGAGTTTTTCCGACGAAAGGCTTCCCTACCCGATCTCAGATATTCAAGCCGAAATTTATTTGGACCAGGATGGAGGACAGATCAAAAATGTGACAGGCCACAGCGGACGGACCCGGTTCGCGATCGACGCAAGGTTGGATGGCTATCACGAGAATGCGAATCTTCTGATACGAGGTAGAGCGACACATCTTGTAATCGATCAACAGATCGCACAGATCCTGCCTGCAAAATGGAAATCTCAGTGGAACCGTTACATGCCGGATGGCGAGGTCAACGCAGATTTCCAATTACGTCGCGATGGAAAAGGCTGGCACCCTCAATGCCGGATCGAATGCATTTCTCTGGGGTTCACTCATTATAAATTTCCTTACCGCATGGAACATACCCGGGGCATGATTGAGTTGCAAAATGATCAGCTCTATTTGCAACTCTCGGCTCAGGCGGGCGACCAGCCGGTAGAGATTGTCGGTCGTATTGATAACCCGGGACCGTTGGGTGTCGGCGAGGTTTTCCTGAAAGCCAACAACGTGCCACTGGATCAAAAATTAATTAGGGCAACCCCGGAAAAGATACAGCAGGTGATCAAGTCATTTTCGCCCCAGGGAACCGTTAATGTATTTTTTCACAGCAAGCGGGAGACGCCTGAAGATTCGTGGTTTCCGCATTGTGTTATTGATCTTAATGGCATTGCAATCCGTTATGAAAAGTTTTCTTACCCGCTACAGAATGTTCGCGGCAGGCTTGAAGGCCGTGGAAAAAACTGGGGTTATCACAATTTAACGGGCACCAACGATACTGGCGTGGTCACTGCGGAAGGCGAGTCAAAACCCACAGATTCCGGCATCGAGCTGAATCTGCAAATCACTGCCCAAAAAATCGCGCTGGATGAGGAATTACAGCAAGCTTTACCCCACGGCATGCGTCAACTCTGGGCTCAGCTTCGGCCTGCCGGGGATATCAATACGGCAATAAAATTTAATTTTATCTCTGCCACCAAAGATCTAAATCTGTCGGTCGCGACAGATCTTAATAAGATTCGTATCGAACCTGTTTTTTTTCCTTATCGAATGGAAAACCTATCCGGCAGAGTTGATTATGAGAACGGACACGCGCGATTTTCTCAACTTGTCGCCAACCACGGTAAAACTAATTTCACCGCTTCCGGCAATTGTCACTTCGCGCCCGCGGGCAATTGGACATGTCATTTCACCGAGTTAAATGTCGATCGGCTCCGCATGGATAGGGAACTGCTGCTCGCGCTACCCTCTCGCCTACGGTCTGGTATTTCGGCACTGCAGTTTTCCGGCCCCATGAATCTCAATGGTGCCGTCCGATTCACGCGCGGAAATAGCCCCAACGCTCCGGTCGTATCCGATTGGAATGTGGGCCTGGAAACCGTGCAGGGTAAAATTGATTGTGGCATTGTCCTCGATCAGATTCATGGGGGAATCAGTCTTATCGGCAGTTATAACGGACGGCAGTTTTACACGCAGGGCGAACTCGACCTTGACTCGGTCCTCTATGAAAACTTCCAGTTCACCGCTGTTCGTGGGCCTCTTTGGTTCAATCATCAGCACCTGCTATTCGGTAGTTATGCTGAACGAAAATCACCAGGCAAGACACCGAGGCGAATCTCAGCCGATTTCTATGGTGGCCGATTGGTGGCCGACTGCCGGGTCTCCCTCAGTGACACATCCCGATTTTTGATTGATGCACAAATGTCAGATGCCGATCTGGCAAAATTTGCAACAGAAATGATTCCCGGGGGAAGGAACCTCCGTGGAAAAATGGCGGGCAATCTTCAGCTTGCGGGAACCTCCCGAGGTAGCCATACATTGCGTGGCAAAGGCGCTCTTCGGTTAAAAGAAGGCGACGTCTACGAACTCCCGCTTGTGCTTTCGCTACTCAAGTTACTAAGCATCCGTGAACCAGACTCCACGGCATTCAACTCGTGCGATGTCGATTTCCAGATTGACGGGGAACACATTTTGTTTGACCAATTCAATTTCCACGGGGATGCAATCAGCATGCTGGGAAAAGGGGAGATGGATTTTGACAAAAGTCTTCGCATGGTTTTTCACGCCGTGATTGGCAATGATCAATTACAATTGCCAATTGTGCGACCACTGTTAGGCATGGCAAGCCAACAACTGATGCTACTCTATGTCTACGGGACACTCGACAATCCTCAAACCACGCGGGAAGCATTACCCGGTGTGCGACGAGCCGTACAGGAAATTCAGACGGAGGCTGAAAAAGAAAAAAATATTATCGGTAAAACAAATGATTGGCTTCAGGAATGGATCCCGAAACGGTGATCGCTCACTCATTGCACTTGCGCGATCTCAAAATTCGACGTTTATTGCTGGCAACTAGGGTGGTCGATAGAATGTGCCAAAAGCAAAACAAATTTCAGTGAGTATTGATGATGCAATTCATAAAGATGCAAGGTGCCGGCAATGACTACATTTATGTCAATTGCTTTGATGAGCGTTTTGCGGGGGACCCTGGTCAGGTGGCACGGGAGATCTCTGATCGGCATTTCGGCGTCGGTGGTGATGGACTTGTCCTAATCCATCCGAGTCAACAGGCCGATGCACGGATGCAGATGTTCAATGCGGATGGATCCGAGGCAGAAATGTGCGGCAATGCAATCCGCTGTGTCGCAAAGTATCTTTACGAGGAGGACATCGTTCCAAAGCAGAAGATGACAATTGAGACTGCATGCGAGAATTTAAGCTTAGAGTTGCAGGCAGAAAAAAAACAGGTCTGCTCGGTTCGTGTCGACATGGGACGCCCGATCCTGGAAGCTGAAAAAATTCCGACAGTGCTTGCTGGAGATCCAGTTGTTGATCAACGCATAACGCTGAAAAACACTTCTGGTGAAACCCAGGAACTGCGCGTTACGTGTGTCTCCATGGGAAATCCGCACTGTGTCATCTTCGTTGATCACGCAATAGATGAGCTCGTTCTCGGAATCGGTCCCCTGATTGAGCGCGACGAAAGATTTCCCAAACGAACTAATGTTGAGTTTGTTGAAGTGCTCAATCGTCATCACGTGAGGCAGCGGACCTGGGAACGCGGATCCGGCGAGACCCTAGCCTGCGGCACGGGGGCGAGTGCCGTATGCGTGGCAGGGGTGCTTACCGATCGAACGGAACGCAAAATCACTAATCAGTTGCTGGGAGGTAACCTAGAGATCGAGTGGGCGGAGGATGATCATGTTTATATGACCGGACCTGCAGTTGAGGTCTTCCGCGGAGAATGGAACATACCCGACGGGTTAAGAAAATAATGAAGCTTAACAACCCAATCACCAACAAAATCGCTGCACTGATTATGCAGGGGGTAGTCCGCAGCTGGATGGGCACCTTGGATTTCAAGGCCGCTGCCTATGATCCCTCGGTGGATCCCGCATCGCCCGATTGCCGGACCCGAGGCATCTACATTTTTTGGCACGAGTACATTCCTCTGTTAATGTATCTGCGTGGCAATTGTGATCTTGCCATGCTGATGAGTCGCCATCGTGATGCCGATATTCTTTCGCGACTGGCGATGCATTTCGGTTTTGACTTTGTTCGAGGATCAACCCGTCGTGGAGGGGATGGAGCGTTGCGAGAGATGATTCGCAAAAGCGATTCGATGCATTTGACGATTACGCCTGATGGACCTCGGGGCCCGAGAAGAGAATTAGCAGCTGGTTGTGTTTACCTGGCGTCAAAACTCGAGATGCCCATCATTGCAATGGGTCTTGGTTACGACCGCCCCTGGCGGGTATCAACCTGGGATCAATTTGCAATACCCAAGCCTTTTTCACGCGCACGCATCGTTGCAAGTCCCCGAATCTGGATTCCGAGAGACCTAGATCGTGAGGGTCTTGAGCATTATCGCAAACAGACTGAAACAGTTCTTGAGTCGATGACGATCGAGGCAGAGACATGGGCCAAGGCGGGCACATCAAAGAAAAATCAGATACCGGTTCGTCCGACGCCTCGACCGCTCCGCCACCCCGATTTTCTCGAGTACCGCAACTATACCTCGCGATCATCCGTGGCAACAAAACCGACAAGTTGCCGAACGCCGCGGGCCGCCTGATCCGTCCGGAAATTGTGATATCCACGCTGGGCGATTACAGGCACTGATAGCATAACTTCCAGTCCGGCGTACGGTACGTTGATTCAAGTTCTGGAAAGATGTGATCTCAGGATCCGGGAATTCCGAAGAATATGGTGGGCAACACCTCTACACGGAGTTTTGTCATATTGCTCCCTCACACTGATCGTAAAGTCACGTCATGATTCGTTACGCGTATTGGATAGGAGGCCAATCAGCCCTAATGCTGATGCTGCTATGTGCGACATCCGTCCAAGCGAGCAACTATCGCGAGGGGCTGATTCAGGGCAAAACCTGCGTGCCGGACTGTGTCCGAGATTATTGCTGCGATGACTATTGTCCGAAGCATGTGCCTTGTCTCCACGGCATCAAGACCAAATGCTGCGACGATTATTGCGAAAAACCGACTCCATGCATCCGAAGGGCTTGCATCGTTTGTGACGACTACCGACCAAAATGTCAGCCACAGGTGCCCTGCCCTGCCCGCAAACTCACCTGCCAAAAGGGTTGTTCCCGGGACCGCTGTGAGCCATTTAGGGATATTCAGATCATGCGCACCACAGGTTTTTTGCGGAAATAGTTCGTCGCCCAAAAAACACCTAACGACGACTACGTTCTTTCTTCCGAAGCCAACATGCGATCCGCAAGCGCCGTGGTCTCTGCGTCATCATTAGACCACAGTTCATTTAAATTTTGATGCATCCGTCGCCGCGCAGTCTGTAGATAGTAGCGGCCCGTTAATAACGCATCTTCACGTGCGCCGGCCTGACCGTTGGATCCGGACAGAATAAAATCTAGTCGTTTCAAAACACTAGCGCTGACATAAATTTCAGTCGCAACATCAGCAACTCTCCGCAAATGGTATTGGCTGTCAACAATGTCTTCCTGATATTTGCGCAAAAGTCGCTCAACGTTACTACCAAGTTTACCGACCAAATTACCCAGCTTTGCCGCATCGTCTGTGAGCATCGCATGCTTCACCGGCACATGAGGCGAAACTACGAGTGACCCAAGTTTGCGCTTCGCGAAACGACTAAGTGTTGAAACGTTGCCCAGCGGACTCTTTAGCGCTTCAAGTACACCCTGTAGATCCATCCCGACATCACGCATCCCGACAGCAGCGATAAAAACCTTGAGCACCTCATTTGCCCCCTCACCTATGGTGTTGATTCGGGCATCACGCATCATTCTTTCAAATGGTTCGTCGGTAAAATATCCCTTCCCCCCGTAAAGCTGGATCGTGTCGTTGATAATTTCCCAAACTACTTCGGTTGCAAAAACCTTCAGCATGGCCGTTTCGACCATGTAATCGCCATCCCCCGAATCCATCAGCGCCGCTGTCTGATACGTTGCCGATTCCATGGCAAAGGCACCTGCCTTCATGTGCGCTAGCTTCTGCTTCACCAGTTCAAAGTTCCCGAGTGATTGTTGGAATTGCACGCGTGTGTTGCAATGCTTCACAGCATGCTCAACGCAAAACTTTGCCGCTCCAGTGCAGCTTGCACCAAAGGTGGTGCGACCGTAATCAAGAACTGTGAGCGCTATTTTCAAACCTTTTCCCAGATCACCCAGCACGTTTTCATTAGGAACGAACATATCATGAAAAGCCAGGCGACCGGTCGCTGTGCCACGGACACCGCACTTGTCCATCCGCTCCTCGACAACCTCAAAGCCCGGCATCTCCGGCGATACCAAGAATGCCGTAACCTTCGTCTGATCACTTCCCTCCACCGGCGTCCGTGCCATCACGGTAAGTGCTTGTGCGATTCCACCATTGGTAATCCACCGCTTCTGACCGTTCAGTCTGTAACCAGTGCCGTCGTCCGTAGGTGTCGCCGTGGTCTGGACATTTCCTGCATCGCTTCCAGCCTCTGGTTCAGTGAGGGCAAACGCGCTGATCCATTCCCCGGTTGCCAGTTTCGGTAGCCACTGCTTTTGTTGCTGCTCGTTGCCGAAAAGAACGATCGCCCGCGGACCAATCGAGTGATGTGCATTCACAAAAAGCGAAGTGCTTCCACAATGACCGGCAAGTCTCTCCACTAGACGGCAATACTGAGTTTGACTCATGCCCAGGCCCCCGGTCGATTTCGGCAGGCACGCGCCGAGAATTCGCATTTGACCGAGACCATCAATCACTTCGTTTGGAATACGCGAATTCCGATCGATTGCCACAGGATCAATTTTTTCATCGCAAAAAGAACCCAATTTATCGAGGAGTTCGTTGCCTTCCTTATCCGCCCCAATATCCGGATAAGGCAGTAGCTTGTCACCTAAAAAATGCCCGAAGTACAGGGCTCGTGCGAAACCGATCTTAGCAAGCCGATCACCGAGTAATTCCTCGGCTTCAGCCATTTGTTTTTCCCGTAATGATTCCGACATCACATGTGGTCCTTCAATCGAACAAAACCATGGCCCCGCTTCGAGGAAATATACTCCAGCTTGATCCTACGAGCTACCGGAATCCGACCCGTAAGCGGACAGGAAAAATTGGCTCAAGGTGCATGAGTGCCTCTCATAGCAATGAAAGTTGATGCGTGACTGGATAATCGGCCCTCTGAATGGCCACGCAATTTTTTGATCACATCTAAGACAGGACAAACAGACCACACAAAAAAACTGTCCGTCTGAGGTCATGCTGCCCAATGGGTCTCTTCTTCCTCGGGTTCTTCGGCGGCATCCAGAGCCGCCAGATCTTCCGGCGAAAAAAAACGGCTCGCCAGCAATCGAATAGGGATCAAGCCGGCAATAAATAAAGGAAACAGTAAGCCAAGAAAACTGATCTTTACAATCCAGAGAATCGCCAAGCAGATTAACTGCAGAAGGGTAAACTTATGCACGGTGGCAATCGGTACTCTGCGCAGATAGTGCGTACTGGGATACAAACCGGGATCGATCAACCACAGGCTTAATCGCTCGAAAAATTGATTCGAAACCAGCGAGACAACCCCCATGAACAAAAACAGGCCGTAAAGCACTGCCAAAGGAATCGCCTTCATCAGCGGTAAAAACAGAAGAGTTGAACCGATCAGCACCACCGTCACCAGTGCGGTCAGTCGATTCTCGCGAACATGCAACACACGTTCGTGCTTGTAACCATCAGGCTTATTTACAACCTCCGTTGTCGCAAGCGAACGCACGTGATTAAGAGAGCGCACCGTCGCAGCAACCAGCCAAGGCATTCCGAACAAAGAGCAAATGCCAGTCAACACCGACACGACTGCTAGATCAAGATGATAACCGCCACCTTTCTTTAAATTGTGGTCCGGACTGTTGACCAAGCGGGCAGCGATATTTTCCTCAAGGTAAATCAGTACCGTCACAAGCAGTGCCGGTCCGATCGCAGCAAACGGCAACCACACGGGAACCGACCAAAACGGGATCACCCAGGATCGCTGTTTTGTACCAACAAAAACATCTGCGACATTCAGTTTATCCAGTTCAATCCCGCGGAACAGAAATGCAACCACCGTCATCAACAGGACGGCGATCGTGGGGCCAAAATCGGAGAGAAATTCTCGGAAATTCGACCGCAATAGCCGACTTCTTCGCATCCGTGAGAGGCCTGACGCGATGAAAAAGGTACCCAGCGTTAAGACAAGGGAAAACAGTGCGGTGTCATACGGGCCCACGTTCACGCGATCAAAAATGGAAAATAACCATCGCAAGGACTCATAGATAAATATAAATGAGATAAGAACCACAAAAATTTCGTCGGTGAACCGGGTAAAGTACCGCATCAGACAACACACTTCGGTCAATGAGAGAATCATCAGGAAAAGAGCTGTCCAGAGGCCGACCCAACAATAAGCGGGCAGAAAATCAATTCCATTTTGTTCGCACAGTGAGTAGAGAATCACGGTCATCACCAGCAGCGGACCCGTGTGTCCCAGGACAATCAACGGTTGACCTGAAAAAAGAGCGAAGATAACCCCACACACCGCAGTGGCAGCGATCATCTGTATCACACCAATCTCGTTGTTTGTCTGCACGGCAAGAATCGCACCAAAGGTGATGGTTGGTGTGAAGAGTGCAAAAAAAAGAAACAGGGCGGACCCAACTGATTTCTGATGTAATGCGTCGGTAAAGTCGCTCCGGTAGAAAGTGGCCCGACGCCGAATATCGGCCATCAGCCCTCCACCGAACCGCCCGGTATAATCAAGGCCGTCGAACGAATCACTCACCACCTCCACAGGTTGCGTTGTCCGGCGGAGATATCGATCGAGGGCCGTTGTAAGGTCAGTATGGCTGTGGGCTCGAATTGCATCGAAGCGAAACTCATCATCTGACATCAAACGCGCGATGCTTGCCAGCGTATCGAGGTGTCCCGCAGCGTCTCCCGGAGGGCCAAGCATGAAAAACAGAAACCGAGTGGGAATGCCATCCGGCGCGCCAAGATTTACGGCATGCGATAAGCGCGCAAAAATCACGCGCGGTTCCTGAAGGCCCTTTAGATAGGCATGGGGGATGGATACCGAGTGGCCAATCGCGGTCGGCGCCGTCTGCTCTCGCTCGAGCAATGCTTGCTCTACTGTCTCGGCCAGCTCAGCCGGAATCCACTGTTGCTGGACAGAAACCTGTATCGCCTCGTGAAAAATGGAGTTCAGATCCTGCGAGCGAATGTCCAGGATAACCTGATCATTTTCGAGCGCTTGTTTGAGTAATTCCACGATTAGCCCAAGGTGAAACGGATGACGGTTGGAGATGGGGACGATTTACCGTTCGAAATAGTAAAAATCATCAACGTAGTTTGCAATCCAACTTGGCCAAAGTCTGGCCAAATCGCAAAAATTACCACATATCCGATACCGCCAATGTGTCTGTTGGGTGAATTCAGATGAAATGTCAAATCGCACTGACATGCTAGCATCGATCTATTTTGTTGACCGAAATTTTGCTGTTTCGCGTATATAGCACAAATTGATGACCAAATGTCTGACCGACCGAAGCCCTCAAAAACAATCTATTGCAAGTTGTTTCCCATGAACTTTAAAAAAAGTTAGACCAATTTTTAACTTGCTGCGTAAAATCTAATAAATCTCCTCCATACATCTCATCTCGCATAAAGGAGTATGCCATGTTAGTTCTAACTCGAAAGTCGCAGGATTCCATTCGGATTGGCGACCACATTAAAGTTACGATACTGCGAATCAAGGGGAACACTGTCAGAATAGGAGTTGAGGCGCCGGACGACGTGCGGATTGTGCGCGGTGAGCTGCCGCGGTTCGAGGATCCGGTGGAGTCTTCGTCCGGCCGCACGGCACCTCAAGTACGTGAACTAAACCGAACCGACGTAGATGATCACACGATCGCCGGCCCGGAAAGTGATCAAACGGCAGCGCATCCGGGCTCGAGTCCGCAGATGTCGACGTCTCGGCGAAAACCCTATTTGCCCTCTCAGTTAAATGACTCGCAACGTTCGCATCCGATCAGTGGAAGTCGGATGCCGACTGATGATATGACGGGAGGAGGGACTCATCTCCCTCTGCCACCGCGATAATACGGCGAGCCATGGTTTTTCGAGCAGCGATTTCAATAAATCGCCACTCAGCTAAAATCTTGGCGTCAGTGACCGAACGGGACCGCCATCCGGTGGCGAACTCAAACGGCCGTCAGGCGTTTCCGGTGCGAATTGCGGACTCGCGATATCCGAAGCGACCGCCGGCCGCACGCTATCAAGGTGCTCCAATAGAATCCGACGAACCTCAAGGATGGTTCGTGGATGACGATGGATCGAGTGATGATCAGCATCAACAATGATTTCTGAAACGACATCGTCTGCTTGAGCACTGGAGATGGTGACCACGCCGTCTCCGTCTCCGGTAACTCGACGCAAAAAGTCTTTGCTTTCTGTGCGGCCGATCACGTTATGGTAAGTGACCCAGGGTGCCCGGGGTGCTGCCGCTAGAGATTTTAGGGCTGCGGATCCTGGAGCAAGCATTTCCAAGCTGGTCGGCGTTAGATCGGCAACATCGGTTTTCAATAATTTTGGATTCTCACTTTTAAGTTTTTGAAGCGAGTCCATGATCAATTTTGGCGGTTCTATCAACTGACTTCCAAGCCATTGGGTGGCCGAATTTGAAAGATCACTGCCGGAGAAGGGGGTTGCAATTGTGACCACGCGTCGTACTGCAGGGTTCGCCCTGAAAAAGAAAAGACGCTCAATCTGTTTCCGCGTTTCGGGGTCTGCTTTTGCCATATTAAGAGGTTGTTCGGCAATTTGCTGCCAGAATAGATCACCACTGTCGACTGATTGGAGCCGCGAAATCAATCCACCCATGCTGTGGCCCACCATGACGATTTGCTCCAGGGCGGGCTCTTCCTTTTGCGGATCCAGTATTTCTCTTAATTGAACCATCTGCTCACGCAAATCAGCTGCAGTGTAAACAAAAGGCTCACCGGTGGGATAAAAATAGCACCAAAACTGATAATGTTTCCTGATCTCCGGGATACTGCGTAAATCGTTAAACATCGTCATCCAACTGATGGGGGTCGCCCAAATCCCATGGACCATAAGCACAGGAATCTTGCCCGGCTGGTAGGGCTCCAACATATAGAGTCCTCCTGGATAGGGCGTTTGATCCGGTCGCAAAAGACCACTGGTTGCCGCTGCCGTGTCGGTATATTCGAGGTTATCGAGAAAATACGCCAGCGGTGTTGTCGAGTCACTTTGCAGGGGCACCACTCGATCAGCGACTTGCACGGTCGGTGTACGTAACGGATCACGAAGCTCTAATACCGCTTCACGTATCATCGCACCCTCCGGCCCCATCCGTCGGGATGGGTGCATACGTAAATAGGCGGTAACCGGTACGCTCATTCCTGGTGGATAGTGCGATTCAATCTGTTGATTTTTTTCAAAAACGGCACGCTTTGCAATAAGAGGTACGCCCAATCCATAAGTCCGATAGTGATTGGAAAGCCCGTTGATTTCATAGTCTGAAACAAATGCAAATGTTTTAAAACCGTCATCTCGAAGATGATCCACATGGGAAGTTATGCGAAACACAATCGATTCACTCCCTGTATGACAAAAGTGCTGCAAACCCGGCTTTAATCCACCATGACGATTGGCAAGTCGCATAGCTCGATCAAGTGACTCATTGTAGAGATCACAGGCTTGGCGAAACTGGGGATCGTAAGTATTTCGTGTCGATGCAAACTTACTACCGAATAGATATTCAAAACTGTCTGCTGCAGCTGTCACATAAAAATCAAATGCCTTTTTCTCGTCCTGATTTTCACTACGCTTTGCCAGCATGTTCGAAATTTCTGCTTGCGCGAACAGAATATGGGCATCATTTTCCGCATGCAAAATGATCTGTAACTGACGCAGAACCTGCTCCGGATGGGTTTTAAATCTCTCCGCAAGGTCGTATTGCCTGAGAACTTGCCCCGTTCTCGGGCTCGGCTCAAGCGAATTGTGATCCCTGTAAACAAGTTGATTAAATGAGGACCAATCGGGCTGCTTTTTGATTAACCAATGGCTGCTCTGACAACCACCTACCAGTAAAATCGTCGACCAGACAATCACGACGAACGATAAAAGAAAAACAACACCGTTGTGGCGTCGGGCAAACGGTGGAGCGGGTTGGAGAGTCATGGCGTGTTTCCCGCCGGTCGATTGTCACAATGAAACAAGGCTACAGAGGTTGTGCTATTGCACGAGAACGCCCTTTGCAACGTAAAAAACAACCACGCGGCAAAAAAATAGGTCGCATCACCGCGGGCGTCAATGTCTTTTGAGCGTTTGCCAGAGCCAATGCTAGCCACTCAGCGATCTTGCTAGCATCAACGTTCGGTCGCCATAATGCGTCCGCTGAAATGCTGGTCTTCGCAGATGACTACAGCAGGCAATAAATTCGCAATGCACCGGAATAGAAAATGAAGAAAAACGTGCCACACCACGAGAAACTCCTGCCTCCACTTTATGAGGATCCCGGTTTTTGGGGCATGACAACGACTCAGTTTCTTGGTGCATTCAATGACAGCGTATTTAAACAAATTGTTTTGTTGCTGTGCGTTGCAGTAATAGTCAATCCAGCAGGTGAAATCCGAGATCAACAATTTCTTGCCCAAGGAACTTTCGCGATCGCGTTTATTTTTCTCTCTGGGATCTCTGGATATTGGTCGGATCGCGTCAGTAAACGTGGATTGATTGTCTTTTGTAAGTGCCTAGAGATTCTTGTCATGCTGGCCGCGGTTTTTGCATTTACAATGATGAAGGATCTAAATGCCGGAGAAGCGCACGATGGAACTGAGCAATTCAGTATTGTCGGTACACCCTGGTGGTTGTTGTTTGTTCTATTTTTGATGGGTTCGCAAAGTGCGGTGTTTGGTCCCGCTAAATATGGCATCCTACCGGAAATGGTTCGCGGAACCGATTTGCCGAGAATGAATGGAATCATCCAAATGACAACGTTTCTAGCCATCATTCTGGGAACTTGGGTTGGTGGTATTCTGTTGGATGCAATGCACCACATCCTTTGGGCAATCGGGGTAATTTGTGTAGGAATCGCGGTGGTAGGAACTTTTACATCGCTACTCATCAGAAGGACACCGGTCGCAGAACCAGACGCTCCCTTTTTTTGGTCCAACCTCACCATTTCTCCTGACGCGCGAAGTGTCTTCTCTCGGGACAAGCCGCTCAGAAATGCGCTTTGGATCTATTCAATCTTCTGGTTTGTCGCCGCAATTTTTCCCCTGATGGTGAACTGGTTGGGTCGGGAACAATTTCTGATGAGTAACGCTAAAACTAGTTTTCTACTAGCCACTGTATCGATTGGAATCGCAGCCGGATTCGTTACCGCGGGAAAAATTTCCGGGGGGAATGTAAATTTTCGTCTCGTTAAGATCGGGGCACTCGGTTTAGCCGTCTGCCTGCTGCTGCTTGCCCTGCCCTCCTCGCTGGATCAAAAATCATGGCATCACTTACTGGGTGTCCGCGGAAGCTGCGTGGCGCTGATTTTTTCCGGTTTTTTTGCTGGGCTGTTTGCGTTACCCGTGCAGGTCTATCTGCAAGCTAGGCCCCCGCAAAAGGTAAAAGGTCGTGTGATCGGAGCGATGAACCTGGTGAATTGGATCGCTATCGTGCTCGCTGCCCTATTTTTCTTCGCGAGTGATGAAATATTGCAATGGATGCAAATGCCGAAGTTTAGCATCTTTGGAATCACCGGAATGTTATTACTACCGATCGCAATTTTTTATCGGTCTGACACCGTCCGTCTGGGAACCGAAATTGATACTGAAATGCAAAATTAAGGTTAGCTGACACAAATGCAAAAAAAATTCAAATCTCAAACAGATCAATTGCATGCATCACTGCTGGATGCCGAACAGTGGCATCGGCAACTCGCTGAGACGGTCCAATGTTTGAAGCAAGCTTTTACCAAGCGAAAGAAAGTCCTCGTGGCGGGTAACGGTGGATCCGCAACGATCGCACAGCACTTTGCCGACGAAATGGTGGGCAGGTATCGCATGAGTCGTCCACCCTACCCCGTGATTGCACTTACGGCAGACAGTGCGGTGCTCACCTGCATTGGTAACGACTTCAGTTTCCAGGACATCTTTTCCAGACAGGTACAAGCGTTGGGCGAGGCGGGAGACGTGCTACTTGTTTTTTCTACGTCCGGTAAATCTGAAAACCTATTAAGGGCGGTGCGACAAGCCTCGCAACAAAACATGTTGATTGTGGCATTCACAGGAAACAAATTTCCATTAGAAGAATCAGTATCTTGCGCTGTCACTGTTCCAAGTGAAGATCCGCCCCGGATTCAAGAACTCCACTTGCACGCCATTCACTTAATTTGCGAAACCTTTGAGCCCGATTCAGCCAAATAGATTCGCGCATGGCGCAAGCGGTTTTGAGATTGTGCCGCCCCATAGTCGGATACCCAAGCTCAACGATAGCGTGATTGCATCTGGGCCCTTACCTCGGGAAGCGGATATTCGATGATCGGTATGTCCGAGTCGACTAACTTGCAAAGACGCTGCCACCCTCGGGTGATTAATTTTTCCTGCTCGGCGACATAGCAGCGATCCATGTTCCGCTTGTTGAAATCTCCAGTAGCAGTGATCGGTGAGAACTCGTCATCAACAATGAATTGCGCCACCGCCGGATTGCAGCCGATATGGCGTTCAGCAGCCGTATGCAGTGTCTCGGGGTCCACATGTCCGATGACGTAACGCAGGTAGAGATCACTTTCAGTGATTCCGGCAACGTTCTCACCGCAAACATCGCATCTATAGCCCTCATCACATTTTGCCATTGAACATTCCGCCTACCTTTTACTCGCCTTCTAGGTTCCTGGCGAAGATTTTCCCAGTAATTAAAAGCCGAGGACATCCCCCATTCCATACCATCCGGCTGGTTGCTCAACCAAAAAACGGGCCGCGGCGAGTGCCCCGCTTGCGTATGCATCGCGGTTTGTTGCAGCAACATTTAACTCCAGAGTCTCTCCCAGCAGTCCGAAAAGAATGCTGTGTTCTCCCGGATTGTTACCGATTCGCACGGCATGATAACCAATTTCATCTGCGGCACGAGGACCTGTTTGGCCTTCGCGACCGTGACGGTGATGGTTGATACCCATAGCTGCCGCAATCAATTCGCCGAATTTTAATGCCGTACCGCTAGGTGCATCTTCCTTGAATCGGTGATGACGCTCAATAATCTCAACATCGACCCCGGATTCACAGTCCTTCAAGGATTCACCGGCCATCTCCGCAAGTTTCATAGTTAAATTAACCAACAGACTCATGCTCGGTGCCCAAAGTACGGCAATCTTATCTGCGACATCCTGAACGGTTTTTAATTGCGTCTCCTCGAGTCCAGTTGTCGCGGTAACGAGTGGAATGCCTTGCGACGCGCATATCTCGGAGAGCGATACCGTAGCCTCAGGCACCGAAAAATCGACGACCACATCCGCTGCAGGCAACGTTGATTCGAGGGGCAACTCTAACGGACCGACGCCGGCGATTTCGCCGGCATCTTCCCCCAGGCGCGGATGATTTGCGGATTCTAGGGCCCCGACAATTTCCCATTGTGGATCGATTGCCGCCAGCGCGATCAACCGCTGTCCCATGCGGCCTGCTGCACCATGAATGACGATTCGTTTTTTTCCCATCCGTTTCCTTTCAGATGTCGATTAAATATTGCCTGCGATCTGCAGCCCGTTGTCGCTCAAGCGTGCTTCTCAATCGCTCCAACAATCTGATCCAAGTCGTTGGGCACGACGACTGCCCGATTTGCAAAATTGGTATGCTCCACGCCCCGAGATGCGAGCACACGCTCAAACATTTCCTTATTGTCGGTGTGGTAAGCGACCGTGGCATCGGGATCTTTCAATAAATGCCCGGTGAGCACACAGACAACTCGATCCCCAGCACCGATCACTCCCTCCCCCCGTAACTTTTTTGCACCCGCAACGCTGGCAGCGCTGGCCGGTTCACAACCAAGGCCGCCCGCTCCAACCTGTGCTTTCGCATCAAGAATTTCCTGATCACTGACCTCCCTTACCACCCCGTCACATGTCTCGAGCGCTCGTAAACATTTATAAAAGTTCACCGGCTGATTGATTTCAATCGCGCTGGCGATGGTTGTTGCCCGCTGCCCTGTTGCTTCCAACTGATTGTAGTAGCCATCAACTTCACCCGGTTGCGGAGCTCCTCGATTCCAACGGAGCCCCTGTTGCTCATATAGCTGGTACAGCGTATTTGCACCCTGCGCGTTGATCACCGCCAGTCGGGGAATCCGCTGAATCAACCCGAGCGCGAACAACTCGGCGAAGGCTTTTCCAAATGCGCTTGAATTTCCAAGGTTTCCCCCGGGAACAACAATCCAATCGGGCACTTCCCAGTTGAGCGATTGAAGCACTCGGAACATGACTGTTTTTTGCCCCTCAAGGCGAAAGGGGTTAACACTATTGACCAAATATATTCCCAACTTCCCGGCCACTTCCCGAACACGCCGCATTGCATCATCAAAGTCACCCTTGATCTGCACTGTCAACGCACCGTAATCAAGAGCTTGTGATAACTTGCCGAAAGAAATTTTTCCTGAACCGATGAATATGATCGCTTTCATTTGCCTAGTGACCGAACAAAATGCTGCCAACGAAGCACTGGTATTTCCGGTCGATGCGCAGGCAGCCCGTTTGGCTCCCATGCGGGCAGCATGCGTAAAAGCGGCTGCCATTCCATTGTCCTTAAAACTACCGGAAGGGTTCATCCCTTCATATTGCAAGTACAGCTCCCCGGCTTCGAGGCCTACATATCCTGCCACACTCGAAGCCTGTTGCAACAATGTGTGGCCTTCACCGATCGTGACTACGTGATCCAGAGGCGCAAAGGGAAGCAGTGAATGAAATCTCCAAACACCGCTCCGGATTCGCGGATCTTGCAACGACCCATTGTGGCCGTCGAACACACTCAGACTTCGCGGAACTTCAAGTCGATCCCAGTCGTAAGCAACATCAAGAAGTTGACCACAGTCTTCACACTGCAGTTGAATTTGGGCAAGGTCATATTGCCTGCCGCAATCTGGGGAAATGCAGCGTTGAAAAGCGATGTCTCTCACGATCTCTCCGCAAGCCAACAGCGGACTCCTCAAGCGAAATCAAAAACGCTCTTGATCAGAAAATCAGAGGGCAGATACCGTTAATTTATCAATTTTTTAGTCTATTGCAGGCACCTGCCCCTAGCAAGATCATAGCAACCAGGTCCTTTGACAGTTTTATTAGCGGTCCCTACAATGTTGCCTCTTTCCATACGGTCCAAAGCACTACGAATTGGACTCAAATGATTTCTGTAAGCGTCCAGCGGAGGAGCCATCAGCGGGGAAACAAGATGAAAAAAGCAGAGATGAAGCCTTACAAAGAAATGCTTTTGAGCCTGCGGTCACGTTTACGCGGTGATGTGACGACCATGGCGGATGTCGCTCTCAATAAAACTCGAAGTGAATCAAACGGGGATCTTTCGAGCATGCCGATCCACATGGCAGACATCGGAAGCGACAATTATGAACAGGAATTCACGCTCAGTATGATGGAGAGCGAGGAATCGACCTTGGAAGCGGTAGAAGCAGCACTCGAACGCATTGAAGACCGTAGCTATGGCGCATGCGAAGACTGTGGTAAAGCCATCCGCAAAACACGTCTCAAAGCAATACCTTACACTCCGCTTTGCATCCAATGTGCATCGAAGCGTGAGCAGTAAGCGCGTGATTGAACTAGGAAACCTTAATCCCCAAAAATCCATTTTTATGGGTAATCTGGGTGTAAGGAGGCATCCCGCTGGTTCCCGCTAATCGCTACCTGGCGTTTCTATTCGTGGCCCTGATGGGTGTGGTTGTTGACCTGGGCACCAAGAGTTGGATTTTTTCCAGGCTTTGGCCACCCGCGCCGAACAAACCGGATGTCCTCTGGCTCTGGGAAGGCCACGTCGGATGGCAAGTCAGCTTAAATCAGGGTGCGGTGTTCGGCATCGGCCAAGGTTTGGTATTATGGTTTGCACTCTTCTCGGTGTTGGCAGTGGGTGGCATTATTTACTGGCTATTTATTGCAGGCGAGGCAAAAGACTGGTATCTCACGCTCGCACTCGGTGGCATCACGGGCGGTATCCTGGGAAATCTATATGATCGCCTAGGGCTCCATGGACTCCGATGGCCAGAGGGCCTGGTAGGAGGCGAGCCGGCGGGGAGCATTATTTATGCCGTGCGAGATTGGATTCTACTGCAGTGGAATGAAGCGTTGCGGTGGCCGAATTTTAACATTGCCGACAGTCTGCTTGTCTTGGGTGCCATCGTATTGTTGTGGCACGCCTACACGACAAAGAGCAACGGTACCCCCGTAACAATCGAAGCGGCGGATAGCCCCGAAACGACCGTGAACGAATAATGCCAACCGTTGTGTGATTTAAGATATGGGCGACCGTTTTGACCGTGAAGTTTGTTGAATCGAACTTCATGGACCACGGGGTGCCATCGCTTCGGGTGGCAGTTGGTTCAAAAGTTGGACACTTAGCGGGTGGTCGGGATCCACTTGTAGTGCCATCTCCGTTGCAATCTTGGCTCCCCGGACCTCACCTGCCCGCAACTCTGCTTGCGCCAAGCGGTAATATCCGTCGGCCGAGGGCGGGGCCTGCTGACAGGCCATGCGGTAATGCGCCGCCGCCTCCTGGTAACGCCCCAAGGCGGTAAGCGCATGTGCTTTGCGGGCTAGCACAATCGGAGGAACCTCACCCGAAACATACGTTTCCGAGAGATTTTGTAAATGCAAAAGCGCGCGGCCCGGCCTGCCCAATGACATGTAGATTTCTGAAACGGCAACGAGTAACTTTGGATCTTCCGGTCGATATCCCAACGCGCGTTGAAAATCAGACAACGCTTTTCGAGGATTTTCTTCTGCACGATAAATTGATGCACTCAGTGCCCATCCGTCGGCAGACGTGGGATCAATGTTGATCGCCTCGTAAGCCCAACGCCGCGCGCGCTCATAATCACCCATCTGGTAGCAGATTTCACCCGCGCGAATCACCAGGGACGTATCGTTGGGCGTTAGGCGGACTGCTTCCTCGAGCTGAGCGAGAGCCTCGGATGATGCGCCGCGATTTAAGAGCGTTTCAGCATAGTAGCGACGTGCGTCCGGATCGATGGGACATGCAGTGACGGCACGATCCAATAATCCCTCCGCTTCTTTCCAGCGTTCCGCCTCCATACTCGTGATGGCTTGTTGAGAAAGTTCCCGGCACATAGCCACCGAATCAGGGACCGCCCCCTCACGCCAAGGCCATCCATTGCAGCCGGTAATCATGAAAGAAATCGCCGCTGCAATAAAAATTTCCGGTACTGGCCGCACACACTTGGTTGCAGGATGCAGAATGAGGTTATCCGGCCATCGCCAATCACAATTGCCTCGGCGTTGTGCTACCGTTTTGACTTCCATAATTCAATTTCCCAGACTCCCTCGGGCAGGGGATGGTATCAACGACAGCGGGAATCGACAACCGCAATGTATGGCAAAGAAATAGATGTTTCGTGATCGCAAAGACCGACGCGCTATCCACCTCATGATCAGGACAATCGCGACATTTCCGGCGTTGTGGAGAGCGGAACAGTCTTCGGCACTGCGATACGTACAATCAATCGTTCCAGTACAATTCTTGCCCTATCCGCGCGACTGCTCTCCCCTTTCATGGCAAGATCCGCCTCAAGCAACCAACGGTGGAGGGCTACCGCACGCTCACGTCCCAGTCGCTTCAATCGGCGTTCGCTTTCGGCAAGAAAGTAACGGGCAACCCCAGCCCGCTCCAACGCCGCGCTGAGCGAAATCTTCTTCTGGTCTTGTTCCCCGAAGCGGTAAATGCTCGCCGCGAGGGCAAATTTTCGGAGTGGAAACGCAACCTGTCCCAGAATAGCAATCGGATGCTCGCCCGCGTAAATGAGCCGCTCAAGTTGTTTCAGTGCGTCAGCACAGTTACCGTCGCATGCCGCATCCAGCATATCCCAGACTTTTTTTGCCCGCCAACCACCGATACGGTTCTGTATTTCTTCCGGAGTCAATGGTTTGTCTGGGTCGACCGTCAAGCTCATTTTTTGTATTTCTTGGTCAAGCAGACCCGGCTCACAACCGAGAATGTCAACCATCGCCCTGGCGGCCTCCGAGGTTAGCTTGAAATCACCCGATTCAATTGCTCGATGCTGAAGCCATTTCACAAGCTCTGCCGGCTTAGGTGAGCTGCAATCGATTTGCAACCCTGTCTTCTCTAACTCTTTATAGAGACGAGTCGACTTAGGCCAGGTATTGACCATTACCACTAAAATGGCGGTCGTCGCAATCTGTTTCGTGTAATCTTCAATAGCATTGCGATTTTTTTTGACAAAATCGTCAGCGTCATCAAGGATGACCAATCGCTTCCCGTCTCCGAATAGAGAACGTGTAGCCAGAATATCCAACACGTCACGCCAAGTCTCTTTTTCAGCGTCGATGTGCGAGATGCTGAATTCCGAATCATTATCCGGCAAGGCCGTCTTTTTTAACTGCGTGAGAACAGCCTTTTTCAGGTAAGAATCACCACCGAATAAAACGGTCACTGCTCGCGGTGCAGCCGTTTTCTTTCCAATCAGATAATTGATGGCTGACGTGCTGCCTGCCATGGGGGCTACCTCCATAAAATGCTAGCGTACCTCAATGTAGCAAATCGGGTAATTCCTGACAGCCGACCGATGGTGTCAAGCTGGGCCTTCGCTCGAGTGTCCGCGTGCGATTGATAAAAAGTATCACGAATCGTGGAGTGCCGTTTGTGGCATACGATGTGGGCTCGACAGTGACGCAAACTGCGAAGCTACTAAATCTATTGCTTTTTTTTAATTTTAAAGTTTTGGTCATCGCGTGGTGCGACGGATAGAAATCGGAATTGTCACACGTTATTAATGTGGGATCCTAGACTTTATTGGCCACGAGCTACATAATGCTGTGAGCCGAGACGGTTCGCGGATTCCGCTTTTTCCGTTATTTTCAGATGGCTCATCATGGTCGAAAATTTAGAGGGTCCGTGGTATCTGGCGATTATTCTGTTTGCCGCGGTCGTGGCGTTGATCGCGATTGGGGCATACGCTGTGTCAAAGTGGCGCGATGCTACCGACGATGACACAAATTCCGCCTCAGAACTACTAACCAATTTCAGAGAAATGCATTCCAGGGGTGACCTAACGGACGAAGAATTCCGAACTATTAAAGCACGGCTTTCGTATGAAATGAAAGAGGAGATAAAAAATTCTGACCATGCGGGTTAGGTCGAGCGAATCGGTCGTGCCGACTAAACCAGCTGCTGGAAGATTTGGTGACGGTCGGAAAAAAGCGTGGAACATCACCTTTCTCGAGACTTTGCAGGGACACGGATGCCCTACTCGGTGAGCATTCACTGAGACCACTCGAGCAACACCCGATGAAGGATTCCTTGACCTTGGACACAGGCCAGAGGTGCTGCAATGCACCAGTCGTTGAAAGGAGAGACGATGCCCACCGGACGTGACAACAATGGCGGAACCCGCCGCAGTGGAAGCACCACAAAGAAAAATGCATTTTGCTCATTCTGTCGCAAAAGTTATCGCGATGTGGGCCCTTTGGTAGAGGGGCCGGGCGACGTATACATCTGCGGAGATTGCATCGAGCTTTGTCAGTCTATCCTTGACCAGGAGCGGCGTCGGCGCGGAACTTCTAAGCAACTTTTCTCGAATGTTCCAACACCGCGAGAAATCGTGGCACACCTCGATGAATACGTTATCGGTCAAGAACACAGCAAGCGTGTATTGGCAGTCGCGGTACACAGCCACTACAAACGATTGATGGCGGGCGACACAGATTCGGACATTGAAATTGAGAAGTCGAACATCCTACTGGTCGGTCCCACTGGTTCGGGCAAGACGTTGCTCGCTCGGTCGCTGGCACGTGCACTCAACGTGCCATTTGCGATTGGCGATGCGACAACCCTGACCGAGGCGGGCTACGTTGGCGAGGATGTGGAAAATTTGCTGCTTAAGCTTCTTCACGCGGCCGACTTCGACATAGAGGCTGCACAGCGTGGAGTACTATACATAGACGAGATCGATAAAATCGGTAAAACGAGCCAGAATGTTTCCATCACGCGTGATGTTTCGGGCGAAGGAGTCCAACAGTCACTCTTGAAAATGCTTGAGGGCACCACAGCTAATGTACCGCCGCAAGGTGGACGAAAGCATCCTGAGCAACAATATATTCAAATGGATACCACGAACATTTTGTTCATTTGTGGCGGAACATTTGTGGGCATCGAAAAAATTATTGGTAAGCGTCTCGGCAAACGGACAATCGGTTTCGGGCAGGAATCAGGATTTGAAAATGATTCAGATCTGGCCAGCACCCTTCCGCACGTCACGAGTGACGATATTCTCGAATTTGGACTTATTCCTGAGCTTGTCGGTCGTTTGCCGGTACACTCCTCCCTGACACCACTTGGCCGGGATGCCCTGGTTCGCGTGTTAACCGAACCAAAAAATGCGTTAATCAAACAATATCAAAAGCTGTTCGCAATGGAGGATGCGGAGCTGGAGTTCACCGATGGAGCCCTTGCCGCGATTGCTGACAAGGCACAACAGCGTGAAACCGGTGCCCGCGGCCTACGTTCGATCATTGAGCATATCATGCTGGACATAATGTTCGAGTTACCGGACCAACCGGAAGGCGAGAAACACATTGTCACCGAAGCGATGGTGCAAGGTCATGAGAAGATGTTTCCGGTCGAAGGCCCGAAGCAGCGCACGGCCTAAAAAGTCGCGATTACTCGAGCCAGCTCGCTAATTGCGGCATTATTCGATACCGGCATACCTTTGCGGCGGTGTTCAACTTTCGTCCTGCCCTTCGGATTCTGCTTTTGCAGATCGAATGGTTGACTCAGCGCTTCCTCGGGAAGCGTTGCTTCCGGGCCGCGCGCCATACTCTCGGTGCGGGTCTGATTAGCGTTTCGGATTCTTCCATGTTCGTCCATGCGAATTATTTCGTCTATTCGCGTGTCCACCACTTGACGTCGCCTCCTACAGACGGATATTCGAAGTCTGCCGTCTTTGGCAAACATCGCGGTGGAACGGAACTCGCCCCTGGAACATGAGGAGTGGCGTATGCGGAGGTCTAAAATATCGATCATTGGTGCTGGAAATGTCGGTGCAACCACAGCGCACTGGTGCGCGGCTGCTGAGTTGGGGGACATCACACTCCTTGACATTCCCCAAACAGAGACCATGCCTGCTGGAAAAGCGTTAGATCTGATGGAAGCGAGTCCCATCATGGGATTCGATAGTCGAATCGTAGGGACGACCGAATATGGCGATACTACTGACAGTGATATTGTCGTCATCACCGCAGGTCTTCCCCGGAAGCCGGGCATGAGTCGCGATGATTTGCTTAAAACCAACGCGTCCATCGTGACCACTGTTTCCGAACAAGTGGCCAAACACAGCCCGAACGCATTTGTGATCGTGGTAAGCAATCCTTTAGACGCTATGGTTCAGCGCGCCCAAAAAGTCACCGGATTTCCGCATCCCCGAGTGATGGGGCAAGCCGGTGTTCTCGACACCGCTCGTTATCGAACATTTTTGGCGATGGAACTCGGTGTGAGCGTCGAGGATGTCCAGGCCATGTTGATGGGTGGCCATGGTGATACCATGGTTCCGCTCCGCACCTGTACTTCGGTGGGCGGGATTCCGATCAGCCAATTACTACCGGGCCCAAGGCTCGAAGAAATAATTGAAAGGACCCGCAAAGGCGGTGGTGAAATTGTTGGACTGTTAAAAACAGGCAGTGCCTTTTATGCCCCGGCCGCAGCAACGACACAGATGGTTGAAGCAATTGTAAAGGACAAAAAACGATTGCTGCCGTTGGCCGCCTATTGTGACAGCGAATATCAAGTGGGGGGCTACTATGTTGGCGTGCCTGCGATCCTCGGGGCGGGAGGAGTCGAGAGAATCGTAGAACTTTCCCTGGATGAGCATGAGCAGGTGGAATTCCGAAAAAGCGTGGATGCGGTGAAAGAACTGGTGGAGACAATGGAAACGTTGTTGACATGATGGTTACCGGCGTGACTGCCCTCACTCCTTGAATTGATAGCGATGCCAGTATCTCTCGCCTCTTCGAATCTAAACCGAAAGTCACCTTGCTTTAAGTTGGTGTTGCGATGTAAAAATCTCGGTCTCGCCAACCACGCCCTCAACCTCCTGGTAGCAATATCCGTTGCAGTCCCTGTACGCGGATTCCAAATTGGTCGCAGCGTGCAAGCGATTATTTTATGAATGCGTATCCGGAATTTTGTTGCCCTTTTTGACTAATGCCATATTGCAACAGATTGATGGACGACCCAGGAGACCCAAACCGATGAATCGCCTCTCATCCAGCGTGATGCCTGAAAATCTCACGTCCACAATTAGCGATGCGAACGTCGCCGATGATTTTCTGCATGACAATCTCGGTCAGCACAACACATCCGAAAGCCGATCATCTGCAACGGAACCAGCGAATATCTGTTCCGTTTTCACACCGTTGCATTACGAACCCAACTATGCATATCCGTTGGTCGTCTGGTTACACGCCGAGGGGGAAAATGAAACTCAACTTCGCCAGGTCATGCCTAAGATCAGCATGCGAAACTATGCTGCCGTGGCTCCACGAGGTACTGTATCGCTTGGTATGCCGCGATTGGACCAATGGGGCGCAACCTATAGTTGGCCATTGAGCAATGGTGATCTTTCGGAAGCATCAGAACACATCTGCATGGCTATGGAACATGCCGAGCAGCGATTTCGCATAGACTCCAACCGCATTTTTCTTGCCGGTAGTGGAGCGGGTGGCACCATGGCACTGCAAATCGGCATGACTCTCCCGGAGCGGTTTGCGGGCATCGTATCGGTAGGCGGGCCGCTTCCCAGAGAAGATGCTCTGATGGCACACTTGAATGAAATTCGCCAAATGCCCATTTTACTCATGGTTGAGCGAGACAACGAGCACTATCCGAACACCATGGTTTGTGAAGATTTACGCCTGCTCCATATCGCAGGCATGACCGTTACGTTAAGACAGTATCCCGCGGGTGGCACTCTGCGTGATTCCATGCTCTCAGACATCGATCCTTGGATAATGGACGTCCTTGCTAGCGGGCAAAAGACGCCGATCGTGACCGCGTGATCAAATCGCGGCCTCTCGTCTCCCAGTGGAGCGAGTTAGCAGTCATCCGCCCTGTTGATTCTATTGCGCCGGCGGCTTTCATACCTCGGAATCTGGCAAGCTATCGATGCTGCCAGGTAAAACGCGGATTGACGCCTGTTGGAAGTTTCGAGTAGCCTCCCCCTCCCTTGGAAGATGTTGCATCTGATCCAAGGATAAATGATTCGCCGCTTATTGCGCTATGATCCCGCTTTGAGAACGTGAAAGTCGTTGAAAGGCATAACAGGTGATGAAAATATCAAACTCCAATAAAAACAAAGACCCACTCCCCGTCCTTCTGGCTGGTACTTTTGAGGCTAAAGCATCGACTTCGCAACTGAGAGATTCTGTGAATCGGATACTAGAAACACTATCGGGTCAGTTGTCTGAGCAGGCCATCACGCTGAACGTTGATATCTGCGATTCTCTTCGCTACGCATTGAATGCGTCACTCTTTGAGCGTGCGGTTCGATGTCTGTGCGAGCAATCGATTCATGGAATGCCTTGCGGAGGCGAGTTGATCATCACGGCGGTTGAGCAAGCTGACGGGATCGATTTGGAGATTGCCGACAGTCGCAACGACTACATCGAATCCCCGCGTTTATTAGACGGTCAAAGCGATCAAACATTCACCGAACTGATTCCCGTACATTATTTCGTCGCGGTTCACGGTGGTACGGTGAGGGTGCAGAATTGCCCCGAGGGCGGGGTAGCATTTACTATCCATCTTCCCTTTTCGCAGGCTTTGCGGTCAGCCGCTTAAAAAAGCATGGAATCTCTCCAGCACGCATGGAATGATCTTACCGATCGGATACGGAAACTGCCAAAAAGAACCCAAGTTCTTATTGCAGTCGGTGCGATTCTCTGCCTTGTTGCATCAGCCCTATTCAACCATGGGAATAAAAAAAATGCTGAAATTACATTATTCCCTGACGCGCTTTCTTCACGACAAATTTCAGCTTACCAGATCGCATTTGCGGATGCTGGGCTCGCAGACTATCGGATCGACAAACAAAAAATCCTGGTTCCAAAAACAAAAAAATCCAGTTTCATGGCCGCTTTAGCGAAGGCTAATCTGCTGACGAAATCATCAGGCAAGTACCTCGAAAAAGCGCTTGACTCCAGTAGTCCTTTTGAAAATCAGCAGCAACGAAAACATCGGATAAAAATCGCGCAAGAGAAAGAATTCGCTCAAACCATTAGTCAATTCAACGGGATTGAAGAGGCCACGGTCCATTATGATGCCAAGGAGAAAAAGGGGCTTGCCCAAGATACGATCTTCACAGCAAGTGTCACTGTGCGGGCAAAAAACAATAAACCACTGACATCCCAGCAAAGTCAGATTATTAGAAATTACCTCGCAGGATGCATCGCAGGGCTGAAGCCCGAGGTAATTTATATTGTAGACCTCAATCTGTCTCCGGAACCGCCTGTCGCAACGCACCTGCCGGCAAATTTTTCCCAAATCCATTCTGGAACCCCAAATAGATCGCCTAGCCAAGTTCCGAAAGAGTCGGTGAAGCAACCAGAATCTTTCCCCGCCGGCACACTCGCCATCGTTGGCACGGCATTGGTTGCCGGCTGTGTTGCCTTACTACGAAGAAAAATTGGCACCGAATCCACCGACCGGAATTGCGTTTCTGAGCCAACGAAACTTGACATTCAAATCCCCAGTGAGCCACCCGATAAAAGTCAAACATCTTTAACTGAACTGCCGGGCGAGAACCTTCCTAACTCAGCACAAAACTTCGGAGCGGATGATCATACAGCCAAAGCCCGTCTGCTTTTGGCCGGCCAATCTGATTATTCACACTTGATACCGAACCAACAAACCGACGGGATTGAACTTACAACAATGGCGGTGCATTCTGATTCCGAATCGACGCAACCATCAAATCCAAACGCCGATAAAGACAATTCACGACTTTTCGATTTTGTGCGTCGTACGAACTCGGAAGATCTGTTCGAAATTATTATCAACGAAGATGCCGGGGTCATTGCGACTGTTTTTTCTCATCTGTCGCCTGAGAAATCAGCCGATCTCTTGGGCCGCTTTCCAGATGCCACCCAGTTGAGGATACTCCGGCATCTCGGAGATTCCGCGCAAACAAGTAACGCCTCAACAAAAAAAATCAGCAAGGCGATAGCAAAACGCCTCTCAGCAAATATAAAGCGAAATAAAGATCGAAAAGAGGGCATGCAAGCAGTCAGTGATTTGCTCCATTTTGTAGACACCGAACAACGATCGAAGCTTCTTAAAAAATTACGGCTTAAGGGTGCGGATTTAACCCGTCGTACCGATGACCAAATCAAATCGGCCCCTCAATCCAAACCAGAATCAAGCAACGGCCAGCAGCCCGTTAAACCGCCGACGAATCTAAAAATCCTCGACGATCAAACTCCCGAAATCATCTCAAGTCTCTCCGGGGATCAACTTTGTGAGCTCTTCGCTGCGGTGGACCCAAGAGATGCCGTTCTTGCACTCTCACAATGGGACCCAAAAGTAACACAAACGCTGACTGAAAGCATGCAATCTCAGGATGTTATTCGCCTTGAAAAGTCGCTTCGAAATATACGAGGACAGAGAGTCAACAAATCAACCAGTTGCCTTAAGGTCGTTGAAACAGCCGAACGGCTCATCGCATCAGGAAAATTCATTACTTCCTGAAGGTCGTAGCCAAACAAGCCTTGGTAATTTTTTCTTTTACTACAACGTCAAGATGTCCCAATTCCGCCGAGTATTGCCCGATCTTTTTGGACGCTGTGCCAGTGTTCTCGTTGCATGCTGTACTTTCGTATCTGCAGCCTATGCTGATCCAAACCATGCAACCCAGGCAACCTATGAGCACATGGAATTTCCTGAGTTGGGTGTCCGTAAATCGGATTTAGATTTGAATTTCAAAAAAAAACCACCGATCCAAAATCTCATCCTTCCGCAGCAAGACCACACCCAAAAAAAGAAACCTGAAGCGATGAAGCCCTACTCTGCCTTCCAAACTTTGGGCAGCCTGTTTTTTGTGCTGGTCTTGTTTGGTTGCGCCGCTTTTTGGATGCGCAAAGGCAACAAAAGATCTAATCTCTTGCTCGGCAAAGAAACCTGGCAGGTTCTGGGGCGCGGAAACCTAGGTCCCAAACATGATGTTCAACTGGTACGGCTCGGCAATCGCATACTCCTTCTTGGCCACTCGCCAAACACGATCCAGACGCTCGTAGAAATTACAGATCCGAGTGAGGTTCAAGCAATGCTAGAGAGCTGTCACACCAAACAGACACAATCGGGCATCGGTTTCCCCAGAAAACTCTTGGGTGCTTTTATGGGGCACAGCCAACACACCTTTGATCAAATCAATCCTGCCAACCATCCTGCATTTGCTGAACCGCCAGATGCCTGAATTAGTGTCGACAAAATTACTTCGCAACGGATTCCGCCGCACCACCATCCAACGTGGGGGATGGATGGTTTGTTTTTGGCTAATTTCGATTACTTCAATCTACGGCCAGAATACCGAGAGCCGATATTCACCCGAGCAGAACACCGATTCATTCAGCGAATCATTGTCTGCCTGGATCACACCGGAGGAATTTGATAGCACATTGCAGACGATTTTGTTATTAGGGGCTGTAAGCCTCGCTCCTGCAATCATTCTAATGACAACTTGCTTTGTGCGAATCGTTGTAGTCCTTGGTCTCCTCCGTGCAGCTTTGGGATTACAAACGCTACCTTCGACCCAGGTCTTAACGTCGCTTGCATTGTTTATGTCGCTGGCGATTATGAGTCCCGTTTGGACGGAAGTGTATGACGAAGGCGTTAAACCATACTCAAGTAAAGAAAAAACACTTGATTCTGCATGGCGTGACGGCATCCAACCCATAAGAAAATTTATGAGTATGCAAATCGAGGCAACCAGCAATCAAGATGACATCTGGTTGTTTATGAAATACATGCCACAGGCTGAGTCTCCCGAAAATTACAGTCAAGTTCCCTTAGCCGCATTGCTTCCAGCCTTCATGTTAAGTGAATTGAAAACCGCATTTCTAATCGGGTTTCAGATCTTCGTCCCTTTCTTGATTCTCGATATGGTTATCGCGAGCGCGACAATGTCGATGGGAATGATAATGCTCTCGCCCTCTTTGATATCTCTTCCATTCAAACTTCTTTTATTTGTTCTAGTCGATGGCTGGCAATTAATTGTCGGTATGCTTATGCAAAGTTTCCAGCCTTTTCTGTAGCCAGCCACTTCGACAAATCCGCATTACAAAATCCAATCAAAACAAAGTACACGCAATGTCCCCCGAAACAGCGATCGATATCGGACGTGATGCTATTCTGCTAATGTTGCTTGCGAGTGCACCTATTTTAATCACGGGTCTCATTGTCGGTCTTATTACGGGGTTTTTTCAGGCGGTTACACAGATTAATGAGCAGTCGATATCTTTCATTCCTAAATTACTAGCAGTCGTTTTGGTTGTGAGCTTACTCCTCCCCTGGATTTTAAATCAACTTGTCCACTACTCGGTAAAATTAATTTCCGAAATTCCCGGAGGGCTGTGAGCAAGCCCAAATCTTGTGCGATCTAATTTGACGCAACTTGCTGAAAACAGCCATGCAACAACTTCTGTCTCTGCACACTGATAAAATTTTTTTCTTTGGAATTGTTTTCGCGCGCCTCGGTGCCATGCTGCTGACTGCACCACTCTTGGGTTCGCGCCTTATTCCATTACATATCCGAATAATATCGGTCTTCGTGCTTACCATCCTCATTACACCATTCCAATGGCACGCCTACAGCGCGTTTGCTCCGGACACAGGTACAGTCGCGATCCAGATCTTGGCGAATGTTCTGATCGGGGCAAGTCTTGGAATAACGCTGCTGATTCTGTTTTCTGGCGTGCAAATTGCCGGAACGATAATCTGTCGATCAGGACAAATGGCAATGGATCAATCGGGAGATGATTCGACGATCATCGAGGGCGCGCCAGCGGGTCGAATTTTACAGTGGCTTGCATTAATAATTTTTGTTGCGATCGGCGGTCACCGCCTGATGATGACGGCTTTACTAGATTCATTCCAATCTATTCCGCTAACCAGCCAACTTCTACCAGAACGATTACATCAAATTGCATTACACATGGTGAGCGAAAGTTTTCGGCTGGCAATACGTTTGAGCGCGCCCGTAATTTCCGCCCTACTCGCCTCGACGTTTGTAATTGGTCTGTTAAGTCGTGCTTTGCCTCAAATCAATGCCTTCTCGACAGGACTCACCATCAATTTGTGGACGACACTCGCAACGCTCTTTTTTTCTCTGGCAACCTTGGCCTATCTGTTCGAAGACTATGTCAACCTATTCATTTCGACATGGAATGGCATGCTTTGATAATCCCTTTGCTCTGGCGGCTCTCTGGAAGCATATTTCCTCATGAATCACTCAGGCTCAATGCACCCAGCGACGCCTCGTAGGCGGCAACGTGCCCGCATGGAGGGGCATGTTGCAAAAAGCGCAGATCTCACTTCCGCAATGGCGATCGTAGGTGGACTGGCATCGATTCTGCTGTTTGGCCGGAAATGGTGGAACGCTTCCATGCTGATCATGCAAAACTGGCTGGAAAATTCTACCTGGTCAAACCTGTCGATCGATACCATCCAAGAAATCACCAATGATGCGCTAAATCTTATTGCGCTGATTCTGGTGCCATCGACCATATTCTTGATCGGATTTCCACTGATAGTGCATCTGCTTCAAACGCGATTTCTATTGCACCTTCCAAGCGTATTACCCAACTTTTCAAGGCTTAGCTTAACTCGATGGATGCAGCACACGTGGACCAGAGAAGGATTTGTACGAATGGCCTTCGGCTTGGGAAAATTATTTATCCTGATGGGAATTGCAGTCTGGTTTTTTGCAAAACGCGGATCTGATCTGGTCGCTCTCGCTAGACTACCATTGCAGAATCTTGCTTCGTCTCTGGGCAACCTTTTGCTCCAATTGACGGTTGAATTTACTGTCGCCCTGGTCGTCCTCGCCGCATTTGACTTTTTTTACCAACGGAGAATTTATGAGGATCAATTGATGATGACCACAGAAGAAATACGAGAAGAATCAAAAATGCGGTAATTATTTTATCAATGTTTCATCGCCCTCTGCGAAGAAACAAATTCGTAACGCAGGTAAACTTAATAACCGTACCGTTCGATATAGCCAGCCCATCGTTCTCTGATCTGGGCTAAAGTTTCAGGATCTAGTTCGTAGCGATTTGTTTGGTACCCTTGCCGCGAGTCAAGATACGTTTCCACATTGGGTAAGGCTTGCGAGAAATCTGCGATCTCCAGGTCTGCATAAATTTTATGCAGGCATTCGAGCGGTTGATCGGCCAACTGTTCATACCGGATCTCTGTGTACTGGGCCGAGGGAATCAAAGATCGATCTTTTTCAAATGTTTCATAGAGCCTGGAAAAAACGCTATAAACAAATTGCTCCAAGTCTTTATGCTCGGGAACCTGTAGGCTTTGCGTTTCAAAAAGCGATTTCCAAAGACGCAGGGCGGAAGGAAACACCGCAGTCGGGTCGCGCACAATGTGCACAAAACGTGCACGGGGGAAGAGATCGATCAGCGTGCGGACTCTCCCAAGATGTGGCGGCGATTTGAGCACTAGGGGACGATGCTCCCGAAAGAACAAACGCTGCAAAAACCACATATAAGCACTTTTCCAATTTTCAATCTCCGATTCTGTGAACCCACAAAAATCAAGCGACTCTAAATTAACTGGCCCATGATTTGGGAAAGCGGTTGTGCGATAAATTGTCGGAACTCCCATGTTCAGAAGGGCAAATTCTTCCTCTTGTGGCTGATCCCATCCCGCCAGCATGTTGTCCATTGGACGCTGCTCCGGCATAAGAAATCGAAACCAGCGGGTCATGAAAGACCGTGTTGATAGAAAATGATTCGGTGCAAAGCAATCGTAGGTGGTTGGAAACGCGTGTCGCGGGTCTAGCGATAATAATTCGTGCAGCAAGGTTGTCCCCGACCTCCAGTGCCCGAGAACGAATAGAGGAGGCTGATCGATGCTGATCTGCTCAACCTGGTTACGCCAGCGAAATTCTTGCCAACGGAAACAGAGAGAATTGATGGGATTCGCAATGAAGGTCATACAGGCAGCTGGAAAACGTGATGGAGAAAACGCAAATCGATTCTCACGCAACAAATTCCACCACGTGGACATACGCATTCCGTCCCAAAAACGAGCTGCGTACCACGGATAGCGATTGACTATAACTTTTTCTGTATTTTTCTGAGGCTGCATGCAAAATTTATTTGTGTTTGCAGAACGCGCAAGGCAACAACCCGCGAGGCGGGGCTGGCCGTAGCCCATTGAATATCTTACTCGATGATCGACACCAAAGGACGCCAACTTGACAATCGTAATTGACTGAACCTACGATACCATTTCCAAACCGCCGATATTACTGCTCAGATCGTGGCTTGCGAACCAATGACGTCTCCTTAGAAAAAGGGTTTTCAGCATGATGATCCGACCCGTCTTGCTTGTCCTATTTTCAACGCTGAGCGCCGGATAATTTTATGGCTAAGCCGAAGCGGCAACTTGCACTCGAGGGATTCGACTCTCAAGAAGAGCAATCAGCACCGGCTAACCCAGCTCACAAAAAAATTCCATCGTCAGTGCCGAGCGCTGGAGACGCGCAACCTCTCTCGCTCCAAGGACGAACAGTTTATATCGTCGATTCGCACTCGTTGATTTTTCAGGTGTTCCACGCAATCGGTGAAATGACGAATCCCCAGGGTGAACCCGTCAACGCAATTTTTGGCTTTACCAGGGATCTGCTGTTTCTCCTGCGAGAAAAAAAACCGGACTATCTAATTTGCGCATTCGATCGACCGGGGCCAACCTTCCGTCACAAAATCTATTCGGACTATAAAGCGGATCGGGGGGAGATGCCCGCTGAGCTTTCGGTCCAGTTTCCCGGCATCCGACAGATTGTCAATGCATTTCAGATACCCGCTCTTGAGGCGGACAGGTTTGAGGCCGATGACATCCTGGCCACCGTCGCGCAACAGGCTGATCTTCTCGGCGCCGATTGTTTTCTAGTGACAAGTGACAAAGATTGCCGGCAACTGATAACGGATCAGGTCAAGATCTACAGCATCCGAAAACAGAGTGTTTACGATGCGGAGGATTTAAAAAAAGATTGGGGCATTCGCCCAAATCAAGTTGTTGACTTTCAATCCTTGGTTGGTGATTCTGTGGATAACGTTCCCGGTGTTGCACGCATCGGTCCTAAAACAGCCACCTCGCTACTGCAGCAATACGAATCGCTCGAAACAATATTTTCCAACATCGAAGAAATCTCGGGAGCAAAAAAGTCTTACTTGGAGTCCGGTAGGGATGAGGCACTGCTCAGTCGGAAACTCGTGAGGTTATCAGAAAACGTTCCTCTCGACTTGGATTGGTCGGCTGCTAAGGTTTGCGCCCCCGATGGTGAAGAAAGCCTTCGCTTGTTTCACGCATTTGGTTTTAGGAGCTTGATTCCTCACCTTAACCAATTGAGTTCCTCAAAAGATCCGGCGAAACAAAAAAAAGCGAATTATATTTGTGTCGATCGCCTAGAGACGCTTCAGGGGCTTGTCGCCTCATGGGAAAGGTGCTCGCAGATCTCAATTGATGTGGAAACCACCAGTTTGCAACCGATGCAAGCAGAGATTGTTGGATATGCGTTAAGCATCCAACCGGAGCAGGCTTACTATGTTCCGGTACGCGGCCCCGATGGCCAGCGAACAATTCCCGCGGAGGCCGCGATCCAATGCTTGAAACCGTTGTTAGAAAATGAGTCCATTGCCAAGGTCGGACAAAATCTGAAATACGATCTGGTCGTGCTGCGTAACGCGGGCATACGAGTCGCAGGCGTTGAGTTCGACACGATGATTGCTAGCTACCTTTTGGAGGCAGGACGACGCGGTCATAGCTTGGATGCCTTGGCATTACATTATCTAGGCTTAGAAACCATTAAAATTGAATCTCTAATCGGCAAGGGGAAAAGCCAGAGTCGCATGGACGAGGTAGAGTTAAGAAAAATAACAGACTACGCAGCGGAGGACGCCGATATACCTTTGAGGTTGAGACCACCCCTCGAAGAGCTTTTGCATGAAAATCAACTCGGGGATCTTTTTAAAAAATTGGAGATGCCGCTGGTCACTATCCTAGCCGACATGGAATATCACGGCATCCGTGTTGATACCAACCGTTTGAAAGGATTGAGTCGGCAGTTTGGCGCGAGACTTGCGGATTTAGAGGCGGAAATCTACCGACTTGCAGATGATAAGTTCAATATCGCGTCTCCCAAACAGTTGGCAGATGTACTATTTGGAAAGCTGGGACTTCCAGTAATCAAAAAAACAAAAACCGGGCCTAGCACAGACGCGGATGTTTTGGAGCAGCTAACGGAGTACCATCAACTGCCCGACAAAATTATCGCTTATCGCCAATTTTCGAAGTTAAAAAACACTTATGTTGACGCGCTACCGGAACTTGTTAATCCGAAGACTGGCCGTGTACACGCCTCATTCAATCAGGTCGTCGCTGCTACCGGCCGCTTGAGTTCCAGTGATCCAAACCTGCAGAATATTCCAATTCGCACAGAGGAGGGTCGCCAAATACGCTCGGCCTTTCTTCCGGGAGAAGACAACTGGAAGCTGGTAGGCGCTGATTATTCTCAGATTGAACTCAGAGTTTTAGCACACTACGCAGAAGATGAGGCACTAATTGGAGCGTTTGATCGCGACGAGGACATTCACGCGCTGGTTGCAAGTCAGATTCATGACGTCGCTCTGGAGGACGTAACCAAAGAGATGCGCCGCGGTGCGAAAGCCGTAAACTTTGGCGTGATTTATGGTCAGAGCCCATTCGGTCTCGCCAAGGCATTGAAAATCGATCGAGACCAAGCGGCCGAGTTTATTGATGCGTATTTCGCCCGTTACCCTCAAATTGATGCCTTTCTTGTGAAGACACTCAAGGCGTGCCGTGAAGACGGTTACGTATCGACCCTTCTCGGCCGACGTCGTGAAATTCGCGGTATTCGAAGCGAAAGCGGCGGTCGACAACGGAATTTAGCTGAACGAATGGCGATCAATACCGTGATTCAGGGATCTGCAGCCGACCTAATGAAACAATCGATGATTAATATTGCCGATCGGCTAGCAAAGGAAAGACGAAAAACGAACATGTTACTTCAGATCCACGACGAATTAGTATTCGAGGTGCCGCCTGCAGAACTGGATGTGATGCAAAAGATAGTTGCAGAAGAGATGGAAAAGGTCGCAACGCTCAAGGTTCCGCTGAAAGTAGATGTTCGTTGCGGTGGTAATTGGGCAGAAATTTAATTGCAGAATCGAAATAGCAAACCCGCAATAAGACCCAACATAAATCCATTGAGAAATTTCGGGGCAGAGTATTTGCAGATCGCCTCATTTTGATTGCAAGCTGGAAGCCTTACAATGCTTTCCTCGAGATAAGCCGGGGAAACAGCCAATGCTTCGACACACGGCCGACTCAATCGAACCGAAGGAAAATGAGCATGAGCGATTTCGATCAGTTAAAGACTGAACCAGACGGTGCAAACAACCGACCAACAATGCAAGAATTTTCCGGCAATAAAATAGCCGCTGGAGTCTGTGGTATTCTGATCGGTAGCCTCGGCATTCATAAATTCATTCTCGGATTGACGACACCTGGTATTATTATGGCGCTGGTAAGCATTCTCACCTGTGGAGTGGGTGGGCTCGCCATGTCTATCATCGGTTTCATCGAGGGTATCATCTATTTATCGAAGACTGACGAAGATTTTTATCAGACCTATGCTGTCGAAAAAAAATCCTGGTTCTGAAATTTCGGCGATAGGCACAATCACCCTTTATCCGCATCGGCTTCTATAGGATGGGTTTTAATCGATGAAAATTGTGGGGATCGTTGGAGGGGTCGCCAGCGGAAAAAGTACGGCGGCCGGTATGCTCAAAGAGCATGGGGCGAGCGTGATCGATGCAGATGAGATCGGTCATCAAATATTGCGTGACCCCGAGAACATTCAGGCGCTAATTGAACGCTGGGGGAGCGATGTGGTCGATCCCCGAGGGGAAATCGACCGACAACGATTGGCGGCGATTGTTTTCCCTGACAATGGAAATCGGGAGGCACTTGAATTTCTGGAACAACTGACGCACCCCCAAATAAAAAATCACGTGCTTGACGAGATTACTCGTCTGCAGGCTGCCGGGGTGAGGTTAGTGGTCCTTGACGCTGCACTGTTGCTGGAGGCTGGTTGGAATTCGATATGTAAAAAAATTGTGTTCATTGATGCCTCATCGGAAGTCCGAAAAAAGCACGCTGCGAAGCGGCAATGGACTGAACAGGAGCTTTTTCGCCGTGAATCTCAGCAGCTTTCTCCCGAAGAAAAACGGTCCGCTGCGGACATCGTTATCCCCAATTGCGGTTCTGAGGACTCGCTTCGCAGAGAAATTTCACGCGTGTGGGATTCCCTAATCGGTTCGGACATGGCAGACTAAGTGCAGTACCGGGTTTTCGCCTTGTCTCGTCTGACAACCCCGGCCACGAATCATAGCCTTTATTGACTTTTCCTTTTCCAGTGAACCGCCGCTAGGGCGGATTACGGTAACAACGCTGTCGCTGTTATGTGGTCGATTCGCACGACCACAATTCAAATGCACGCGGCATGAATGCCATACTGGGAAACGAGGAGCGACTGCTGATGAGCAATACACACAGTAAGTCGAAAGCAAGAAATCCTAAATCCTCGATTACGCCACAAGCGAAGGGCGATGCTTCATCCTCGGATAATACCCGAACACCTGAAGAGACGACCGATATCCACGACGAGCCGGTCTCCCTTGCTGAGGAAATCGCGGTCGAGATTGACCAACTTGGCAAGCAGACTGGCGAACACAGCTTGACTGATAAGAAGGAAGAGATCCATATCGCCCAACTGCAACAGATGAGTGTGGGTGAACTATTTGAACAGGCCAAGAAGCGTAACATCAGCGACATAGAAGGTCTTACCAAACAAGATCTGATATTCCGCATCCTGAAGGAACAAGTCAAACTTAACGGCTTGATGTACGGCGAGGGGACGCTGGAAATTCTACCCGATGGGTTCGGTTTCCTGCGTAGTCCTGACTACCACTATCTCTCGTGTCCCGATGACATTTATGTGTCCCCGAGCCAAATTCGACGCTTCGGCCTTCGCACCGGAACAACTGTTTCCGGCCAGATCAGACCACCCAAGGAAAATGAGCGATATTTCGCACTGCTTCGCGTGGAGGCGATAAATCATCAGGACCCGAACCTGATGGCGAAAAAAATAGATTTCGAGGACCTGACGCCATTACATCCCGATCAGCGAATCGTCTTCGAAACCAATGCCGACGAACTTTCCACACGGATCTGCGACCTGATCACACCGGTTGGTTTTGGGCAGCGAGGATTGATTGTGAGTCCACCCCGCGCGGGCAAGACAATCCTGCTGCAAAAAATGGCTAAGTCGGTCCTGGCCAATTATCCGGACGCCTATGTCATCATGCTTCTCATCGATGAGCGACCGGAGGAGGTGACTGATATGGAGAGACAAGTTAGTGGCCGCAATTGCGAAGTCATTAGTTCTACTTTTGATGAAGCCGCGTCCCGTCACGTTCACGTGTCAGAAATGGTTCTTGCCAAGGCAAAGCGGATGACGGAATTCGGGCACGACGTCATCATTTTTCTCGACTCAATCACACGGTTGGCCCGCGCTTGGAACGGGGAGTGCCCGAGTTCGGGAAAGATTCTTTCTGGTGGCATTGACGCAAATGCAATGCAAAAGCCGAAACGTTTTTTCGGGTCTGCCCGAAAGGTTGAAGAAGGTGGCTCGTTAACCATTTTGGCTACCGCACTTATTGATACTGGAAGTAAAATGGACGAGGTGATCTTTGAGGAATTCAAGGGGACTGGCAATCTGGAAATCGTGTTGGACCGTAAATTGGTCGACAAGCGGATCTGGCCCGCAATTGACATCAACCGCAGTGGCACACGCCGAGAAGAGTCTTTAATGGATCCGGAGGAGTATCGAAGAGTGACGATGTTACGTCGCGTGCTCTACGATCTGAATGGTCCTGACGCTATGGAGTTACTTCGTACGCGATTAGAAAAAACACAAACCAACGCTGAATTTTTAATGAACATGAAACCCTGAAAATTATCCCCCTTATGTAATTATCAAGGCAGTTGCAACAACCACGAAAAAAATATCCTTTATGCCACGCGAAATAAAAGGCGAATGTGTTACACCCGCAGGATCCATTGGGATTGTTGTCTCCCGGTACAACGATTCCATTACGAACAAATTACTGGCCGGAGCAGTCGAGCGGCTGACATCGGCTGGAATGGATGAGAACGCGATTGATGTAGTCTGGGTTCCTGGCGGGTTTGAACTTCCGCTGACGGCACAACAAATGGCGGAAAGTGGAAATTACGAGGCGATTCTCTGTTTAGGGGCAATCATCCGTGGCGAAACCACCCACGATAAGCACATTAATCGAGCGGTCAGCTTGGGCATTACCGAAGTTGGACTTTCGAGTTCGCTCCCGGTCTTGTTCGGCCTGCTGACCTGCGATACCCTCGAGCAGGCAATACAGCGAGCCGGGGGAAACGTAGGTAACAAAGGAAGTGAATGTGCTGAAGCTGCCCTGGAAATGATCAGCGTGCTGAACCAGATACAGCAACTCAGGGAAAACTGAACGGTAAAACCTCGTCTTACCGTGATTTTTGATTACCGCATTTTCCCTTCAAATCTGAATTTTTCCAAACATGTCACTCCGCAGCAGATCACGAGAAGTCGCGTTACAGATCCTCTTTCAGGACGACTTGAACCCTTGTGTCCCCCATCGTGATACGGGCCTTTTTCTTCAGCAACGACTTGGAAATAGTGCTGAACTTCGTGATTTTTCAGCGACTCTCGTTGAGGGAGTGCGCGAACATCGAGCGGAGCTCGATGGCACTCTCGAAAGCCTCACGGAACACTGGAGCATTACCCGGATGGCAACTGCAGACCGAAATATTCTGCGATTGGCGGTGTTTGAGATGTTGTTTCTAGGGACACCGCATCAGGTCGCGATCGACGAGGCGATCGAGCTAGCAAAGCGATTCGGTGGCGCTGAATCCTCAAGATTTATCAATGGTGTCCTTGATCGCGTTTGGCATGAAAAAACCGGGGGAACGGCCGTAGATTCCGCCACGCAAGAGGGTGCGGCAACCCGACAAATGAACGATCCGATCACAGATGTTCCGCCCGGATCGGACCTTTAGTCGCAGCTATCAAGTGGGATTTTCAACATAAACAAGAGGAACTTCCATGGGACTTTTTGATCAGCTCAAGCAAGGGCTTCAAAAAACAACCCGTCTTTTGAAGACGGATGTCCGTGATCTTTTTAAAGCCGACGGTCGACTGGTAGACGAAGATCTACTTGAGGAACTTCTCGAAGCGCTTGTGCTTACCGATATGGGGATCAAACCGGCCCAGGCAATCGCTCAGAAAATTGGGTCTGAATATCGCGGACGGGTTGTGGGGTGGGAAGCAGTACTTGAGACCGTTAAAGACGAACTCAATAAAATGCTATCCCAGGAAGAATCGCCAATCTGTTTTGCGGAACAGGGACCGACAGTGATTTTAGTCGCTGGAGTGAATGGGGCGGGAAAAACGACCTCGATAGCCAAACTCGCAAAGCGGTTGATCGATGAAGGAAAATCGGTAGTGCTGGGCGCTGGAGATACATTTCGAGCAGCCGCAGTGGAACAACTGTCAATCTGGGCCGGTCGCATCGGAGCCACATTCATTCAAGGAGAGCCCGGAAGCGATCCTGCAAGCGTCGCCTATCGAACGGTCGAAGCGGCAATCACCAATCAGTTGGATGTGTGTATTATTGATACGGCTGGGCGCTTGCAGACACAAAAAAATCTCATGCAAGAATTGGGGAAAATAAAACGCAGTATCGCAAAACAAATCCCCGCCGCGCCTCATGAGTCGCTGTTGGTCATCGATGCCACAACGGGGCAAAACGGTATCAGTCAGACCACGCATTTCAGTGATGCCATTGACTGCACTGGAATTGTGCTTGCCAAACTAGATGGCTCGGCCAAAGGCGGGGTGGTGGTTGCGATTAGGGACCAGGTTGGTGTTCCGGTGAAATTTATAGGCGTTGGAGAAAAATTTGATGACTTGGCCGTTTTCTCTCCGACTGACTACGTCAATGCACTTTTTGCCGACGTGGACGATCAACCTGCTGTTAAATCGACCGATACTTAGTCTTTCTTGGCCCGCGTCCCAAATTAAGAGGATGCAGTCCTCCGTATGTCATCCACTTTTGGCACGGTCCTCGACAGCTTAGCTCCGGTGCAACTATTGCTGTCGTTGCTTGAGATGCGCAATTGACCGCGTTCAGATTGACAAAACCTTGCGCTCATGGACTAGACGCAAGCCCCGCTTGGTCTTCCAAGGATGAACCCCTTTTGTGAATCTGGGTAAATTTGGAAGTAATTTCCGATTTTAGCGATTTTAACGGAAGTTCTGAACACGCAGTTCCGATACTTAAGGCTGTCGCTAATGATTAGAGCGACCAGAGAGGTGTCCACGTCCGGGGGGGGCGAGCCTGGACACGACCAAGTCCTTTGTCCAACAGAAGTGACATTTCCCCACAAGGCTAGAGCTATGAACGGTACTGTATTCAAATGTTCCGCGAGAATCCTCTCCGCGATTGCGGTTCTCTCTCTGTTGCAACTGCGTGCAACCGATGTGGAGGGCCGTGAACTGGTTTGGCGGCGACATGCGACCGCGAACCCGAATCAAGTTGGCCAGGAAAAAATGCTCAAACCGACATCCACCCCAGCCGCTGGTGGAGATTCTGCCTTCCAGACAAACGCAAGCAACCGTCCCGCCCCCACCCAACCAGCAGTAATTGCGTTGCACGCGGAGAACGACAATCAGATACGGGACGAGGCTCTCAAGCCTATTCCCGTCGCTAAATACCAGCAGACCAGCGGCCGGCGCCAAGATGTCGCTCCGATAAGCTTTACAGGCAAACCAGCCGGTAGACCTGTCTATCCGGAAGGTCCTATTTATCCGCCTACCAATGTGCAGACACAACCGCTCGTTCAGCCTTGGCACCCGAATGCCTTGTATGCCTCAAGCGGGGCCGCTCCCAATGCTGCCCGACGTGTTGATGCGTCAGTCCTTGCCCCAGAAGCAGTTACTCCTGAATCCGTGACACCAGAGATTGCTGGCAGCGATCAAATCCTTCCTGAGGACCTGGGCCCCGGAGAGATTCTGATTCCCGATGGAACCGATCCAATGGAGGTCGGTACATATTCTGATAGCTGTTGTCCCGAATGTGGTGTTGCCCCGTGCGGCTGCGATCCGGACTGGGGCTATCCGCTACCTGAGTGTGGCGGCGTGTGCATCCCCTTTTTGCGGCCCACGCTCGAGTTTGTTGACTTTAGCATTGGCTCGGAATCTTTTGCCGGACCTGGGGATCAGGGAGTAAATCATAATTTTGGCTTCAATGAAACGGTTAACTTGTCAGGTAGCTGGCTTGATGGTTGGGTGGGTTGGCAGATCGGGGCACGCTTTATTCAAGCTGACCTGAACGGCATGATGGTTCTTACTAACGGGCGACTCGGTGATGGTCGAGTGCGACACAAGGACGACATACGACACCAGGAATTTCTCACCATCGGTCTGTTCCACCGCGCGACCGAATTCCAACCTTGGCAAGGTGGTGTGGCTGCCGACTTTATGGAAGACCATTTTTACTACAAGACAGATCTCACCCAGCTTCGGGTGGAACTGAGCCGTCGGATGTGGTGGCGACTCGACTTTGGCACCTGGCTGGTATTTCGGGGTGACTCCGAACAAAATGTCGAGGAATTTCGACCGACCAACCCGAATCCCACGATTGCTGAATACCAGGCCGCAAACCAATACACACTCTTCCTTCAGTGGGCGTTTCCCAATGGGGGTGAGGCACGACTTTATGGCGGTGGCGGCAATGACCGTGACGGGATTATCGGCGGCTACTTTTGGTCACCCCTTTCTCATAGCGTTGCGGTGACCGGTAACTTCGGATATCTCTTCTCGGGTAAGAAAAATTTAATTCCAGGGACAGGAATCACAGGCGGCGTGCCCTATAAGAGCGTTGAGGACTCTTATGGGATGAGCCTGAATATATCCTGGTACCCGCATCGTCGGGCAAGGATCGGGAGCCGCAACCCTTACCGAGCACTCTTCCCGGTTGCAAATAACGGCACCTTCTTCGTCAAACGTAATGGCGTCAACTAAAGCGTATTCCAGGGGGTTGGGGGCGTAAAAGAAGAGCCCGGTGGATCGTTCCACCGGGCTTTTTCTTTGCATAACGGGTACTAGTCAAATCAGTCGTTAAACTAACCCCAGTTTTACCCCGCAACGCCTGAACGATCGCCAGCATTGCCATCAACATGCCAGTGCAAACCGATGAGCTGACCGTCCGATACCAGATATCCCGATCAATATGACCGATCAGGAACGTTAAAATCTCAACAATCGGCATTTTGTCTTACTCAATCCGCAGAGTTTGACATCCTCTCGTCGGCATCTTCATTTCGTTCGCAAATATCGCCTCATTAGTTTGAACTCCACCAACCGGCAGGTCGATAGCAGAATTGGCAAAGGGTTCTTTGAGCCTGTATCGGCCCGTGGTCTAACCCACCATGGGCATACAAACGGGCGGAGCGCTCTCTGCACCCGCCCACGTGTTGGATTGGATGCCAACGCGGAGACCCTCACTCAGTCACACGTATTTGAATCCTCATTCAGGGATGGAGTGTTTTGTCATGAGACTAACAAGAATTTCATTTGCCTTGGCGCTTGTCGGCTTGTTCGGTTCAGGCAGTGCGCTTGCTCAGGGGCAGGTGCCAAGCTCGGTCGATCAGACCGCGTTCAACTATGACAGCTATTATGCCGCCGAAGCGGCAACCGTTGCAGCCCAACCACGCGACAGCGAGGGTGCACTTGGAGAGACCGGACCACCAATCGACGTAATGGATAATGACTTCTATGGTGATGAAGGTCGCTATGCTCCGATGCCAGGACTGAATTGGAGTTGCGGTTGCGATTATGAGCTGGACTGTGGACCGATGTGGACCCTTCAGCGCTGCGAAAACGACATGCTTAATTACGGTGGTTGGCTTTCCGGTGGTTTCACCGTCAACAATTGGGGCAACACTACGATGCTCGGCAACGCGCAGCTGCCGTTCAATAATGATCCCCACGTCAATCTGAACCAAGCATGGATGTGGTTCCAGAAGGAAACCGACACCGGAGGATATGGCTTCGACTGGGGTTACCAGGTCGACATCATGGCCGGTATTGATGGACCGGACACACAGGCCTTTGGCGGGCCCGGGTGGGACAGCACATGGCAGTGGGGCAATGGCGGATATGGTGCAGCCATTCCACAGGCTTATCTGTCACTCGGTTATGACGACGTCACCGTCATCCTGGGACACTTCTTCACCATCATGGGCTATGAAGTGGTGCCAGCACCATATAACTTTTTCTACTCGCATGCTTACACCTTCGCATATGGCGAACCGTTCACGCATACCGGAATCTTGGCCGAGTATTCGTATTCGGATCAACTCAGCTTTTATGGTGGTTGGGTCGATGGTTGGGATGAAGGTTTCAACTTTGGTGCAAATGGATCGAGCACCTTTCTCGGTGGGGTGATGTGGAATAGTGCCGATGAGCGGACTGCGGTTTCATGGACCGTTAATGCCGGCGACTGGGGAAAAGGTGCAAACATTCACCCGAACCAGACCACTGGTCCCACGACCATGAGCGAGGGAACGATTTATTCCCAGAGCCTTGTGATTCAGCAGCAGATTCGTGACAACTGGACCTACGTGTTCCAGACCGACTACGCCTACAACCGAACTCGGGTTCCCGGAGGTGTAGATACGGAGTGGTATGGTGTGAACAACTATTTGTTCTACAACTTCAACTGTGCATGGGCTGCTGGTCTGCGTGCCGAGTGGTTCTCAGATCCTGACGGTGCTCGCGTCGATCGAGCCGGATTGAATGCCGGCAACGTAGCGTTTGATCGAGCAAACTACTTTGAAATTACGGTTGGTGCCAACTATCGGCCGAATAATAATTTCCGCCTGCGACCCGAAATTCGGTACGACTGGTCCAACGGCATGGGCACCGGTGGACCGCGTTTCGATCCGGTCGGCGGGAGTTATACCCAGGCCGACCTTTGGACATTTGGCCTCGACGCTATCTGGATGTTCTAATCTGAGCATCTTCGGATTAAACCTGAATGAGATTGAACACACCGCCCGCACAACTGTGCGGGCGGTGTTTTTTTGATCGATAATTCACCCGTTCCAAAACGAATTCCGCTCGAAATACTGTTTCTGCCACGTCGATATAGAAAACTATATTTTCTGGAACAACTTCTTCGGCCAATAGGCACCACACCCATGGCATCGCACCGCGTATCATTTTTTGCGATCGCAGCACTCAAAAATCGCGTGGTGTTTTCCGCTGGTTATTTCTTGCTTATCTTTCTCGTCGACACGAGTTTCGGTCAGGGACCTCCCATTCCCCAACCGGTGCTCAACTGGGAATTTGAAAACACTGCGACCGAAGAAGCGAGCAGGGGTAATGTCTGGACGCTACAGGATCGAACAGCCGGGTCGCAGATTCATTACGGAGGTTGGTTTTCCGGCGGGCTTACGGTAAACAACTGGGGCAACGAGACAATGCTGGGAAATTCTCAGCTGCCATTCAATAATGACCCCCATCTCAATGTGAACCAAGGTTGGCTATGGTTTGAAAAAGAAGCCGACACAGAAAATGACGGTGTTTATTGGGGGTTCCACGTAGATGTAATGGCCGGATGCGACGGACCCGATACCGAGGCATTCGGTGGCCCGGGTTGGGACAGCACCTGGCAATGGGGCGATGGCCAGTACGGAGCAGCCATACCTCAGGCATATCTTCAATTGGCTATCAGCCGGTTCTCGATCATTGCGGGTCGTTTCTACACGATTTTAGGATACGAACAGGTTCCCTCCCCTTACAACTTTTTCTATTCCCACGACTACACGATGGCGTATGGTGAACCTTTTACCCACACCGGAATCCTTTGTGAATATCCAATCACAGAAACCATCACACTACTTGGTGGCTGGACCAACGGTTGGGATCAGGGTTTTCAGTTCAGTGCCAACGGATCGAGTACATTCCTCGGAGGCATTCAGTATCAGACTCCCGATGAGCGAACCAGCGTGATGTGGACCGTCATCACCGGTTATTGGGGCAAGGGTTTTACTGTCCATTCGGGCGGAGTAGGCGGCGGACCCACGACCATGAGCGATGGCAATATCTATGACCAGAGCTTAGTCTGGCAGCAGATGATTGGACGAAACTGGACCTATGTCTTTCAAACTGACCTGGGACTCAATCATGGCACCAACCAAGTGCAGGGAACCGACCAAACACAGTGGTACAGCGTGATCCAGTACCTATTTTATAATTTCAATCATCACTGGGCGACCGGTGTCCGCTGCGAGTGGTTCTCTGATCCCCAAGGGGTTCGCGTCGACCGCGCGGATCTAAATCAAGTTAATGCCCGGGGCCAATCGATTCCCGCCCTCAACCGGGCCAACTATTGGGAAATCACATGGGGAATTAATTATCGGCCGAACAATAATTTCCGCGTGCGACCCGAAATTCGGTACGACTGGGCCGACGGGATGGGATCCAACTCTGGCATGCGATATGACCCAGTCGGAAGCGGTTATCGCCGCGCTGATCTCTGGACAATCGGTATGGATGTGATCTGGCTCTACTGAATCTGTTGTGGCGGAGCGAGCACGCTCTTTTCATGCGCATCGTGTGCCTGTTTCATTGGCAGCGACCGTACGCGACAAAAATCCCATGGCAACCCGACCAAAAATTGGAAGATATACTTCGACATTTAAGCGATTAAATAGACCAATTACATCGTGACAGCATCTTGGCATGACGTTTGCTCTTTGCTCATGGAAGATCGTGACCCGGTCGGGTCTTCGGCACAGCCGTCGACAACTTGTTGTCGTCGGCGAGGACTGTGCCTCATCCTTCTGCTTGTAAGTCTGCAAAGGGCAATGTCATGAAATATTTTATCGGGCGGCTCGGGGACTGGCGAACGACCAGCCTCGTCGCCTTGGCGGTTACTGCGACAGTTTTATCTCTGTTTATTTTCCCTGCTGTTGCCCTGGCTCAAGATGAGGCAGCCGCAACGGCCAGCCAAGAGCAGGAGGCGGCTTACACTCTCAACACGCTTGTGATGTTCCTCTGCGCTGTTTTGGTGCTCTTTATGCAAGCCGGCTTCGCAATGCTTGAGGTCGGCATGAATGCAGCGAAAAATACGATAAATATCTTATTCAAAAATGTGATGGACTTATCGGTCGGCGTCTTACTCTTTTTTTTCATCGGATTCGGCCTCATGTATCCAGGTGGTGACTATGAGGGGAAATGGTTTGGCTTTGGTGGGACCGGAATCAGCGGTATGGACATGGGTCCTGCAGTCGACGCCACAGCCGATTACTCGCCAAGCGCTGATTTTCTCTTTCAGGTTGCGTTTGCGGCGACTGCTGCCACGATCGTCTCAGGGGCGGTTGCTGGTCGCATGCATTTCAAATCATACCTCGTATACAGTGCGATTCTGACCGGTTTGATCTACCCGATTAGCGGCATGTGGAAATGGGGCGGTGGTTGGCTCGATGCCATGGGTTTTCAAGACTTTGCCGGGTCGGTCGTTGTGCATGCGGTCGGAGGCTTTGCCGGGTTGGCTGGAGCGATCGTGCTTGGGCCACGGATCGGCCGTTTCGTTCAAGGCAAATCCGTTGCAATGCCTGGACACAACATTACGTTTGCTGCGCTCGGCGTGCTGATTCTTTGGGTTGGATGGTATGGCTTTAATCCAGGAAGTCAGTTGACTTACTGGGGTGCTGATAACGCTAGCATCACCACTTACATCGCTGTGACCACGACCTTGTCGGCAGCCGCCGGCGCTGTGGCCGCAATGGTTGTCGGTTGGGTGATGTTTAATAAACCTGATGTCACCATGGCCCTCAACGGAGCTCTTGCCGGTTTGGTGGGCATCACGGCCAATTGCGATCAGGTTGCACTCTGGGCATCGATCGTGATTGGCCTCGTATCCGGGTTATTAGTCGTTGTTGGCATCATGCTGCTCGATAAGCTCTCGATCGACGATCCGGTCGGTGCGTGGCCGGTGCATGGTTTGTGTGGCATTTGGGGAGGGCTGGCGACCGGAATCTTCGGCACCGCGGAGGGTGTGTCTTTCGGGACGCAACTCATCGGAACCGCGGTGATCTGCGCTTGGGCTTTTTTCACAATGCTCATCGTGTTTGCGATTCTCAAAGCTGCGGGAATCCTCCGCGTTTCAGCGGAAGAGGAAACTCGCGGGCTCGATATCAGCGAGCACGGAATGCACGCGTATCCACAAATCCAACTCACCGAAGACCACGTTTCTCCGGTCGGAGCATAAAAGAGGCAATCCAACCGAAAGCAATGGTCTTTGGTTTCGAATCCAGAAGGATACCCCAATGGTTCGGGTGAGTACTCCGCCTAAGCTCGCCCGAGCCGGGGTATTTTTCAGAAAGCAATCCCCATGGTCCGGCTAAGCATTCCAACTAAGTTCGCCAGGATCGGCGGTGTTTCCCACCTCTGTAAAAAATCCTCGATTGAGGGGTCTTGTTTAAGCCCTTGCTCGCTCGCGACGCCACCGATACGATCCTACTTGAGGTCAGCAGTTATGGCTATCGAGCGAAGCACGGGTGCTAAATGAAATTAATTGTTGCCATCATCCAACCGAGTCGACTGGAGGCAGTGAAGAGTGCCCTGACCGAAGTCGAAGTCTTTCGACTAACCCTCATGGACGTGCAAGGATTCGGTCGACAAAAGGGGCATACTGAAACATTTCGAGGGCACGATCTTGCAGTTAATTTGCTCCGCAAAGTTCGGCTTGAAATTGCAGTGAATGATGCATTTGTTGAGCGTGCCATTCAGGCAATCACCAAGGGTGGTCGGACAGGGGATGAAGGGGAAATCGGTGATGGTAAAATTTTCGTGCTGCCGATGGACGACTGTATTCGCATCCGCACCGGTGAGCGTGGCAACGAAGCGATCTAGTCAAATCTTGCCGGCGAGCTGCTACTCTTCGAGAAAACCTTTCCGTCTCGGGAAATAATGGCAGAGCAGAATTCCGAGAAAGTAAAGCCCTGAGAGGGGCATCGCCATTGCGAGCATGCTGATTGGATCTGCCGGTGTGAGCATCATTGAGATTACAAATATCACTAGCACTGCCATCCGCCACTTTCCCAGATAAACTTGGACATTAAGGATTCCGATACGTTCCAGAAAAAGCATGACCAGTGGCAGCTGAAAACTCAAGCCAAAGCCTAGCGGAAGAAAGATGGCAAAACTCAGCCACTCACTGATGCGCGGGTCTGGGTCTATGCCCAGATCAGCATTGAACGCAAACAGAAATTTCAGAATCGTGGGAAACACCCCAAAAAAGCAAAACAGGGCGCCAGACAGGAAAAGACCAATACTGAACGGCAAGAAGATGTGAACATAACGTTTTTCGTGTGGATAGAGCCCGGCCGCAACGAAAGACCAGATAAAGTAGAAGATTACGGGGCTCGCCAGCACGAACCCGCTTACGACCGCGGCCTTGAGCCAGATCATAAAGGCCTCGGTCGGGCTCAATGATTTGACGCTCATCCGCTCGTCATCGTCCATCGGCCGCCACACGAACAGGGGCACCAAATCACCAGCTGACAGTGGCTTTTTCTCAACCGCTGGCATCTCCGTCGATGGAGTTATCGTTGCGGGTTCTTTTGGTGCGGTTTTGCTTCCCGGCACCAACGACTCCCGCGTTTTGGGTTCTTGCCCGAAGACATTCAGTCCCAACTCCGTTCGGACTGCAGCTGGATGCACAAAGTACATGCGGTAAATGTAATGCTGGCGATCGACGAAATCTTCAACCTGACTCAGCGTGTAGGGAGCCGTTTGCTCCTTTGCCTCACGTTCGCGAAGGAACGCTTCGTATTGGACAACTGCCGCTGACTGATAATAACCCTGGAGACTCTGTTCTAATGGCCCATTGACCACCTGCACAACCCAATCAGAAAAAGCCAACCCGCCCATCGTCCCCACCAATAGCGCGAGCAACGATCGCACCAGACAGTGCCGCAGCTCCTCCAGGTGCTCGCCGAATGTCATCGTGCTGTCGGCAAACAAATCTTCGCTGGGTGGCGATTCAGCCATCACAGGCTCACGTTTGAAGGTCTAGGGACAGAGGCAACCAGCCCACGCTTCGCCCGATCGCCACTCGCCTGAAGCGAGCTCCCTGGTTTCTGGGCTTGGGTCCGGACCGGGTTTCCTTTCTAAGCATGTTCGATCATAACAGCGGGGAAGAGTAGCAACAACTCGTTGCCATATCACTAGTTCCAGACCAAAAATTACGCGGCGCAGCAATTAGCCGTGCAAAGGATCCTCATATTAATGGGCAGTCCCAAGCAACCAGTTCTCTATCCCCTCCGCTTTAAGCCGCTCTTCAAAAGACATCTCTGGGGCGGCCGCCGACTGGCTACCGAGCTCGGTAAACCGATCGGACAGGGAGATGATTATGCAGAAAGTTGGGAAGTCGTCGATCATGGCGACGATCAGAGTGTGGTCAGCGACGGCCCTCTTCGCGAACTGACGCTCGCTCAACTGGTCGACGAGCATGGCGAAGCACTCCTGGGCATCGATTATCCGCAGATCGGATTCCCACTGCTTTGGAAATTTCTTGACGCCCATCGTGTGCTTTCGGTGCAGGTCCACCCCGATGATTCAAAGGCTTCACGGTTGGTTCCGCCAGACCGCGGTAAAACCGAGGCCTGGATTGTGCTGGCGGCTGATCCCGGCAGTGTCCTCTATGCTGGGCTTGTCGCCGGTGTGGATCGGGAAAAACTTACCCAAATGATTGAGGAGGGAAAATGTGAAAGCTGCCTGCATCGGCTTGAACCGGTTCCTGGTGACTGCATTTACATTCCTGCCGGGACTGTGCACGCCATAGGAGGCGGACTGTTGATTGCAGAAATTCAGCAGGCAAGTGATACAACCTATCGGCTTTTTGATTGGAATCGCTTTGGGGCTGACGGACAACCACGGCAATTGCACATCGCGCAGGGATTGGATGTGATTGATTATAATCGGGGTCCGATCAGCATTCAGAAACCACAACCTACCGATGAAAAAGAAATTCAACGACTGGTCGCCGGAGACCATTTTACGATCGATCGCTGGCAATTCGCACGTCCGCTAAAAGCGGGTGGCGATGGTAAGTGCCATCTACTCTCAGCAATCGAGGGCGAGGTTGAGATTCCGGGTGATCCACAGGGAAAGCCTTTGATGCGAGGCGAGGTGCTGCTTCTACCGGCATCCATGGGCGCGGTCAGCGTGACTCCCAGGTCCAAGGCGACGTTACTTGACGTCTACCTGCCTTGATTTGGCTGTTTTTTTCGTACCGCTTGCTTGCTAGCAACCACTTAAATCGGGGGGAAATCAACGGCTTATCTGCCGGGAGGGGAGATGTGGTGGAGCGGTAGAACTTACCTTCACTGCCGACACGGCTGTGTCTATACTCTCCCGATCATGTTCCATTTCATGCCTCTCCGGGTAATCAGCGTTGCGGTATGGCTATTGCCTGCCGGTTGCCGGTCAGTGGAATTACCACCAACTCCGGCGGCTATCAGCACGAATCAACAGCTAGAGCAACGCCGAACACAAAAATTTGATCCTTTCCCCGACACCCGGGTCGGTCCCCGGGTCGCCGGACTTCGACCACCCGGTTATCGCAAGCCTATCAGTGAACCGGCCCGTTCACGGCAGCAATCAAAGCGAGGCAGAGTCGCCGAGCCACCGGTGGCTGCCACCCCGCAAATCGGACCCAAATCTGTGCCGTCGGTTACGCTACCGGCAAAGTGATCTCGAAGGTTGCTCCCCTGCCGGGATCGCTGTGGACATCAATCCAACCTCCGTGATTGCGGACAATCCGCCAGCATTTGGAAAGGCCAAAGCCGAGCCCGCGACCTGCTTCCCGCCCGGAGTAAAATGGGTCAAATAGATGCTGACGCTCCTCCTCGGAAAATCCCGGGCCATTATCACGGATCGTAATTTGCAGCGTGCGAGTCGGTTTGGCATGGAGACTGTCGTTATTGAGCCGGATTTCTTGATTATCAAGGGGACCATCCGAGACATGAATCTCAATCCGTCCTCCTAAACCAATAGCTTCCAGAGCATTAGTGCACATTGCTCGTAACGCCACACGTAATTGGGATGGATCAACGCGCAAGGTCGCAATTTCGGTCGTCACATGACTGACCATTTCAGCATCCTGTTGCTGGGTCATCTCCTGCATCTCATCCACAAGGCTTTGAATCAGCGCTGCAGGCGTGATTTGATCGAGTTGTGGTAGAGGAGGCCGAGCAAAGAGCATCATATCAGCAATCATTTCATGTGCTCGGAACGCTTGCGAGTTAATTTTGGCCAGTGTACGACGTCGCTCTGGGTCACTTTCGTCTCGCAATAGTAATTGTGCCCGCCCCGCTATGCTTCCGAGGGGGTTATTAATTTCGTGGCCTGCACCCGCCGCAAGTTTATACATTGCTTGAAGCTTTGACTCCTCAAGCGCCGCCGAAAAATCTCGTTCCAAACTATCCAATCTGCAAAGCGATTTTGTGAGCTGACGAAGCCGGTCGGAAGCGGCACTACCATTGGCCCATTCACGTTGGAAAGCCGTAAGTGCCTCATCCGGATCAGCGGTCCCGATCCGCTCCATCTTCCAATCCGCCAACCCATGATAGATCGCCTCAACAGCGGCAGTAACCGCCGTATGATTTCGGGAACTTAGGAAAGGCTCAAACTTTGAACCCAAGCCTTGCATGACATCTATCTTTTCTCTGGAGAGCCACAGGTTTGCAGAAGCATCGGTTTGCGCGAAGGCATCCATAGTGCACAGTAGCCCGAGGCACCGAGCCACTTCTATGACTTCCTGATGATGATCATGCGCCTCGGTGACTGTTTCCAATGAGCCGGATTTCGTCTTCAGCCAGAGAACGGCCCTTCGGGATACCTCCACCGCGTCACGTATGGCCGCGACAGCTACTGCTACTGTCTCTGCGGTCTCCACTTCCCCATACATCGTATTACCGACCGGTTCGTTGAGTGAATCGATCAGCGATTGAGCCAAATCCTCGACGACATGGTTAACCATTCCACTCAGCGTCGGCACTTCCAATGTAATGCCTTTGAGCAGGCATCGATCGAGCATCCAAATCGCGAGCGGAGGACTTTTTTGAAGTGCGTCAATCAATCGCTCTGATCGCTGATCGCATGTCGGAGCAAGCAGCACATCGAAAAGCGCATCGGCTGTTCGGTGAATCAATGGTAACTTGGCAGCCGTAAGCGGAGCAGAGAAACAACGCAAAAATTGCATCGAACACCCGGCCTTCTGGCAACCGACTTTGCGTTATCACTGCACGAACCGCATTGGTGACTGTAAAATTCAAATCACCCTTGTCGTGTCGTGTTAACGCGTTTTGCCTTTTGTGCCGTCTTTGTGGAAATCGTCTACGTGGGGGCGCCGCTTTCGATTTCAAGCAACTGACAAATACGCTCAATCAGTCGATCAACCTCGAACGGTTTCCGCATGAAGTCGTTGGCTCCTGCCTGACGGAGACCATCCACCTTATCCTCTTCAACCATGCCCGAAATGCAGATGATCTGTACGCTGTCCATCGCTTTATCGCTTCGGACTCGCTGGCAAACTTCTTTGCCATTAATGTCAGGAAGCATGACATCCAACACAATCAGATCCGGTTTGTAGTCTTTTACCATCATCCCGGCATCGAATCCGTTGTTTACACTGCGGACCTCAAATCGTCCGTCTCGCTCCAGCACATCGGTGATCAGTTCAACCAACTCGACGTCGTCGTCAACCACAAGAATTTTTCGCTTGCCGCTCTCCAAGGCATCGGTTGGAATCCCGTTTTCACGCATGAATGCGAAGAGATGCTCACGCGGAATCCTTCGGAACCGGCTACCGGGAACTCGAAATCCTTTCAATTGCCCGGAGTCAAAACAGCGAATCACTGTCTGCTGACTCACCTTACAGATTTTTGCCGCCTCTCCCGTTGTGAAAACCGTTTTCATTTTCGTTGAACTACCTTCCTAGCGAATTAAGCTTTAAGGGCGAGACAATGGGCTGAATTTTGTATCTTGAATAAAACCACCAGGACCCCTAGCCCTCCGTGACGCTCCCGATGGTCATGAACCTCCATATCTCACAAGAAATGAAAAGTGACCTAAAGGTTCCAGGTAACTTTCTGAGCCCTCTGAGTGAAGAACTCATCAAACGGGCAAAACTTTCCATTTCTGCCACTCTGCCCAGATTGTAGCGGCCCACTATAATCCGTCAATGTCAATCTATCCCACCCAGCCTCGAAAACTATTTCGCTTTTCCTATCCAATATCGCCGCATGTAGAACCTCCATGCTATCAACAACGACCGTTGATGGATTCGAGTCTCTGCAGCAAGTTGTGCGAAAATTCTCGTTGATCAATGCGTGCGTACTGCATCAATCAACCGGCGACACCTCGACCGAGGGATCAAGATTTGCGACCGTCCAGATGCACCATGAGCAAAGCGACGTCGGCCGGTGTAATACCACTGATACGACCCGCCTGCGCCAGACTTCCCGGTCGAAGCATCGCCAGTTTTTCCTTGGCTTCATTTCGGAGCGATCCGATACTCGCGTAGTCGAAATCATCCGGGATACCTTTTTGAGAGAGCCGCTTTTGCCGCGCCACCTCCACCGTTTGTCGTTCAACGTAGGGGGCGTATTTCACATCATACTCCACTTGCCGGGCAATATCCTGATCAACCCCAGCGAGAGGTGGATGCCTCGCTACCACTTCCTCCCAGGTCGTTTGAGCGCGGCGAAGTATTTTTTCCAACGAATCTCCATCCGCCTCGTGCCTCAGCAAAATCGCCTTCACTTGATCGATTGACTCCTCCTTCACCCGGACCCGCTCATACCGCTTCCGATCCACCAATCCATGGGCATAGGCCAAGGGTGTCAAACGACGGTCTGCATTATCCTGCCGCAGTAACAGGCGATACTCAGCACGACTGGTGAACATGCGATAAGGTTCATCGACGCCGCAGGTGACCAGATCATCGACCAGGACCCCGATATAACTCTCATCACGGGATAGAAGCATCGGATCACGTCCCTCAAGTTTCAGTGCAGCGTTTGCACCCGCCCACAGCCCCTGTGCTGCTGCCTCCTCATAGCCAGTCGTCCCGTTGATTTGGCCGGCAAAGTAGAGTCCCCGCACCTTCCGCGTCTCCAAGGTCGATCGTAATTGCTCGGGTGGACAAAAATCATACTCCACGGCGTAACCGTAGCGCATAATTTGAGCGTTTTGCAGACCGGGAATCATCCGAAACATAGCGTCCTGCACATCCCGTGGCAAACTCGTTGAAATTCCATTGACATAAATTTCTCGAGTTAAGCGGCCCTCCGGCTCAAGGAACAACTGGTGGCGGTCTTTATCTGCAAATCGAACCACTTTATCCTCAATCGACGGGCAGTAACGCGGACCACTTCCCTGAATTTTTCCCGAATACATCGGAGCGCGATGCAAGTTTTCGCGAATCAGCTTGTGGACCTCAGCGTTCGTGTAGGTAATGTAACAGGGAAGTTGTTCAACCGCTAAGTTTCCGGTGAGAAACGAAAAAGGCTGCGGCTCCGGATCACCCGGCTGAAGCTCCGTTGCGGCGAAGTCAATCGTTCGTCCATTGAGTCGAGGCGGCGTCCCGGTTTTAAATCTACTCGTACGAAAACCGAGACGCAAAAGTGCGCCGCTAATGCCGCTGCTGGTGCCCTCCCCTGCCCGACCGCCAGCGGATTGTGCCTCCCCGGTATGCATCTGTGCCCGCAAAAACGTTCCCGTGGTGAGCAGCACGGCAGGTGCGCGGTAGCACGCACCACCGGCCACCGATAACCCACGAATAAATGGCTTGCCGTTCTCTGTTCCTACCAATAAATCGGTGACAATCTCCTGCCGGAGATCGAGATTTTCCTGTTGCTCAACCTGTAGCTTCACAAATTGTTGATAGGCTTTTTTATCAGCCTGCGCGCGAGGACTGTGCATGGCAGGCCCCTTGCGTCGGTTGAGCAAGCGGAACTGGATGCCGGTTGCATCAATCGCTTGACCCATTACACCGCCCAGGGCATCGATTTCGCGCACGATTTGGCCCTTGGCAACACCGCCGATCGCTGGATTGCAGCTCATCTGTGCAACCGTATCGACATTGGTCGTCAGCAGACAACAGCGGGCCCCGAGGCGGGCAGCGGCCAGGGCTGCCTCAGTACCGGCGTGACCAGCACCCACGACAAGCACATCATAATGATAATCAAATGCGGTCATTGACGATCTATCAGGGAGCAAGTAGTTCAAACGGCACGCAATGCATTGACGCGACACGCTAAAAGAGAGACTCGTGCCACATGCAATCCGATTACTCGGACTCATCCGGCCTTTGCTTATTTTTATTTTATTGAGAAAGCTGGCCCGGGATAAGCGGGCCTGAGGCGTGTGCTGCACTGCCGCTCGGCTTTTAGACTATCTCACTCATGGGAGGAATTAACCCGTCAGGCCGCACCAGAGATCGGGCCTTGCGGCGAATGTAGATTGAATAGACCGAAAATCTCTTTTTGGGAGAATCCCATATTTTGAGGAATTGAGCCCTGCGAAGAAAAAATGGCTTCAAATATTTCGCGCTTCTGCTCCAAAATCTCGTCGATGCGTTCTTCAATAGTTGCCTGGGCAAGGAATCGAGTCACGGTGACCGGTCCGGCAGCACCAATACGATGCGCACGATTAATCGCCTGATCCTCGATCGCGGGATTCCACCAACGATCAAACAAAAAGACATATTCGGCAACTTGGAGATTCAAGCCGACGCTTCCCGCGCCGTAACTCATCAGGATGACATGCGTGTGCGGATCCTCACGGAATTGTTGCAGCACTTGCTCACGGATACGCGGTCGAATCTTTCCGTGATATTGCACCGAGCCGAACGACCGAAGTCGCAGAGCTAACCTCTCCAGACTGGCAACATACTGGCTAAATACAATCGCCTTTTTGCCGCTTGCCGCGATTTCTTCAAGCTTCGCAAGGAGATGATCCGCTTTTGCACTTTCATCGGTCACAGGATCAAAGTTGCAAATCTGTTTGAGTCGCAAAATCAACTCAAACACATGCGTTACGCTCGCCTGAGATCCTAACCGGCTCAGGCGAACTGTCCCTTCCTCCTCAACCAGGCGATAGCTTTCACGTTGAGCCGGCGTTAGATCGATCACAGCGTTGCGTACCAGCTTGGGTGGTAAATCAGTCAAAACCTTATCTTTGGTGCGACGCAATACGTAATCCGAGACTCGTTTTGCCATCTGGCTAGCCCGCATTTGCTCGTCCAGCTGGCCGGGTGCAACGAATTCAAATATACCGACTAAATCCTCCACACTATTTTCGACGGGAGTGCCCGTCAACGCCCAGCTCCGTAATCTTGGAATCGCTCGAACTGCAGAGGCAGTCGCGCCTTTCCGATTTTTAATCCGTTGTGCTTCATCTAACAAAACCAGATCATAGGGACGGTTCGTCTCGCGAAGCAAACGATGATCACGCTGGATCAATTCGTAGTTTGCCAGCGTTAGAATTGCATCAGGCCGATTCCATTTCCAGGCGCGCTGCTCCGCATTTCCCGAAATTACATTCAGAGGAATTTCAGGAGCCCACACCGAAAACTCCCGCTGCCAATTCGTAACGAGAGGTTTCGGGCAAATGAGGAGGACACGCCGAATTTGCCCCGCGTGAAGCAACAGGCGGACCGACGTGATTGCTTGCATTGTTTTGCCCAGACCCATTTCATCGGCCAGCACGGCCGCATAGCGGGGAAACAGAAAAGCGATTCCCGCTATTTGATAGGGGAAGGGATCAAATGGCAGTTGCAGGGACGCCTCGGTAAGCAGTTCCTCCAAGGAGGGCTGCAATAAATACCACAATCGCTCCTCAAGCTTGACCGTATGAGCCGGCGGCTTAATCCGCGTTGCCGGTTGGTTTTTATTCCGTTCCATCCGGCCCGTACTGCGGCGGGAATTTTTGCTGCCATGGCCACGTGGCGACAGTGCCAAATCGAGCGTACCTTGTTCATCTGCAAATACAAACCGATGAACCGCGGGGAGCTTGTCACGCAACTCGAATGAAATAACACCGGGAAAGGGTCCCTCGATAGGACACGACTTCACATCAATTTTTGGTGAGCGATGCAACGCTGTCTGCCAACCAGAACTGAAGAGCGTAACGGGCATCGCCAGATCGATCGGCGTGGTGGAAATTCTTCCCGAATTGGATTCGCTCTCACTGTGTTGGCTCACGGACATCGATCAACCCACCGTAAAATCGCGACGGACTCCTAAAATGATCTGACCTTAGGCAACCCGCTGTTTGCGCGATCCGCCTTGCGCTTCGGAGATTGCCTCGGCGATGCGGCCAAAAGGCTCTTGGAGATCCAGATTCTCGGCGGATATTTCAAGCATCGCTTTACCTTTGGCAAGGTCCTGCTCGTAGTCACAATGCACGCAAACTTTACGCGTGCCCAGATGGGATTTAACAAGCAATCCCGAAAAATCTTGACGTTTGTTTTGCTCTGTTACCACCAGAAGTAACGGAAAATCCACAAGAGGCCTCAGTGCAAGTACATCCTTTATATCGGTCAGTAGAATTGCAGGACGATGTTTAAGTGCGTTGCAGAGTGCCATACCGATTTGCTCTCCACACAGATACTGCCCGAGAGTCGGTCCGTAAAGTATTTCTTGGGCTCGATTCGGTTTGACTGCCGCCGTGCAATGGAACTCCAGAGGACGTCCGCTAGCATTGACCAGCAGCAGCCCTCCGAGGCGGGCCTGAGAGCTATCTGAGGCAATGGTTAAAAAACCTAACCTATTTTTTTCCATGGGGTTGGATGTCTTCATCGAACGGCTCCGCGGGTCACGTTGCACGCTGGCTCACCCTCACTTCCGGATGCTCCACCTGTCAGTATCGGGTGGGATACGGTCTAGACTTGAGCCCCGAATCAGTGCTCGCTGATCGTCTTCTAAAATAGGGCGACCTGTAAAACAATCGCCGCTGCTCGACATGACCGCCGAGGCGCGTTAGAATCGGGACACCTGATTTGGAGTCTGTCTCTTGCCCCGCGTTGTGGCGATTTGGCGGCCCACCAATCCGTAGCTCGTCGCTTACTGTCGCGATCTGCTGCATAAACTGGAGGAGAAACCGCCCCATGTCTCGCGATCCTCAGCAGGCTTCACAACTTTTCTCGCAAATTGACATCACAGCCGGCACTCAGGGCGACAACGCATCAGAGACCCGGGAGCACGAGAGCGAGCAAATCGACCTGCTTCATCAGATTCTCTCTGCCCTGGATCGAAATAACGACCTATTGGAAGACATTGCGGCCAGCGCCCTAGCCAATCAGCGGCAACGAGGAGATGAGTTGCAAAAATGGCGTCAAGCGAATCCGGGCCTCGCCCAGAGTTGCCGTCATGCAGCCGAATCACTGGCACGCGTTCAAGCAGAGTTCCTTCAAAATCTCACCCAAGAGGTGGAAGAAAACTCCGAAGCGATGGAGGAGGGGGAATTTGTGTTTAACGAATTCGTCGACCGATTCGGTCCGCGGCTTGCGCATTTGAACGGAGTACTGCAGATGCTTTCGCAGCTAAGCCAAGGCGGGACAGATCCTCCGCGGCACGATTGACTACGAGCCGCGGCGAGGGCCAAAATTTCAATTCAATTGGGCGGCCAGAGTCACTCCGCACTTTTTGTCCCGCTATGTGAACCCTCGACTTTTTGCCCGAAGAGGCCTATCTTACTCTGTGTCTTCAATGTCGCGAGCTGGCATGTCCCAGCGGCAGCGACATCTAGCGATTGCTTGTTTCTTGTCCAGAATCCAGAGGGTGATCCGTGAGTGGAGGTGAAACCGAGATGGTAGATATGAGCGGTCCTGTGGCCGATGCCCAAGCAGTTTTGGATGCTCACGTGCGTGAGATCGTGCAGTGGCATTTTGACCCTGACACAGGTTGTCCTTATTGGCTCGATCGGGCAAAAAGCTTTGATTTTGACCCCCTCAAAGACATTCAGTCATTTACCGATTTAAAACGTTTTCCTCCGTTCGATGACGAAGATTTGCGGGGTGGACCAATGCGTCGCTGGGTGCCGCGTGCATATGCTGAATCGCCTATTTACGTGTTTGAAACCGGGGGGACTACAGGGACGCCCAAATCACGGATCGTAATCGATGATTTCCGCATTGATTACGAACTCTTTAGTCAAACGATTCCAGATGAATATTTCCCGCCCGGCAGTAATTGGCTGATGCTGGGACCTTCTGGACCACGAAGATTACGACTTGCCGTCGAGCACCTTTGCCAGTTTCGCGGAGGCATCTGCTTTTGCATCGACCTCGATCCCCGCTGGGTGATAAAGTTGATCAAAAAGGGTTGGATGGAGCATCTTGAGGCGTACAAAGCACACTGTATCCAACAGGCCCTGACCATCCTAGATTCGGGTCATGAAATCCGTTGCTTATTCGCAACACCAAAGTTACTAGAGGCACTGGCCTTGGCCCTTGAGGATCGGGGAAGCAGTATCGCTGAAGTGGGAATCACGGGCATTTTTTCGGGTGGTACCGAATTCACACCCCAATGGACACGCTTCGCGACTGAAGAATTGCTGGGCGGACCGGCATCTGAGGGTGGTGTTTATATGACCCCGACTTATGGAAACACTCTGATGGGTTTGGCCTGCAGTCGTCCGGTGGTGGCTGATGATGGATACAAAATCGCTTATTATGCCCCCCAACCCCGTGCCGTGCTTGAGGTTATTGACCCTGACAATCCGGACCAGTTGGTGGAATATGGTGCAACCGGCAGAGTGCGACTCACAACACTCACTAAAGAGTTCTTCGTCCCAGGTTTTCTGGAACGCGATGAGGGCGAGCGGGAAGCGCCATGTCCTCTTTATCCGTGGGATGGTGTGAGTGGTGTGCGACCTTTCCACAAATTGGCCGAGGCAACTACGGTTGGTGTCTATTAATGGATCGATTTTTTTGAAAGACACGACCGATAACAAATCATTCCATCTCGAGTAGAGTGAACAAAATGCTTGAAATACCTGTAATCCGCTGGGGAAAACCATACGAATCTTATGAAAAAAAAGAGATTCACCACTTCATCACTGGCGAGCCCATTGCCACGGTCGATCAAGCTGGCTCGGGAATCGTCAAACGCGACCTGAGCAAATCCCATCTAGCGCGTCAATCGTTGACTGGATTTTCGACACAAGAATTGATTGACCGCACCGCCGCGGCAGCAAAGCTTTTTCGCGATGCAACACTTCCGATGGGCAATGGCACGCAGAGTCCGGTAGAGTTCGCCCGCGCGCAGTCGGCAACCACGGGTCTTCCGGAGCATATGTGCCGAAGCAACATGGAAAAAAATTGCTTTGTTCTTGAGAACATTAAGCATGTGCTCGACGCATTAACACGTGGATTGGACCTTGAAATTCTTCGTCGTGGCTTCGGTGATGAGGGACGAGGAGTAATCGTGAGTTATCAGGCTCAGACCGATGCATTGGGCCTCGTATTGCCCTCGAACTCTCCCGGCGTCCATACGCTTTGGCTCCCCGTGATACCCTTACAAATGGGCCTAGTGCTGAAACCGGGTGGGCTTGAGCCGTGGACCCCATACCGGATGTTTTCTGCATTTTGTGAGGCGGGTATCCCCCCCGAGGTTTTCTCAATCTACCCAGGTGAGGGTGCCGATGTGGGAGCTGCTTTGCTCGCCGGGTCGTCGCGTTGCATGATTTTCGGCGGTGAGGCAACGGTGCAACAATATGAGGGAAATCCGCGGGTGCAGGTGCATGGTCCCGGTTACAGTAAGATCCTCCTCGGGGATGATATTGTGGACCAGTGGGAAGATTATCTCGAATTGATGGTGCAGAGTGTGTTGGCCAATAGCGGGCGGAGCTGCATCAACGCGTCAGGAATTTGGGCGTCTCGCCATACGAAAGAAATCGCAGCTGCCCTGGCTGAGCGGTTAGGGCCGGTCGAACCGCTGCCTCCGGAGGATAGCGAGGCGCAATTAGCGGCATTCACCAACCCGCAGATGGCCACCGGGACCTGGAATTTGATTGAAAGCGATCTGCAGGATTCCGGAGTTACTGATTGCACAAAGTCGTTCGGACCACGACTCGTCGAACACTCGAGCTACGCCTACCTACGTCCGATGGTGGTTCACTGTCGGGATGCGGAGAGGCCGGTTGCCGCAAAAGAGTATATGTTTCCATTTGTGACGGTAGTCGAATGTCCACAAGCAGAGATGTTAAAAAAGATCGGTCGCACGCTTGTCTTATCTGCCATCACCGAAGATCCCGAGTTCCAGCGGCAATTGATCGATGCAACTCACATCGATCGCTTAAACCTCGGTCCGGTCAGCACGATCAAACTCGATTGGCTGCAACCGCATGAGGGTAATCTGGTGGACTTTCTCTATCGGGCAAGGGCCTTGCAAACGGCAAACTCTCGGAGGCAAGGTGTAAGCCCGGCAGTTGAAGCAACCTCTACTAACGCACCCTCCGCATGAAACCGTTCGATCTTCATCCCCAACCCCGGATTGTTTTCGGTAATGGCGTGATTGACCAACTCGGTCAATTTGCCGCATCTTATGATGCTCATCGGGCGTTGGTCGTCAGCGATCCGGGCATCGTAGCAGCGGGGCATGCAGCGCGGGGTATGGCTGCACTTAAAAGTGCCGGAGTCGAGCCACACCTGTTTGATGATGTGCGGGAAAACCCGACGACCGAGGATGTTGAGCGGGGGGTCGTGGCAGCCCAATGTGTGGAGCCGCAATTAATTGTCGGCATCGGTGGGGGGAGTTCCATGGATTGCGCGAAAGGCATTAACTTTGTTTTTTCCTGCGGTGGCGAGATGGAGGATTATTGGGGAATTGGGAAAGCGACCGGCGCACTTTTGCCGATGATTGCGGTTCCAACCACGTCGGGCACAGGGAGCGAAACGCAAAGTTTTGCCTTGATATCTCATCCGGAATCAGGGCAAAAAATGGCCTGTGGAGACCGGCGAGCGGCTTTTCGGCTTGCCTTGCTAGATCCTGAGTTAACGAGAACGCAACCACCGCAGGTTACAGCACTGACAGGAGTCGATGCTATCACCCACGCAGTCGAAACGTTTGTCACAACCAAACGCACCGAGATTTCCATGACCTACAGTCGGGAGGCCTGGCGAATGCTTTCGAAAAATTTTTCGCAAGTGCTGACGCAGTCCGGTGAAATTGAGGCGCGTGGTGGTATGCAACTGGGCGCTTGCTTCGCCGGACTGGCGATTGAAAATTCAATGTTGGGGGCTGCGCACGCGCTGGCAAATCCCCTCACGGCAAAGTACGGCATCACGCATGGGCAGGCTGTTGGTGCTATGATGCCGCATGTTGTGCGATTTAATGCGGAAGTTGCTGAGGTTGAGAGTGCTTACGACGAGCTACTCTCAATGGTGGACTCTCCGGTGGCGGAGGAAACACCGGGTGGCAATGGCTTGGCATCTTTAATCTCAGATTGGTTACGGATGGCCCAACTTGAGACGCGGCTGCAATCACTGGGTGTCGAAAAATCCAGCCTCACTGAATTAGCCGATTTGGCCGCTAAGCAGTGGACGGCGGGTTTCAACCCACGTAAAGTGGAGAGTAAGCACTTGCTCCAGATCTACCTTGCCGCCTTCTGAGAATCCTTGCATGGATTGGATTTGTTCATCGCATATCGCGCGTATCTGCACTCGACTGATGATTGGTCTCTGCAGTGTTCTGGCACCCTGCCTGTATGCAGAAGAACCATCCCGATGGCCGCTCTTTCGCGGTAACTCCGCGGGCACCGGAGTGGCCACTGCTGCACTTCCGAAAAATCTGGAACTGCTGTGGAGCTTTCGTACGGATGATGCGTTTTTCGCGGCCACCGCCGTCATCGCGAGAGGGATTATTTTCATCGGAGATGCCGAAGCAAAATTTTATGCCATTGATCTGAAAACCGGAAAAGAAATTTGGAGCCGTGAAGTGGAACTCGGGTTCCTTGGTTCCGCAGCCGTGCAAGACGGGCGGGTAGTTGTTGGCGATAGCGACGGTGTAATCCATTGCATGGACGCGAAAAATGGAGATACGATTTGGGAACAGAGAACCGATGCAGAGATCAATTCCAGTCCCAACTTTTTCCAGCAAAGCGTTTTGATAGGTTCGCAGAACGGTACCTTGTATCGATTGAATCTCGCAGATGGGAAGATTCTTTGGCAGTACACCATCGAGGCAAGTGGTGGCATCCAATGTGCACCGACCCTGGAAGGCAAACATACATTCATTTGCGGTTGCGATGGTCAACTGCATGTGATCGATGTCGTCACCGGTACCCCGTTGGAAACAATCGAAATCGGAAACCCGACCTTGTCAACACCGGCTGTCTACGGAGCGGATGTTTATTTTGGAACGGAGGGAGCCAAGTTATTCGGGGTGGACTGGCAAAAGAAAAAAATTCTTTGGACTTATCAGAACCCGCGACGGAAAATTTCTTATCGTTCAAGCCCGGCCGTCACGACCGATGCGGTAGTAATCGGTGGGCGCAATCAACTTGTTGAAAAAATTGACCGACGTACAGGCACAAGCCGGTGGTCATTCCGAACCAAAGGTCGCGTGGATAGTTCACCGGTCATTGCAGGAAATAGAGTTTTCGTCGGTTCCACAGATGGCCGGCTTTACGGCCTCGATTTGGAAAGCGGTGATCTGGTATGGTCGTACGATAGTGGCGGTGCTTTTACTGCCTCGCCGGCAGTTGCGGACGGCCGCTTGGTAATCGGCAACGACGATGGAGTCCTCTACTGTTTCGGCAAAAAGGAAGCGTAGCAGGTTCACGACAACCTGAACGCGGAAAAGTAGTCGATGGCAACTGAAAGCACAAAAACAGAAGTGGGTAGCTACTTCATTTCCAACTATCCTCCCTTCTCGCAGTGGAGTAGGGAACTAGTCGGTGAGGTAGAAATGGCCCTGCAACAGCCACCGACCGATTCGCCCCTTGGTCTCTATCTGCATATTCCCTTCTGCAGGAAACGGTGTAAATTTTGCTACTTCAAAGTTTTCACGGAAAAAAGCAGTCGTGAAATAGAGACTTATCTCGCGGCGCTCTGTCGTGAAATTCAAATTCTAAGCACTCTCCCGGTCATACAGCAGCGACCATTTCGGTTTGTATATTTTGGCGGCGGCACACCTTCGGTGCTCAGCAGCAGACAACTTACGAATTTGGTGGAGCGGTTGCGGGAACACATTGGCTGGGAGCGAGCCGAGGAGGTTACCTTCGAATGCGAACCGGGAACGTTGGCCGCATCCAAGGTTCAAACACTCAAGGATTTGGGCGTTACGCGACTAAGCCTGGGGGTTGAAAATTTCAGTGATCGAATACTGAAAGAAAACGGGCGTGCGCATCTGGCGAAAGAGGTTTATCGTGCTTGGGATTGGATTGAAACGGCTGGCTTTAAAAGCGTTAATGTTGATCTGATTGCCGGAATGGTCGGCGAGACCTCCGAAAATTGGACCCGATGCATTGAAAAGACACTAGCTTTCGCTCCAGATAGCGTGACGATTTATCAGATGGAACTACCTTTCAATACGGTGTATTCCAAGGACATGGTCGACTCAGGTGCACATGTCGGTATTGCCGATTGGGCGCAAAAACGAAAATGGGTTGCCGAGGCTTTCGAGACCCTGGAGTCGGCCGGATATGCAGTATCGAGTGGATACACACTAGTACGTGATCCGAAACAGGTCCAATTTAGCTATCGCGATCACCTCTGGCGGGGCAGTGATCTGATTGCCAGTGGAATCGCAAGTTTCGGCCATGTCTCAGGAGTGCATTACCA
>DLCF01000081.1:0-5652 GCA_002480485.1 Planctomycetaceae bacterium UBA7805
CGTGCCCGACTATCGCCGGCAAGTGGTCTACCTGCCCCAACAAGCGGTCGTGGTCGAAGAAACCGTCGACGAAGCAATCCGCCGGCCCTTTTTTTACCAAAGTCGCAAGCAACGTTTGTATGATCCTGCACCTACACTCGGCCACTTGCAACAGCTCGCTCGCGATAAAACCTTTTTAACGAAACGCACCTCTGATCTCTCGGGCGGCGAAAAACAGATCACCGCCCTGCTCCGCGCACTGGCAGTGAACCCTTCGGTGCTGCTACTCGATGAAGCCACTTCTGCCCTCGATGCTGAAACGGCCCGCGTAGCTGAACAGTTGGTGCAGACGTGGCAGCAAGAAGATAATGTCCGCTCGGCCGTCTGGGTGAGCCACGATCAGGCGCAATGCGAGCGGGTCGCACAGCGAACCATCGAAATCGAAGCCGGCCGTGTGCGGGAGGACAGACCGTGAGTTATCACGCCCTCTCTTACTGGGATGTTGCCGCCGCTGCCGCCCTGATTTTAATCAACGGCATTGTCTCGGTTGTACTCCGCCTCCGCATGGAGCGTTCACTAATGCTGGCAAGCATCCGAACCATCGTGCAACTGCTGCTGGTCGGGCAGGTGCTCGAGTGGGTCTTTACGGTGGAACGCTGGTATGTCGTGATCGTCATGCTCGTTGTGATGACTCTAGTGGCGGGCTATACGGCCGGCGCACGCAATGATCGCCACTTCGCCGGCATGTGGACCTCGACCCTGCTCTCCATGGGCCTCAGCAGTTGGATGATCACGGCCTACGCGTTACTGGTTGTGCTGCATGGAATCGAACATTGGTACCAACCGCAGTATGCGATCCCCCTGATGGGCATGGTGCTCGGCAACACGCTCAACGGCATCTCGGTCGGACTCAGCACGCTCACCAACGAACTTTCGCAGCGACGTGGCGAGATCGATACGGCACTTTCCCTCGGAGCAACACGGTATGAGGCCGCCTTGCCAATCTTGCGCCAATCGATCCGCCTTGGAATGACCCCGATCGTCAACTCGATGATGGTTGTGGGCTTGGTGAGCCTGCCCGGGATGATGACCGGGCAATTGCTCTCAGGCACTTCACCCATCGAATCTGTGAAATATCAGATCATGATCATATTTCTGGTTGCCTCAGCGACGGCACTCGGCACGGTGGGAGTGGTCTCCCTCAGCTATCTGCAACTTTTTACGCGCGATCATCAATTTCTGTTTCGGGCAATCGAAAAACGCAAACAGAGCCGTTAACGAAACGGCCACCGCGGGCTGCCACCGTGGTACGGAAATTTGTCGAACGCCTCGGCACCGCCGAGGGCACGGGGATCGCGGCGGGCAACGAGCTCTGCCTCAAGCTCGGCCGCGAGCCGCTTTCTCTCATCCGCGTAGGCCGGATCGGCCGCCAGATTGTGAAGCTGCTCGGGATCGCGCTTCAAATCATACAACTCATCGGCTGGACGCTTGGCAAAACAGAGGTCAAACCGTGCTTTAACGGCCGCGTCATCGCGGTGCTGCCAGAGATAGGTTTTGGTTGGCGAGTTGTCGCAGTCTCCGAGCCAACCGTTGTCGACGTAGGCCGCCGTATGGTCGGGCGTGCCGGCCGGCCAACGGTCGGGGGCAAAGTTGCGGATATACAGATAATCTTTCGTTCGCAGCGCGCGAGCCGGATAGCCACCCGGATTGCCCGATTCTTGGGCCGGGACATGCCGCTCGCGGCCCACCACCACATGATCGCGTCGCCGTTCGACCCAGCCCGACTTCGTTGACTCGAGCAGCGGCAACAACGAGCGACCAGTCATCTCCGGCACACGACTCAAACCGGCAGCGGCTAAAAATGTTGGCGCGATGTCAGTCAGGCAAACAAAATCATCGATCACGCGGCCCGCGGGCACCCTCGCGGGCCAACTGATGGCCAGCGGCACATGCACGCCGCTGTCGTAGAGATTGGCTTTGCAGCGGGGAAACGGCATACCGTGATCTCCAGTCACGACAACGAGCGTGTTTTCAAGCTCACCCATCTTCGCAAGCCGGTCGAGCAGTTCGCCCAACTCGCGATCAAAGCGCTCGACCTCATAATAGTAATCAGCCACATCCGAGCGAACCGTCTCGTGGTCAGGAAAGTGACCGAACAGGTGCACCGCATCTAAATCCATGCCACGCGCTTTACCAGTGCCAGCCTCGTAGTCGCGGTGCGGATCAGAGGCACCAAACCAGAAGCAGAAGGGCTTGCCCTCGGGCCGACGCGCAAAGAAGGAATCGACACTCTTATAAGCCTGTCCGGCTGGCTGCCCGTTACCGGGTCCCCAACTCTTGCGATAAGTGCCGACAAAATATCCATTTTTTTGCAGGATGGCGGGATACTCCCCGTGGCGATCGGTTGGCCAGTCGCTATGCAGGTTCGCGGCAGCACCGAGACGGAAAAAATCTTGGCCCGTGATGATCGCGCTGCGACTTGGCGTGCAGGACGGCGAGGAGACGTACGCATGGGTAAACAGCACGCCACGTGTGGCCACGCGGTCGAAGTTGGGCGTTTGTACGACCCGGTCGCCATAACTGCCGGCATGCGGCCAACCCCAATCGTCGGCAATAGCAAACACAATGTTTGGCGGAGGAGATTTTTGGGCTGTTTGATGCTGCGACTCTTCCGCAGTAAGCGGCTGGACAACACATAGCGCACACAGAACACCGAGAACAGGCAGCAACAAACCAAAGTAACAACTGACGCGCTGAAGCATATTTCTTTTCCCGAGAACCTTAATTGACACTGACCGAGAGGATACTCGCCCGCTGCACATTTTTCTATCCTGCACGCGTTAGTCCCCACCGCTGGCAGCTTCTAATCACCGATCAGCAGCGGCACGCCACGGGCCGCGGCCTCCATCGCCAGTAGCCGATATTTTAATGCCTTGCCACCCTGTGCCGAAAACCCACCCAGACGGTTTCCAGTCGCCACGACCCGATGGCATGGCACTAGCAGCGGAACGCGATTTTTTGCCATTACTGTGCCAACGCTACGGGCCGCTCTCGGTGACCCGGCCCGCCCGGCAACCTCCGCATAAGTCGCCGTTGCTCCGTATGGAATCCGGCGGCACATCGCAACCACGCGACGTTGAAACGATGAGAGCCCCGATAGATCCAAATCGACATCAAAAAACTCTTCAATCTCCCCTTCCGTATATCGATGCATACGGTCGATGAGCCTGCGAATCGATCGCTGTTTTGGAAGGTTTTGCTGCACAACAAATCTATCGGGCCCCTCCCGGGTGGTGCCACAGATTGCATCGAGTAACAAGGGCCGCGTCGGATAGCCCAACGAGAGATGAACAATCGTTGATCCCTGAAAAACAAGACCCAAAAACCCGAGAGAGGTGTCCAGAATAAAAAGCTTTTGGCAATCTACTGGCATGGAAAACTGTTTCTTGATAAGCTTGCAGGTGTGGCGGAAAGATTCTACCTTGTCCTGCCGTGGTCACCAAGAAGATCACCCGTTGGTTGACGACCAACGAGCTCCCTGACTCACATCATAGGAAGTTCCGTCATGAATCCCTTCGGCTCATTCGGCGACGATTTTTACGTCAACATGACCCTCAATACCGAGATGCTTTTACCGAGCAATCGGGAGTCGATTCTCGACTTTTTCGGGAGGATCCAGAAACAGTACCCTTCGATGCGTAACTTTTATTGTCGCGATAAAGGAGACTTTGTGCTGGAAGAGGATAAAGGACAAGGACATTACCGTTGGGTGACGGTCGACCAACGACGAATCTGCTCAGGATTTGTGAATCCCTCCTCGCTAGATGATGCGCTCGCGCAGCATCGACTGATCCTTGATCTTGCACCATACATGCTTTCTGTCAGTACTCTCGACTGCGAAGCGCTCGACTTACTCTTCGGATTCGACTTTACCTATCGTGGCAACCACAACGGACTGGTCGCCGACGCGCTGGGAATCAGTGCCCCACTTGAGAACATGGCCGAACAAATGGGCGGCCAAGTGATAAACTATGAACCATCGCTCACACTCGCCCTTGACGAAGACTGCCGCATGCAGTGTCGCATGAATATAGAAACCCGCACTAATGCGTTTCAGGTACGAACCGGTGAATTTCCCGAAGAACAATTAAGTGTTTACGTTACCGCTAGACAATACGGCAGCCTCGATCCGGAATCGACCTATATCGATTCACTATTCCGCCTGAATCGAACTTGCGAGGAAATGATTGAAAATCACGTTATGGACAACGTGCTTCGCCCGCTAGCGCGTGAAATTGCCATGCGGTAATTTATTTACGACAGAAGGTCGTACTGCACCACGTTGCAGGAGGCCCTCTTAGATCCATTGGTGGGTTCGCGGCAGAGCATGCGACCTGGCTAGGCCAGTCGGTAACCGAAATTCAGCTTTCGCTACTACTTGCTGCTTCGGTTTCGCCTCCGCCGCTACTTTTTTCCGCCGTTTGATTGGCCGCCGCCTGATTCTCGCTCGGCTTCCCGCCGTCCTCTTTTTTCCGCGAGCGACCCCGACCGCGACCGCCACGGGTCGAGGAGGCATCGCCTCCCCGATTCTGACTGCCCCCTCGTCCACGCCGCGCTCGACCTTTGCCGCCACCGCTGCTTTTTCCACGACCTTGAGCACGACCCCCTCGCCCGTCTCCATTACCATTGTTCTTTGTACGGGACTCCAGATTGGTCGAAACAATCACACCGATGCACTCGTTCCAGGTCACGATATTACGGTGTCGCCCACCACGATGACCCGACCGATCGTCGATCTCACCCAGATCATCCGCACCCGCATTGTCTGATTCGGAATCCTCTGCATCTTCGGAGTCGGCACCCTCGCTGCTGACAGGCTTCTCTTCACTTTCGGCATTCTCATTCCTGCGACCTCGCGAGCGTCGACCACCACGACGGCGACGACGACGTGGTCGCGAACCGTCGCCTGTGGACTTCGAATCGGCCACCTCTTCTCCGGATTCGTCATCCGAGACATCGGTGATTTGGTCTCCCGTCTCGATTTCAACCGATTCAACGTCTACGGTAAATTCTACGACCGACTCAATCGCCTCGACATCAGCTCCAAGAGCTGCAATCTCGGCACCCTCGGCTACCGCTTCCGAAGCCGAACCTTCCTCTGCGGTTTGCTCGTGACGTCGCCCGCGACCACCACGCCGACCTCTTCGGCGGCGACGTCCAGATGTCTTGCTTTGTTTTTCCTCATCGGCAACCGATTTTTCGCTAGCCGAATCATTCCCAGTTTCATCCGTCGTAACTCCAAGCGATTCTGCCAATCCCCCCCAGTCTCCTGCGGTTGCCTTGGGCATTTTTGCGTTCGAAGGAACGGCGTCGAAGGCAACTGGCAAATCATCTGACGCGGTTTTCACCTCAGGATCATGGGTCTCAGTGGGTAACTCTGCACCCAACTCCGACGCCAAGCCACCCCAGTGATCTTGCTGGCTTTCCTGATCCGTGCAATCTTCTTCGAACGATTTTTGATCCTGGTTTGTCACGTCTGACAATTCTCCCGCTATCACATGTGCTTTTCTGTTTCCAATGCGATCGGAATCCGGCCTTCATGAGCCGTACAGCTTCGCTTCTTCCCACCTAATCGGGCCGCATCGACTAGCGACCGACCCTTTGTGTACCCCT
>DLCF01000081.1:6033-8293 GCA_002480485.1 Planctomycetaceae bacterium UBA7805
ACAGAAGCTTAAGACCGCCGATTGCTGCCATGCCCGAGAAAATCCCTGTCGCTCAATCCCCAAGTGCCCCTGTGCTTCTGGTCGCTGCGGTGACACTTTCGCTGATAATCGTGACGGTTGTGAGCCGCGGCGAGGAGGCACCGCCCAAAGATTTGGCTCCGAAAAAAGCGCGCGGGAACAAGCTGACTCTTCGCGATTGGGATATCCCCCAGGAGGGGATGTTCGACGATCACGGCAAAGTATCAATAGACAATAACGAATTACACCTTGCCGAGGGCAGCCCAGCAACCGGAATTCGATTTAAGCGAGGGGTGCCAAAGATCGAATATGAAATCCATTGCGAAGCGAAACGGACCGGTGGATCCGACTTCTTTTATGGATTGACCTTCCCGGTGAGACAGGATTATTGTTCATGGATCGTTGGCGGCTGGGGAGGGACAGCCGTCGGACTTTCGAACGTAGACGGGCTCAGCGCGATCGAAAACAGTACGACCCAATACATGGAATTTGAAAATGACCGATGGTATAAAATCCGACTTCGTGTTGCCGAGGGCAAAATCCTCGGTTGGATCGACAAGAAACAAATGTTTGAGGTGCCGATTAAGGATCACACGTTTGACATCTGGTGGGAACAGACCCCGCTGCGGCCGTTGGGCATTGCCAGCTGGAATACCTCAGCTGCTCTGCGGAATTTCCAATTGATTAAACTAAAGCCCTTAGTGCAGTAACTTAAAGCCCTTCATTGTATTGGTGAGAGCAGAAGGAATTATGTCGTCATGGAATCAAAGGATACCCCACCGAAACAGTCGGTCGAGGAAGTGGAAGTGCGAGGGCACATTATCGACAGCTTGTTGTTACCAAAAATACTGGATCGTGTAACGACCTCTGGTGGACAATTCCGCATCAAAGACATTGCGATAGGTCAGCAGAGAAATGATCCAAGCTATGCCCTGATCGACATCATGGCCGACTCGCCAAAGGTACTGGACGATATCCTCGGAGCTATTCGCGACCATGGTGCGGTGCCTACCGACATGCAGGACGCTCGACTTGAGGCTTGTGATATGGAGGGCGCTTTTCCTGAGGGATTCTACAGCAGCACGAATCAGCAGACTGAGGTCCGCTTGGATGGAGACTGGATTGGGGTTGATGATCAAGAAATGGATTGTGGCATTGTGATTGATCTTGAGGCCCGCGCTGCCCGATGCGTGCCGATGTCCGATGTCACGCCCGACATGCTGATTGTTGTCGGGCACGCAGGCGTTCGCGTTTTTCCACACGATCAGGGTCGCAAGGGACAATCCTTTGAATTCATGAACAGCAGCGTTTCGACAGAGAAACCGAAAGGCGTCGCGATCCGTAAAATCGCTCAGGAGATGGTCGAGAATCGCCGAGCGGGTAAAAAAACCCTGGTCGTCGGCGGCCCTGCGATCGTGCATACAGGTAGCGGCAAGCACCTCTGCAAACTCATCCGTGGCGGTTACGTCGACCGACTCTTTGCCGGCAATGCTTTAGCCACCCACGATATCGAACATGCCTTATTCGGCACCTCATTGGGTGTTTTTCTACAGCAGGGTGATCTGGCCGAAGCCGGCCATGAACACCATATTCGCGCCATCAATCGTATCCGCCGGGCAGGAGGCATTGCCAACGCTGTCAAAGATGGCGTGCTACAAAGCGGTGTGATGTATGAGTGCATCAAAAACGATGTGGATTTTCTGCTCGCGGGGAGCATCCGCGATGATGGCCCGCTCCCGGAGGTGATGACCGACGCGATTGGGGCGCAACGGGCAATGCGTAGTGCAGTACGCGATGTGGAATTCTGTTTGATGATCGCCACCACGCTTCACAGCGTGGCTGTTGGGAATTTGCTTCCGGCCCGAGTGCGTGTGGTCTGTGTCGATATCAATCCATCGACCGTGATCAAACTGGGAGATCGTGGGTCAATGCAGACGGTGGGCTTGGTAACCGATGTCGAACCGTTCCTTCGCGTTCTTGTGCAAGAAGTAGAAACGCTGGAGGAAACACTAGGGGCGCCTTAAACAACTCAAACTACACGGGTAGGGCCGAGGGCAATAGAGACACGGGCGAAGGGCTGGTATACCCAAAAACTAACAGGCTCGCTCAGACCCCTTTAAACAGTAAGCTCCGTCTCAAGTAACCGCTCGGTCGTCTCAATGGCTCTACTGCGAAGCTGGTCCATCTCGTCCATCAGCCGCTCAAGTTTTGTTGCATTTTGCCCGGGCTTGCACATTTTGGC
>DLCF01000081.1:8698-41648 GCA_002480485.1 Planctomycetaceae bacterium UBA7805
GAGACCGCTTCGGAATCATCCGACTGATTGGCTGCGTGGTGGTGAGCCGCTTCGACATCGGCGAGCGACCGAGAAGACTGAAGTGGGTATCGCTTATCGCGACGGTGATGAATCCCCGAGAAACTATTCTCCGAGCGACCGCCAGCATTGTTCTTGCGACCGCGACCAGAACCTGATTTCATTCTGCTACCCTCCCTTTGCCCTTTTGGCATGCTGAGCGACTTCTATGCCGCAGGAAAAGCCAAATCGAGCAAGCAGATGCCGGAGAGCACATCGATTACCATCCTCCTGCGACTAGTAAATCGATTAAGTTTCCGCCGGAAATACGGAAAATAGTGCTAACATCCGGTGTCAGCCTGCCCCCTAACCTCTAACGTTACGGCAAGTATGCCCCCGAGGGGGAATGTAAGCAACCCATTTTTTTAAAAACATGCGACATTTTATCACTTCATTTTTTCGCCACTCTAATCAGCTTATCTATTTACGTTGTCCTGAAAAGATGAAACTTGGCGGATTACGCCCGGTTGGTGGCGTACTCAAAGCTTAATACTCACGGAGCAAAATCCGTACCGCACGAATGTCCAACAGGCAACACCGCTTAAACTGGGAAATTCGACGCCTCCGGTCAACTATCGTCTTGCAGATTGCCCGCCAGACAGGCTGGCGATTGCCTAACCAATGTGCAGCCAACGCAATTTAGGCAGCACGCAGCAACTTAGGCTAGGATTGGGTCCACCACGTCCCCATGCACATCAGTCAGGCGAAAATGTCGACCCTGATATTTAAAGGTCAATTTTTGGTGGTCGATACCAAGTAAATGAAGGATTGTCGCCTGTAAATCATGCACATGCACGCCGCCCTCTGCCACGTTGTAACCGAGCGGGTCGGTTTGTCCGTAGGCCATACCCGGCCGGACACCCCCACCAGCCAACCACATCGAAAAGCAGCGCGGATGGTGGTCACGGCCAAATTGTTTGCCCGAAAGTTTTCCCTGGCAATAGTTGGTGCGGCCGAACTCGCCTCCCCACACCACGAGCGTATCTTCCAGCAGACCCCTTTGCGCCAAATCGGTAATTAGTGCGGCCGTCGGTTGATCGGTTTCCATGCATTGTCGCCCGATTGATTTAACCAGATTCCCATGCTGATCCCAGCCCTGGTGGTAAAGCTGAATGAAACGAACATCCTGCTCTGCAAGCCGTCGGGCAAGCAAACAGTTTGCCGCATAGCTGCCAGGAGTTTTAACATCGTCGCCGTATAACCGGAGCACGTGTTCGGGCTCGTCCGAAAAATCAACGACTTCAGGTACCGAATCCTGCATTCGGTAGGCCATTTCATATTGTGCAATCTTGGCATCGATAGCCGCATCGCGGTGTGTCGCCTGTTGCATCTCGTGAAGTTCTCGCAACGCCGCAAGCATCCGCCCTCGCGTCTTGCGGCCGATTCCAGCCGGATTGCCAAGATAAAGAATCGGATCCTTGCCACTGCGGAATCGCACACCCTGGTGTTTTGCCGGAAGAAATCCGCTGCCCCAAAGCCGAGCCACCAGCGGTTGCCCACCTTTATTTTTTGTCACTAGTACCACAAACGCCGGCAGGTCTTTGTTCTCGGCCCCCAATCCGTAACTCAGCCAGGCCCCCATACTCGGTCGACCGGCAAACTGGCTGCCAGTCTGAATAAATGTGATCGCCGGTCCGTGATTGATCGCGTCGGTATGCACGCTATTTATCAGGCACAATTGGTCCGTCACCTGGGCCGTAAAAGGAAGCAGTTCACTGACCCAACTGCCGCTTTTGCCATGCTGCGCGAATCGGAATGGACTTCCGACCAACGGTAAACTTGCCTGATTGCCGCTCATGGCTGTCAACCGTTGGCCGCGGCGGACCTCCTCAGGCAGCTGCTCTCCGTGGCGTCGGTTGAGCTCAGGTTTGTAATCGAGCAAATCCATCTGCGATGGACCGCCCGACTGGAACAGAAAAATAACTCGCTTTGCTCGGCGCACTGGTGCCACATCGCCATCGGATGCCTCGGCATTTACGCTGGGAAAGAGATCCGCGAGGGCCATGCCACCAAGGCCCATACCAAACTGCGTCAGAAGCCTTCGGCGACTCACGGGCGCCGGGGCATATCCTGTACAACGCGGATTGTCTGACATTTTTATTTAAACCTTCGGTGCAAGGACACTCTGCGTACCTAACAGCTTACTCTACATGTCGATCAGGATCACGGATAACGCGTAAAGCCTTCAAAATTCATCAGAAGACTCGCCAGCACACTACCAGCTGCCACATCCGCGGCCGGCAAATCAGGGTCCAGCGGCGTGTCTCCGGTCATGAACGTTAGCTCCGCCTCCTCCTTGTGTTGGGAAAAGTAGTCACGCTGCGCTTGAAATAAATCATCCAACACAGCATATTCCGCGTCGCTCGGCATACGACCTAATACCTGGAAAAACATTTGACGCACCACGGCATCGCCGGCACATTCGCGTAACAATCGCTCACTTAGCTTTCGTGCCGCCTCCACGAATTGCGGGTCATTCAGCAACACGAGTGCCTGCAGGGGCGACTGGGTTCGCGGCCTGCGGACACGGCAGACATCACGCTTCGACGCATCAAGAGCCATCATCGCGGGTGCCGGTCCGGTTCGTTTCCAGTAAGTGTACACACTACGGCGGTACAGCCCCTCGCCTTGATCACGCTTCACGGGCTTGAAAGAGACCGCCACTTCATACGGTTTGACAGGCGGTCCACCGCGACGATCGATCAACAGACCGCTGACCGCGAGCGCCGCATCTCGCAACATTTCGGCCGGTAATTGTCGTCGTCCCGCCCTACCCAGCAACCGGTTTTCGGGATCATCCTCCAACAACTTCAAATCGTTCATCCCGCTCTGTCGATAGGTAGCCGAAGTGACCATATTTCGCACCAGACGCTTGATGTCCCAACCGCTTCTAATTAGATCGGCTGCCAGAAAGTCGAGTAAGTCAGGATGCGTGGGCGGTTGGCCCTGCGTTCCGAAATCTTCCGGTGTACGCACCAGACCCTCCCCAAAAATAAGTTGCCAAAATCGATTTACCGCTACCCTGGCTGTGAGCGGATGCGCCGGGTCTGTCAACCAACGCGCCAGGCCCAAGCGGTTCCGTGGGGCACCTTCCGGAAAAGGTGGGAACACATCGGGCGTTTCGGCTGAGACGCGTTCTGCCGGTTCATCATACGCACCCCGCGTTAACAAGTGAGTGTTGCGGACTTCAGGCATTTCGCTCATGACCATAATCTCGATTACCGAATCCGCCGCACTGGCCGCTTCGGCCCGCGCGTCACGCAGTGCCGAAAGCTTTTCCCGAAGGGGTAGATCATGGGCGTAGAGATAATGTCGACGCAGACTCTGTCGCTGATTCTCAGAGAGTGATTTCGGATCTCGCGCCAGCAGCTCTTGCAACCGGTCGCCACCGGCCAGGGCATCGACTTCGAGAGGCGAAAGCTGGCGATCATAAATTTTGACCTCGTCAATCTGTCCGTCACGGAATCCGCTGTCGCGCCCCCGCGCACCGAATACCAGCCGATCTCCGTCTTTGCCAGCAATTTTTTTGGTGAGTTTATCGCGGACCACCTCCACTGGGCACAGCCTGCCATCTACATAGAGGGCTAAACCTTCTGCTTGACTCGAACCGTCGTACACTACCGTCACATGTGTCCAGCGGGAAAGCGGAATTTTTTCCAGACTGCGAATGCGGATTGCATTGCCGGGCCAGAAGTGGACCAGAGCCATACTGAGATGCCCCTGCTCAAGAAGCAGTTCATAACCACGGCTGCCGGCATCGGTCCAGCCGAGCGATCGATGAAACACAACAGCACGGTCCGGGTGTTTCTCTGCACGCATTGCCAGCGAAATTGTGAACGGGTCGTAACGTCGAAAATCGCCTACGCCTGTCGCGACCGGATCATCGCCTGACAGTTGCACGCCCTGCCCCTCCCAACCAGAGACGGCAACCGTGGCACGCGGTAATTCACCCTCAAAATCCAAATGGACGAGTCGATGCGGGGCATTATTGTCATGCGTATCTTCATCCGATTGCCCGACAGCAGATGAAGTTGGTTTTTTCACCGCTTCGATGGGGGATGTGCGTGTGTCAACGTTAATCCACCGATCAAAACGCAAACCCGCTGCACGCTTCTCGCGTGCAACCGCTTGTTCGGCGACTCGTACCCGCTGCCCAGCCGCAGCGATAGCTGCACGCTCTGTGTCAGTTGGCAACCACAACGTTGGAGTGGGCACCGATTGCGTAGAATAAGAATAGAGGCCCGCCTCATCGATCTTATTAAAGAAGGCAAACAACTGGTAATATTCACGCTGCGAAAGCGGATCATACTTGTGGTCATGACAGCGACAACACTCCATCGTCAGCCCCATGATGGCGGTGGATACCGTTTCAATGCGATCGGAAACGTATTGTGTGCGGAATTCTTCCGGAACGCTTCCACCCTCAGTTTTTTGTGGATGCAAACGATTGAAAGTCGTTGCCAGAATCTGACTTTCAGTAGCGCTTTTTCGCAGATCACCGGCCAACTGATTTTTCAGAAATTCATCGTATGGCATATTCTCATTGAAGGATTCAATTACCCAGTCGCGCCACGGCCATACAAAGCGATCGCGATCAACCTGAAAACCATACGTATCGCTGTAGCGTGACGCATCGAGCCACATTGAGGTCATTCGCTCACCAAAACCGGAGGAATCGAGCAGGCGATCAACCACATGTTCGTAGGCGTTTGGTCGCGTGTCGTTCAAAAATCGCTCAACATCCTCCGCTGCGGGCGGCAGCCCCGTCAGATCTAGACTCAGTCGTCGGATGAGCCGACTACGGTTTGCCGGCGAAGCTGGCTGAAATCCTGACTCCTCCAGACGTGCCAGTACGAAACGATCGATCGGGTTGAGGGACCAATCATTTTGAGCGACATCCGGCAGCGGACCACGGTTCAGAGGGTCAAACGCCCAATGCGATTTCCAAGTTGCCCCCTCAGCAATCCAACGTTTCAGTGTGTCAATCTCTTGCGGAGTCAGATGTCGTGCTGAGTCAGGAGGAGGCATCTGCTGATCGGGATCATCTGAAGTGATCCGCTTTATCAGGTGGCTCGCATCTACATCGCCGCCAACGATGGTCCGGTAACCGCCACGGTCAGCCTTGGCCTCCTGTTCTTGGTCGAGTCGCAGATCCCCCTCGCGCTGTTCTGCATCTGGACCGTGGCAGTGAAAGCAGCGGTCGGCCAGCAGCGGGCGAATTTCCCTGTCAAAATCGACGCTTTCTGTACCGCTGACCGTCTCCACGGCCAATGGAAGGATCGCTAGAGCGAGCAACAGTGATAGATTCCAACCCAACGACATATCGATTGATCTTGCTGCGACTGGTTAAAGGACCACGCACCGGGCGGGCTCTGATGGTATTATCTCGGCGAAGGCCCATAGGGTATGCATTTACGTTTTTAGGGCCGCTCATTATTATAAGCGACCCGCAACACAGATCAATTTGACTTCCCCCCCTTCCGCCGGACCTTAAAAATTGGTTTATCCTCTACACCGTGACCACATTGCTTGAAATTAAGAATGCGGAGAAGCGGTATGGCGAGCAATTACTGCTCGACCACACCACTGTTGCGCTTCCGCAAAATTGCAAGATCGGCATGGTAGGCCGCAATGGTGCGGGTAAATCAACCTTGATCCGAGCAATGATCGGCGAAGAAGAACTCGATGCGGGAGAAGTGATTCGTCATCCCCAACTTCGCCTCGGGTACCTCCGTCAGCACGATCCATTCAAACCCAGTGAAACCGTTCTCGATTTTTTAATCCGAGATAGCGGGCAACCCGAATGGCGATGCGGGGAGGTAGCTGCAGATTTCGCACTCGCGGGTGAAAAGCTCACAGCAAAAGTGCAGACGCTTTCCGGGGGCTGGCAGACGCGCGTGAAGCTCGCTGGGCTGCTGTTACACGATCCGAACATGCTGCTCTTGGATGAGCCGACCAACTTTCTAGATATTCGGACGCAGCTATTACTCGAGCACTTTCTCAAACATTTCCGCGGCGGCTGCCTGATCGTCTCGCATGACCGGGGATTTTTGAAGGCGACCTGTACCCACACGCTGGAACTGGCCCGTGGCGAACTCACGCTTTTTCCCTCCGACATCGAAACCTACGTGCAGAAAAAAGTCGAGCAACGGATTCACGACGAGCGTGTTAATGCCGCGACCTTGGCGAAGCGGAAGCAACTCGAAACCTTCATCCAGAAGAATCGAGCCAACGCAAATACGGCGTCGCAGGCCCGCAGCAAAAAAAAACAACTCGAAAAGCTCACACTACTCGAGGAACAGGCCTCGGAAAAAACGGTTCGATTTCACGTGCCCTCCACCAACCTCCGTCAAGGCACTGCTCTGCGCTGTCGCGATTTGACCATCGGCTATGGCGACATCAAGGTCGCCGAATCGATTCATCTGGAAATCGAACATGGAAACTGCACGGTGGTGGTGGGAGATAACGGCCAGGGCAAGACTACTCTCCTGCGAACAATGGTCGATTCGCTGACACCCATTGAGGGAGAGTGTCGCTGGGGGCATGGCTGTGAAATCGGTGTCTACGCCCAGCATGTCTATACCACGCTTCCCGAGGACCAGTCGATTTTTGATTATCTCGACCGATGCCGTGGACCCGAGACAAGCACACAGACCCTTTTGGATGTCGCCGGCAGCTTCCTTTTTGGAGGTGACGCGATTGAAAAAAAAATCGGAGTTCTCAGCGGTGGTGAGCGGGCTCGTGTCTGTTTAGCCGGTTTGTTATTGGCACCCCACAACGTGTTGGTGCTGGATGAACCGGGCAACCACCTGGACGTGGAAACAGTCGAAGCGCTGGCCACAGCACTGCAGCAATTCCAGGGGACCGTCATCCTTACCAGTCATGACCGACATTTTGTCAACCGCATCGCCGACAGCGTAATTGAGGTTAAAGACAGGAGAGCTACCCTGTATCCGGCCAACTATGAATCTTATCTTCACCGCGTCCAAAGCGAGTGTGATGCGGTCTCGGACGTGCAGATTAAATCGCCAAAAAATGCCGAAAAAAATTCGCAAAAGGCCAAACGAAAGCAATTACGCACTGTCCGTAAAGAGCTGTCGGCAGTAGAGCGGAAGATTGCAGACCGCGACACCCTGCGCAGCACTCTCCGCGAACGGTTGCTCTCGACTCAGGATCCGTTGATTGCCGAAAAAGCGCACGCCGAACTGACAAAAATCGAACAGGAAATCGATGCGCTCGAGGAGCAATGGCTTGAACTTGATGCAAAGACGCAGGAAACTGCAGACGAATAGCCACCGCAAAATGACAGACTGCGTCACTGAGGATATCTAACCATGCCTGAACCGCTGTTCCGAATCTGCCAGCTCGATGAAATCCCTGAAGTGCCGTGCCCCTGCGGACAAACGCGTCGCGCCTTTACCGACGATACTGATCAAATTGCCTCACTGCATCTAGTGAACACCTCGGGAGAAGCCCGCGTTCACTATCATAAGAACATGACCGAAATCTACTATTTTCTTTCTGGAGAGGGTGAAATGGAACTGGACGGGATCTCTCACCGCGTGCGTCCCGGATCGGCTGTGATGATTAAACCGGGCTGTCGCCATCGGGCAATCGGTGAAATGCAATTCATCAATATCCCGATTCCCGCATTTGATCCTAAGGATGAGTGGTTCGACTAAAAATAGATTCCAGCACAGGCAATCTGGATGGATAAATTCCACCATACGAAGAAAGATAATTTTATTTTTTCTGGGGAACTTTTACGACACCCGGCGCATCGAAGGGGCATACGACCAAATGTAACGCCCCCAAGTAGTGACCTTTTACGATGCACCGGAGCCAAGTTTACAGTATTTATTTACCCACCCTGGCCTTAGCCAGTGTCGTCGCCTTTGGCATCCGCAATCATTCTGTTTCGCCAAGGCCACCCCACGCCAGCAACCACCTCCACTCACGAAATGATCCTCTCGTTCCCCCACTTCGGCTGATCCCGGCTATGGATTCGTCGAATTTCTGGCATGATCCGCTGGCTGTGGCTCACCCGCACGGGGAAAAACGCTGCGCTTCCGGCTGTGCGGTCAGCCGCCATCCGACCGATCGGTTAACACCGTCCGCCTTTTTTACTCTGCTAAAAGCATACCAGCAGTCGCCACCGATCGAGGCGAATGGCGCGTTGGAGGAGATTCTTTTTTACAGCCGTCAGAGCCGGGAATATTGGCGGCAGCAACGGGCAGACTGCCTTGATCCTATGTGGCAGCGTGTGCTGGATGACGAACTGGAGAAAACACATGTGCTTGTGTCGCTTCGTGTGAGGGATGAATCCGGACAGATTTGCTCGAAACTCACGAGGGTTCGTGTTCCGCTCGATCGACGACATGTATTTCAGATGCAGAGTGAGGGCCTGCCGCCACTAGTGACCAGTGGCACGGTGAAGCGTGTAGGGCTGAATCATCTTTGGACCCGTTTGTGACTGGAGGGGGTCCACTTTGTGGCCGGACCGTGGTTCACGGTTGTAAAGCAGGGTGCGGATTGGCAAACGTTAGGAACGCTTTGGATCAGTAATGGCACTCGGGACGTACCGGGGCGGATAGAACTCAAACTTCAACTGGTGGAGCACAACAATGCGATGCAATCCACGAATTTATCGCAATTATCGGACTAGCTTTCTGGGAATTCTGCTGGTGGCAGTCATCACCAGAGATACTCTGGCCGACCCTTGTGGGATGGTGCCTCCCATCTCGGTTGGACGCCCACCAGTGCTAGCGCGGGTCGGTAAACAGCAGACCTATGTCTTCTTTAAAGACGGGATCGAAACCTTTGTGATCCGCCCTGGATTCACCGGAGATATCGATAATTTTGGAATGCTCATACCCTTTCCAACCCCACCGGCAATTCGAAAGGTGTCGGACGACATTTTTCCGCAAATCGCGGCCGCGGTTGACCCGCCAGAAGTGATTGTTAACCTCCGACCACCCGTCGCCTTGAGTCTGCGAGCCAACGCATTGATGGAAAAATCGTCTGCATCGCGTGACGGGCTCGCATTTCAGGAGAACCGAGTACGCGTAATTCGCCAAGAGGCAGTCGGAATGTACGAGGTTGCGGTGTTGGAAGCCGGAAGTGCCGCAGCGCTGAAAAAATGGATGAGCCGGAACGGCTTCCGCTATCCTACGGGGATGGACGAGGTATGCGATGACTATGTCGATGAAAATTGGTGCTTTGTCGCGGTCAAAACCAAAGTGGGCCAAAAACTCGGAGTCGACCCTGCACCGAGACAGCGCAACGTGACCGAAGCACTGCCGCGCGGCTCGGTGTTCGACGGTTTTGTTCAAGGGATGGGCTTCCGATTTCGAACCGAAAAGCTAGTAGTGCCGATGCGTCTCAGCGCGTTCAACGAGGGCGAGCTGAGAAATATTATCTATCTGCTCACCGATGGCCCGAAGCGAATCAATTCGATTTCTGAAAGCACCGTTCGGAGACAACTCAAGGGTAACGAAATTTATCGAAATCTGATCGATCCTTTACCGTTAAGACTGATTGGTGGAACCGAACAGGATCTGCGGAGGTGGCATCTGGAAGGCCTCGCACAGCGAAGAAATCCTGATCCGAAAAATGGTGCAGCGAAACGGCTCTTTGCGGCAGATCTGTTGGCAGCCCGAGACAGCGTGCTTGCGTTACCTCAGGAAGAAACCGAAAAGTCTCTTCTCGCAGTCGGTGAACATTTTGGCCTCCGGGGACCGGAGATCGACGCACTGCACAGTGCGGTGCTGAGAAAATCGGCCGATCAAAGCGTCAAGCAGGCACTCACTGATTTGTCAGCAATGACCCTATCGGTGATTGATGGGGATTTTCCTCGCAAGGTCGTTGCTGGGGAGAACCTTACTTTTGCCAATTACATAATGCCCGAGACGCGAAACAGGGCAGCTGTCTATGACGCACTGCGCCACGGTCCCGCATTGAAGCAAAGGGGAATGCGGAAAGAGGGATCAGTGCCCGGGGGTATTTCCTGGTGGGGATGGATCGGAGTCGGCTTGTTTGCTTGCGCAGGGCTAATCTGCACGGCACGCCGGTCCCGCAAACCGTGCTTTGTGCTGCTCCTTGTACTTTGCCTCTTCCCCAAAGTCGCCATCGGAGAAACGCGCGAAATACTGAGTAAGATAATGTCAGACCTTGCCGATCCAGCGACCAGTTCGCAAACGCTTTACAAGCCGACCGAGCTGGTGCGGGCCGATCCAACATCGCGGGACGCGGTGACCGGAGCGCTTGCGTTGCAGGTAAAGACTGATATTCCACTGGCCAGTCGGGGTTGGACCATTGCGGCTCTGGCAAACATCCCGGGACAGGATGTGGATGAACTGCTCTTAGAAATTCAGGATTCCTCGAACGTGCCGGTGCTAATCCAAACCTGGGCCGCCGCAGCTCGAATTGACCGCTGTGGCTCCGCCGCCGCATTGATTGAGAAGGCCGCGTTGATATCTCGTTTTCCCGCACTGAGCAGGCCTATCGGTAAGCGACTGGTCAATCACCTGCAAGTCGGCGGTGATCGAGTTCCTCTGGAGCGATTGCTTGCTATTTCGATCCGCACACCACAGCTTCGGCCTGACCTTTCACCGATAATCATCGCGCGGCGTCCGGCAGAGCTTGTGTTGGTAATGCAGCGTGCACAAGACGCCGATGTCCGTCGGCAAGCTGCCGCCTATTTAGGCACATTAGCCGCCAGTGGAAATGCCTCGGGCGTCGCTTCCGCGATCGCCTCAGCATTTGCTTTTGATTCGGCCGCAAGTGATGTTCCATGGCAAGGCGGGCCGCTTTTTATTCCCGGAATCGAGTGGCAACTGCAATCGGAAAGCGCACGACAGCTCGTGGATCAACTTATCCGCTGGATGGTCTGGTGTGACTGCCATGGTCGGGCTGCGGAACAAGTACAAATTCACAACAATCTTCGCAGCTTGAATCTGGCTCGTGCCGTGGGCTACCAGAGTCCGGGATGGCGTACAGCCAACACCGTGACCTGGCTTCGAGCCTGGCGTACGCTGGTGGGCAATGCATCGATTAAAGCCATGCTTGCGCAACAACAAGTCGCGAATAACCCACGTTATCGAACAGCGCTCGATTCCGGTCGGTCATCAGGAGTGAAACCGAAATCTAGCCGTTAAGAACCGGCCTTTTTTTTCGGAGGGGCAAATTTAATATTCTCGATTAACCGCTGAATTTTATCACTATCGCGGGAGCGACTGCCGGAGACGGCAGAAATCGCTTCAATGACATTGTTGTATTTTAAATCGTAATCGCACTCGAACTCGACCTCGAGCAGATTGGCTGCTTCATCCGGTCCACCCGCATCCTGAACTTTGGAAAGGATCCTACTATGCAAATTGGCGAACGGATTACCCCCGCCGGAGAGCACCGCATCGTTTAGCTTTAGCTCGATCAGATCACCAGCATCATTTGATCGCATTCGAACCTTGAGCGTCTGCTTTTCAATTTCCTCAAGCTGTTCTTGGGGGGCACCGACCGCTGGCATCCGAATATTAAAATCGCCCTCCTGAGCCACCACGTTAAAGGTCATGATGAAGAAGACTAATAGCTGAAAGACGATGTCGATCATCGGCGTCATCTGCAGCTCAATTTTCTCGTCTTTACTCGGACGTTTACCACGAACTTTCATGTCTTATGCCTCACAAACACGAGATCTCTTTCTGCGATCTGGGGTCGTCCTGTTCAACCATCATCCTCTTTGGCCCGCAAGCGAAATCTTTCGAACTGCTCGCGTTGACACATCTCAATCACTTCCTGCACCTTACCAGTCGGCACATCCTTGTGTGCGCGGATAATCACAATCACGCTCTTGGTAGGTCGACCCATTCGACCGAATGCTCTCCGCTCTCGCTGCAGGATACCCTCAAGCTCTTGGCCGACCTGAATCTCCTCGCCGCCCACAAGGGCGATGAAATCTGATGTTGATCCAGGCACCTTAGCCAACTGAATTGTGAGCGGTTGTTCCTGCTGTTCCTCTGGCGGTTTAGCCAGCTTGCTGGCGGGTAAATCGACACGTGCATCCTGCTCGGCCTGCGTAAAATTAACTAGAACCATGAAGAAGGCGATCAGTTGGAAAGTCATATCGATCATCGGTGTGAGATCGCCCTCGGCTTCCTCGGCACCAAATCCGCGTGATTTTTTTGGCATGGCGTCAGTTTCCTTACGCTGCAGATTGCGCTGCAAAACTCATCAGGGCCTTCCCAGGTTTCTCCGGCTTACTCCGTAAATGCTGACGCCTTTTATTGCTGTGCGGCGGCCGGTTTCTTCTTACCCACGCTCTGAAAACGCCCCATCAACCCTTCGCTGATAATGCCGACCTCTAATACAAGACGTGCAATCCGATTACGCATAATGTTGTAAGCGGAAATTGCCGGGATAGCGATCGCGAGGCCGACCAAGGTAGTGAACAGAGCGGTTGAAATACCAGACGCCAGTTCCTGCGGCTTGGGGGTTGAATCGGAAGTCGCAATCACGCGGAAGGAACGAATCATTCCATCCACCGTGCCAAACAGCCCCAGCATCGGCGCTACAGTCCCAATGAGTGCCAAATAACTAAGACGATGTTCCAGTTTCATACTCTCTTCCTCGCCCACCTCCTGCATCGCCTCGATAGCCGGAGCATAGCCAGATGAAAGCTTTCCCAATCCGGCCGTCAGGACTTGGCCAAGAAAAGATTCATCAGATTTCGCCAGATCATAGGCCTCCTGATACTGCTTGTCGTCAAGGCATGCCTCAAAATTATCTACAAGATCCTCAGGCACAATATTTTCACGCCGGGCCATCAAAAGATTCATGATAAAGAGCGATACCAGAGTGAAAGAGAGACCGAGAAAAATGATGCTATAACCAAGACCGAGGGCATTGAACATCCAGCCCAGAACGCTCGATTCTTCTTCCGACCCACCACCGTCTTCACCCTCATCCTGCGCGGAAGCGACCGACGGGGTTGTCATTGTGAAAGTAGATATCACACCAAACGTAAAAAACAAAAGCAGGAGCGAACACAAGGTCGCCTGGAGTATTTCGAGGTGGTGCCGATTGAACATCATCGCCTTAAAATCCCTTTCTTAAATCCGAATTTTTCCGGTGCGCTGTTTCCGGGTAAATGGGAACTCGGTTGCCCTGCACCACACCGCCTTCCTGATCGGCCGGCAAGCGCAAACCGCTTAACGGTTTCCCTGAATTTCTAGCTTTCTCTAATTCACTAGTCTAACTACCGTTCGCCTCAAGGGTAACCGGCTAAGGCGTTTTTGCGAATTACCACACCCCCATAAAGGGCAGTTTTACAGCGAATTTTTGCATTTACTGCCTATTTATTCCAAACACTGTTGGGGTAACGCGAGTTGAGTGTTTTCCGTGCACGGGTTGCCCGGTCCGGTTGATTCAACTCATCCCACACCAGGGCGAGACGCCCGAGTGCTTCAGCGTGGGTCCTGGGGTCCTGAAAATAAAGTGTGTCTGTATGCAAGTATTGCAACACCGCTTCTTTCGGTTGCTGCATTGCGAGGTAGCAATTTCCGAGTGCGTTATAAGCAAGCGCATGTATCTCAAGATCGCCTTTTTCCGCTGATCGAATAACTCGCTTGACATCATCCACACCTTGTTGCCCCTGACCCATTTCAGCCATTGCTGATGCCTTTCCGAGCGTAGCCGCCAAACGAAACCGCTCAGCCAACGGGCCCTGTTCGGAGGAATCCAGAACCGTTTGATATGCGTTAATTGCGTCCTCGTATTTCTTCTGAGCCATGAAACCGCGTCCCCGCGAAAGAGCTAGTCGCAGTCTAGATTCAGGCCAGGGGGCTTCTGCCCTCTGATAAAAGGTATCAGCCTTGTCCGGCTTACCAAGGGCAATCGCCAGATCACCCAGAACCTCGTTGGCCTCATATTCGTGATAACTCTGAGGATAATCTTTCATATACTGCTGCATCATCTTCGCTGCTTTTGCCGACGATCCAACTCCACCGAGCGCAAGGCGAGCCGCGCTAATCGCTTGCAGGTATTCGACATCCTGGCGCACGATAACACGCTCAATATCATCTAAGTTCACTCGGCCCAGAATATCAACGACTTGCTTGTAATCACTAACCAGAAATTTACCGCGGGCTGCATTCAAGCCATCAGGCTCCACGTCGAATCGAAGAACCTTGATCTCATTCACCGGTACTTCTTCATCGATCCCGATTTTTGTTCTCACTGTAATGCTGTTCGGATTCTGACTGATCACATCACCCTTTAACGATCGACTAACGCCTCGGCGGGTCACACTATCAGCCGCCTGTGCCGCCGGCGGCACCAGTGACAATAAAACGATTCCCAGCCAGAAGCCTCTCTGCACACTGCTCATACAATCAGACATGCCGTTTCCCTTCATCAGAAACTATCTACTCAAGCTCCCACCACTTGCCGCGAGTGGTTCTTCATTATCCCCGGACTCCCGCGGCGGAAACCCGACTTGCTCCTCGCCTAATACTGCCTGCACTTGTTTCATCTCCGCCTCAAATTCCGCCTTGAACTCTTCGCCGCCAAGTTCGGGAAACTGACTGTAGATCTGCAGCAAGTTACCTTTCGCCGCAGCTAGTAATTTGCGTTTTTTACTATCATCATCCGATTGCATGCAATCGGCATACATCCTTCGTGCACGAACTCCGTAGAGTTTTGCCTGAAAAAAGTAATTTGCAAACTTCTCGTTGCCGCTTGTTTGTTGCGCGAGTTTTTTCCAGCCCCAGATAATATTCTTGCCGCTATCCTCGTCCTCTTCGTCGCCCAGAATCGACTTCACATAGTCATTGCAGTCTTTCTCACCCGCTGCGTACAGTGTCTCCGCTGCCTGAAGCTGCGCAGTGAGATTTCCTCCCTTTTTCGGATCAGCCAACACTTCTACTAGTTGCTCGAGTGCCTTGTTGTAATCGCGCATGCCGCGGTAGCATTCGGCAAGCCGCAAACGGATCGTGGTCCGCTGCCGAGGATTACTGTAGAGATTGTCCTTTAAGATTCGGCTATAGATCTTGGCTGCATCTTTGTAGTGCGCTTTCGCCAGCTTTGCATCCGACTCACGATTGCTATTGCCGAGTGTAAAATATGTCTCTGCGATCCAGATCAGCCGCCGATATGATTTTTTAGCGACATTATCTTTTGCCGTCTTCATCTCCGCTTCGGTCGCATCCGCCTTCGCAACATTCATTTTTGCCAATTCTTCGGAAACAGTGGGGGCAGGGCTCTTTTTGATCTGCCCCAGAAACATCTCAAACGCATCGACCAGGGCACGCTTGGCCGTGTCTTCCCCAGCATCGGTGAGTCCTTGGATCTGAAGCTCAAGATCTTTGCCGAGATCCACATAGATTTTGGTCAGTCGACTTTCCGCGTCACCATCATCGCCGATCGATTTTTCTAGTTGACTCACAATGTCGAACGCCTTGTCAACTAACCCATCCTGTTTATCCGGATCATCTGCAAACAATGGCAAGGCACCAATATAGGCTCGCAACGCCAGACGATAGACCTTGGCGGTGTAGTCGGGCCTGAGCACCACCGGATTTTTAGCCTTTATCAGCGTGAGCGGCCCGTAGACCGGATTCTCAAGTACCTCGATCGCCTCACGAGGCTGATTCTCACCAAGCAGCAGCATGGCGAGAATATACGCGCCTTGCACTGCGGCGTAGTCGAGCGATTTTGGATCTTGATACCCCTCTAGGCCCGCAGCGAGAAGTTCTGCCGCCCGATCGCGATCGGAATTCAATACATCCGCTGAGGGACGCGCGTCCTCAGAGAGACGACGACTTCGGGAATACCGATTCCACAGTAGTTGTCCCACCAGAATCTGTGATTTGTTTAGTTTTGGTGTGCTGGTTGGCATTTCTTGGAGATAGCCCCACGCCGCATCGACCTCGCCATCCTGGATGGCGAAAGTGAGCAAATATCCGCGAGCCGCCTGCGCCTGACTGGAATCAGCATCTCGACGGATACTTGCGATTGCCAACTGTTTGATTTTGCCCTCCTCAAAGTCCTTCTCGTCCCCTGCCTCGCCGTACAATTTTAGCCACGCATTAGTCGCCACATTTCCTCCGAATGTCGCATCTCGCGTGCCGGGATACCTGTCAACGAGATACTCACCCAACACGGCGGCTCTCAAATAATCCCCCCGGTTGAAATAGAGATAACAAAGCCCCTTCTGCACGCCCCGCAATTTCTCTGCGCTTGTGTCATTTTCGGTAAGCGAAATCGCTAATCGATATAGATTAAAGGCTTCGGCGTCCAGTTCCGTGAGTTGCGTCTCCAATTTTTTCTTTTCATTGCCTTTCGCTGCAGCCACCTGCTTACTTAACTTACCCCATCGCTGCATGACTGTGAGTGCTTTTCGGAACGCGGCATCAAAGTCTTCCGGATCTCCTTCCTCTTCCTCCACTTGATTTACCTTCACCCCAATCGACGCCAGCATTTCAGCCGCCTCTGTTTCATAACTCGATCGGCTTTTGACCAATTGACTAAGCACATTCTTTGCATCCGCAAGCAGCCTTGTTTTGTCCTTTTTTTTATCGGGCCCTAATTTTTCCACCAAGGCAAGCTCGGCCTTTGCTCGCAAATACAGAATCTCTTTGGCCTGCGGCGACCGTTGCTCAGATTTATTTAGGCGTGTTCTTGAAATCTGTACCGCCCGCTGAAAATCACCCTTGCCTATCAACGCCTGAAGCTCCACGACAAACGAATCAAACCAGACTTTTCGCAACTGGGCATTCTCAGACTCTTCATAGTCAGTGACATCCGGCAGGCAATCCAACGCTTCATCGAAACGCCCCAACTCGGTTAGACACCGCATTTGCTGCACGCGGCAAATTAGACCCACGAGGCGGACATCGTGCTTAAAAAACATTTCTTCGTAAGCTTTGACAGCTTTTTCGGTGGCCGTTTTCCAAGCAGCAGACCCTTTTTCGTAGACCGTCGATTGCCGGTCGGTGAGCGTGACCTGGGTATATTCCGACTTTATCCAATCATTACGCAATTTGTCCCGCAGTTCGATTAAATCGCGCTCCTTCTTGCTAACCTTTCGATTCGGGTCTTTGGCATTCCCTGCAGCCTTTCTGACGGCAGCAATTTCGCTTCTTACCTGCTTGCGTTGCGTCTGAATCATTTCCTCCGCTTGTAATACCTCAGATAGCGCGTCGGCGTAATACTTGGCAGCTTTCTGCTCGACTGGTTTCCGGTCTACACCCTCTCGCTTCGCCTGAGCCAACGTTAAACGCGCGAGAATACTGTAGACGTTGGCTACTTCCATCCGCACATCGGCTCCGCGGAGACTATCGGGGTGCGTGGCTGCAAATTCCTTAAAGGCTGCCACCGCGTCGGAAAGCAGTTTTTCCTGCATGACGCGATCACCTGAACGCGCTGCCCGCTCCTTCAGCGTGACCGCCTGCTCAAAAGGAATTGATTCTTTGAATGCCGCATCAACGAGGTCGGTGGCAGCGATGTATTCCAGGTAGTCGCTAGCCGTGTCAAAGTAGCCGCGTTCCCGAAGCTGCGCGAGAAACTTTTCGGGTTCTTCGGCCGAAAAGGCGGTTCCAACAAAAAGAAAAAAACAAGCGAGCAGCCATACAGCGACCGCACCTCCGCACATTCTATACCGATAGCATCTGGCAGTTCGGACTTGGTCCGCCGAGCTCATCAGGAAATCATCCAACCGCTTTGTCACAATAATGCTGCTTCTCTGCTAGTCCGAGCGGTGCAATTCTCTTGATGCTCTACTCGTGATACGCCTTGCTTCATGCCTCTTCAGTTGTGCGTTACAACTCTACCGTTTGAAATCGCCGACATCATTTGCAGTCCGCGACCAGCGGATCGCGGAGACAAAACCTCAAATTAAAGTCGGAATTTTTCAGAGCTGTCACTAACGTAAATCTATCTTTTCGCCACGGCGTAATCAACCATTCTTCCCCCGCATGTCGGTTTTGCGGGGACTTTGCGTGGTTCTCAGGACAATCTACCCAAACATTCATTTTGCCACCCTGGCGAACAGATCGTATAAAAACAGTGCCACCCGTTCGAGGCAGTTTAAAATGGAGGGTTGTGATCGTCCAAACAATAAAAAATGCGACATACTTCAACAAGAGATCTAAAATACGAGCTTGGCCGAGACGAAATCCGCGATCCGCTTTGAGTCCCAGAGAGCGATAAAGGGGGCAATTTGTTCAATTTCGAGCAGACTGTCGAGACCGTCCCGGCTGACCCTGTTGCAGACAGCGGTTAAACTAACCATTGTTGTGAAGACAAAAAATCCTATGCGCCGGCCAATACGTAACTATTTCAGTCGTCGTGAGCAGTGGCGACTGTTCGCCCTGATCATGGGACTCGGTCTGGTTGTGGTGGTGATGCGGGAGGCGTCCAAGGAAGAAAACTGGTATTGGATAACCGGTGAATCGGCACAAATGCGAGGTGGGTCCCGACGCGATTACGATACCGCATATCAGCCGACACTGCCGACCAGAAGGTCGGATGCGCTTACGATTAAACCCATCTCGCCCCCGACGGAAGATATCGATGGTGGGTATTTTCCAGGAGTGATTGCCAAACATCTGGAGAAAGTAGAGGACAATCGCACGCATCAACATCCGGAAGAAGCAGCCGCCTGGTTCAATCTGTGGCAAGTTTTAAAAGAGAGCGAATCTCGCTTCATCGATCCTGCATCGATCGGCCCGATTACGTTCGGTGAACTCTTTGAGCAGCCCGATATTTTCCGCGGCAAATTGGTTAGCATTACGGGCATCGCCAGACGGGCTGAATATGTGTCGGCTGCAAAAAGTAATCCGGCATCTATTGAGGGCTATTACCGATTAATACTTAGGTTGCGTGGCGGTCCGAATCGGCCCGTATTTCTTTACACCCTGCAGGTTCCAGAGTTCTTTCCACTGGGCGAGTCCATCGAGGCCCCGGTCGAGGCGACGGCATTTTTTTACAAAAACTGGCTTTATCAGGCTAACAATTTTTCCTGGATTGGTCCGGTGCTGCTCGCAAAAAATATTCGTTGGGAGCCAACTGCGAAAGCACCACAACCAATCACCCTCGCGTTGGGTGTTACCCTAGCTATTAGTTTAGCGCTGGCCTCGGTCGCAATCGCCTGGTGGCTGATCCGCCAAAGTAATCAGATCATAAAAAATCCGGAAAAAATGCGTTCAGCATATCGCTCGCCGGCAGACATTGATCCGGAGACAGTGGACAAAGCCGCACGTGAACATTTGCAAGAACTCGAATCCGGAAACCTGCAACACGACTGATAAATCACACCCAAATCCGGGACATTGAATTTAAATAAAAGCATGCGCCTTCCAAATTTTGTTGAAATAGCCCGCGTCAGTTGCCGAGTGTGCCTTGCTCTCTGCTGCATCTCGGCATCGTCTCTGTTCTCATTTGCATTTGCTGAATCGCCCTCGCGAGGCGCAGGGGTCTTGCCGTCGGAGAAGCGGGTTGGACAGGTGCCATTGCGTCCGCGTGAGATCCTAGCCGACGTCGGCATCAAAGCAGAGCAACTGAGAGACATTTACCACGTTGAATCACCCCTCGAGGAAACCGATACGCGGACACTTATTTTGCGACTTCTCTATCGTCTTGCACGAATGCCACAACGCAATCTTGAATACTGGGCCCAAAAAAATGAGCGGCCTGAAAACGCCCTATGGAATGGTGCTACGCCCATCGGGGATGTCTTCGCGTTGCGAGGTGTATTGCGTGAGATAAATGCGTTTACCCTGAATGATGCAGACCAAATGAAATTTGGAAAAAAACAGGTTTTTCGCTGTCAGCTATCGCTTCCCTCATCCGCGGGTACACGGCCTGCCATCCTCTACACTTCGACCGTACCGATACGGCTACCGCTGGACGAACCAGTCGATGCCGCTTGCGGAGCCCTGGCAATCTTTGCCGGCAACGATGACGCCACTGGCAATCCCTTATTCATCGCGGATCGTCTTGCCTGGTATCCCGACAGCTTGCTCGGTGACTTGAAGATGGATGTAAGCTTGCTGGAAAATGTCCAAAATTCGAAGCCACTGCGTGGAGAGGAATATGAGGCGTTTTACCAAATGCTTGCGGCGGCGAGACGCAGCGCAGCGGACGAGCTACCACGTCGTGCCTATAACCAACTACGTTACGAAACCGGTGAACTTCAGGCCGCATTAATGAAACTTGAAAATAACGCGGTGCCGCTCACTGAGGATGAGCAACTTGAAAAAAAGGTTCTAGAAACACGATTGGATTACATGCGAAAAAACGCAAGCCATCCCTTCGTACCCCTGGTCGAGCATCCCGATCGTTTCAATGGCGAATTGATCATGTTGCGCGGTACGGCCTACCGCATTGTGAAAGTAAGAGTTACCGAACCAGAAATCCGTAAACGGCTGGGCATTAATCACTATTTTCAAATCGACATGCGGGTCAATCTGGAGCACAAAGTCAAACTCATCACGTCGCGAACTGCGGAGGGTGAATCTGCAAAAATCCGGGAGGAGAAAATTGTCACCCAGCATCCAGCGACGTTTTGTGCCCTCAGTCTGCCCCCCGGTATGCCGACGGGAGACCACCTGCTGGAGCCCATCCGGGTTGCCGGATTCTACTTTAAAAACTGGCAGTACCAGACTGCTCAAATGCGGGATGATCAGGCGGCAGAGCGGGTTGCACCGATGCTGATCGGTCGCGAGCCTGTCTGGGACGTGCGAAAAAGGAGCGAACTGGAAAAATATGGTGGTGTTATAGTGGGCATGCTCTTTTTGTTGGTGCTTGCAGGAATCTGGGGGATCGTTTGGTGGACTGGTCGTAGCGATATCGCTTTCGGAAAAAAAATACGCGCGGCATCAGTCGGCGATGCACCCCCCGTTTTTGACACGGAACTGGAAAATATAGAAATCTCTTTTCCTTTTGACGAAGGGCCGAAAACGCCACCTGGAGCCGATCGCGAGAATGACGCATAATCTCCAACCCTCGGTAGACTCGTCGCTAAAATATTGACCTCCCCCTAAATCGAATTAATAATGCCGAAGGGTGAAACATCATATGGGAATTGATTACATGGTCGGCCGAACTAGCCGTCGCGGATTTACGCTTATCGAATTGCTCGTGGTCATTGCGGTCATCGGAATTCTGACTTCGTTACTCTTGCCGGCTATCAATTCAGCGCGCGAACGCGGTCGGCAAACGGTCTGCAGCGCGCGGATGCAACAAATCGGTCTCGCGCTCACCAAGGCGACGGCTAATAAAAAGGGAAAGACATTCCGCGTCAACAATCAACCGGTCAGCCTGCTCAATCCCCTTTACCTGCAACCGGATCCGTCGGCGAGCACTGCCATGCTCAAAAGTGGAACCCTCTCAGCCGAACTCCAGGACAAACAGGATGTATGGAAGTGTCCTTCGCATGCGAATCCGGACGGAATCAGCTATGGATTCAACTCGCGATTGCGAGCCATGGGTGCAAAAGACGGTGGGCGGATAGTACTGATCGAATACAACCGGCCGGTTGTGAGTGTGTCCAAAACGGACACTGATTTCGCCCAGGAATCAGACGCTTGGGAGGACGGAGATCAAATCTGGGACGAGAGCGATCGCTTCGCACCTCGGCACTTTGATCTAGCCAATGCGTACACGCATGGTAAATCGATTGCGAGCTTTGAGTCTGATGACATCGATCCAAGAGAGACCGCCACAGATCATTGCTACATCCAGAAAACAGCTTGGCTGCCGTATCGCGATCGGATGCAAAAGCTTACTTGGGGTACAAGTACACGGGATCAAGCGACATATAACAACGATAATGAAGCAGGGAGCCAGGAAAAGGATGACCCTTATTACGGCAGCTGCAACTAACCCTAAAAATTGCCTCTGAAAACGAGTGCGATGTCACATTCGAAGCCGATAGCAAAACGCTGAATCGACATTCAGTTCTTTAGATCCAACTGGAACTTAAACGTGCCATCGACCTGTTTCCACTGCGATTCCGGCCATGTTCGGGGAGGTTCGTAGTCCAGAAGTTGCGTCTGGACCGGACCGATCGGCACGCGGAACACGGTGCGACCGGGGGTTACTTGCCGCTCTTTTCCATTCACACCGATGCGGAACGGCGTTGTCGTGGTGTTATTGAAAATCAACTCGCCCTGAGGCGTCTTTTGCGAGGGTGGTGCTACAACCGATTTTCCGCCTCGCTGCACCTTCTTAGTGGTTTCCCGCAGGCCCCGAGCATCGCGACTGAGACCGGCCAAATCTTCGTTGCGGAGCAGGTGCAACTGCTCAGCAATCGTGTCGATCATTTCAAACCGTCTGGTAATCCTGGCCGTCAGACGCTCCAGTGCTGAGGTCCGTTCCGCTGGAGTCGCATCATCGTCGAGCATCGGAACAGGGGTTGCCGGAATAGCGGGCGATGGCGATTTGCTTTCCCCCTCCTGCCCTTTCTGCAGTTCGTCAGTCGAACCTTTGTCACGTTTATTCCCAGGCCACATAAGTTTCCGCAAACGCGTCAGGTCATCCTCTCGCATCTGCTCGAGTGACCTGCGAATCATTTCCAGTTTGCCTAATTGCGCGTCGACAACAAACAGATGTTCTTCGAGATGTTCAATGCGATCCTCAAGCGGATCTTCCCCCCCGGCATCAGCTGTGCAAGGAATCAAACAGACCGGTACGATAAGACAAAAAAACAAAGCGGGTTTCATAGTTATCATCCGCGATTAAGAATCGGTGTTCGGTTCGGATCAATTGCAATCCAGCACCTATTCTAATCTGCGGAAGAAACGAATCAACGGGCATTGATGAGATAAAGTTTGGTGGCCAAACTCTCAATGTTATCGACGCGGGTGGAACGCTTGATGAATTTCCTGCAAACGCGAGACGTCTACATGCGTGTATCGCTGCGTTGTGGCGATACTGGCGTGTCCGAGCATTTCCTGCACCTGTCGTAAGTCGGCTCCCCCGGTGAGTAGATGGGTAGCAAAACTATGTCGTAGAGTGTGGGGGCTAACGGTATCGGCAAGGCCAAGCCGAGCGATGTATTTCTTTACCAACTCCCAGATCCGTTCCCGCCGGAGCGGTCCCCCCCTCGCTGAAATGAGTAACCATGCAGGTTCAAGCTCCAACCGACACGTTATGATATCGCGTTCTGTTTCCCGATATTCTTCAACCGCATCCACTGCCCGCCTACCGAGTGGAACCATCCGTTCCTTGTCCCCTTTACCTCGACAACGGATAAACTTCTTTTTTGCCGAGTAATCAGCGAGTTTCAATTCGGAAATTTCTGAAGCACGGCAGCCTGTCGCATAAAGCAATTCCAGCAGTGCGCGGTCACGACGGTAATGAGGATCACGTTTGCTCGGCGACTCGAGCAACCGAGCAACCACGTCCGCTGACAGTACATCGGGAACACGTTGCCAGAGCTTTGGCGACCCGAGCAGCTCCGCAACATTTTCTTTCAAAAATCCCTCCAATTGCAGAAAACGAAAAAAAGTTTTCAACGAAGCAACATGGCGGGCGATGCTCGCAGGCGCAAGTGATTTCCCGTGTAGCCACTGCACATACCGTGACAATTCGCTCACCGTCAACTTTTTAACAGACCGCGTGCCAAGCCACTCCAGAAACCGCTTCAGGTCCCGGCGGTACGAGGCAAGTGTGTTTTCCGACAGATGGCATTCGGCCCGCAGGTAGTCGAGCCAGAGAGACAAAAATCGGCCGTTGCCGCCGTCTGTAGGTGAAGACTTCGGGGGACGCTGCTTGCGATATGCGGCACGAAGGGATCGTTTAGCCATACGTCTTTTTTCGGGTCAGAAGACGGCGATTTTCCTGCATTTTAGTGGTGTTGGGACGCGTTCTCTCCACTGATTGCCCAGTTATACGACTTAGGGAAAATGCGCACCGATTGGCGCCGGACGCGACTGGCGGTAAGCTCCCGCTTGGCATGCAGAACATTGTCATTCTCAAGCCCTACCGATTTATTCCTCCCCACCGTAACCGCTTCTGGTCGCGGTTGATGGTTCGCGTACTCATGCGTCCCTACTTGAGCCACTACTACGGTCTCGAACGCTTCGAATGTGTTTCGGGGGACCGATTGCGGGCATCGCTTCAGGCAGGTCATGGAGTGCTGATCATGGCCAACCACATACGCCAATGCGATCCGATGGCCTGCGGTCACCTGACCCGTGTGGTGAAGCAACCGATGTATTGCATGGCCAGTCGGCACGTGTTCGAAAATGCTTGGCTCGACCGCGTGCTCGCTCGACGGTGCGGTGCGTTCAGCGTGTATCGCGAGGGGACCGATCACGCTTCGCTTCAGTTTGCGGTTCAGTCGCTGGTGCAACCGGACCGACCGGTGGTAATTTTTGCCGAGGGCTCAGCCGGTCGCACAAACGATCGAGTGCAGCCGATGCTAGACGGCTCGGCGTTAATTGCCCGTACGGCCGCTCGGCGACGCGCGAAAAAAACCCCCGCAGGTAAAGTCGTTATCCATCCGCTGGCATTCAAATATTTTTTTCGAGGCAATTTACAAAAAACGGTCGAACCTGTGCTCCAGCGGATCGAGCGAATTCTCGAATGGCCAACCGAATGTGGTGGTGCAGTGCTCCCACGTATCCGGCGCATTGGTAGCGAATTACTCCGCCGGCGCGAGATTGAATGTTTTGGCAAAGCCCAATCGCAAGTCAGTCGAGAGGGATGCCTGCATGATCGAATCGAACCGTTAATCGAATCTTTGCTTGCTCCGCTAGAAAAAAAGTACCTGACTTTCGGCGGACGCAGCACGTATATTCGGGTGCAACAAGTCCGCACCAAATTACTTCCCGATTTGATCTCGGGAAATTTAACTTCGGCAGAAGCTGCCGGGCGTCATACCGAGCTTGAAGCGCTTTACCAGGTGCAGGAAATGGCTTGTTACCCTCGAGATTATCTTGGCGAAAACCCATCAACTGAGCGGATTCTTGAGACCGTGGAGCGAATCGAGGAAAATCTCACTGATCAAGTCACGGTTCATCGCCCCTTTGATTGTGTGATGCAGATCGGAAACGCGATTGACGTCCCGATCCGCAGAGTCCGCTTGGCACCAGCGGATCAAGCCGAGGTTAATGGTAATGATATGACGGATGCGGACCCCCTCACCCTGCGAGTGGAACGAGAAATTCAGACTATGGTCGATGACCTATGCGAGCGGGGACCTTTACCATGAAAAACATCTTCATGAAACAAATCTGGCTTTGGATCGCAATACTCATAATGGCACCGTTATCATGCGGCAAATTATTTGCCGGTGAAAGGCAGTGGCGCACCCTATTCAACGGACGCAATCTATCGGGTTGGCATGCGATGCCGGCTGCAACTGCTGGTGATTGGTCGGTGAAGCATGGCATGATCGTGGGACACGGAAGTGTAAATCGCCTCTCTTACCTGGTCTTGAATGCAGATGATCTGGCAGACTTTGAGCTTTCGCTCCGGTACCGACTACACGGTAAGGGAAACAGCGGCATTGAAATACGTGCCATACCTGACCCTTCTGGCCGTCGACCCCTCGTAGGATACCACGCGGACCTGGGGCATGTCGGCATCGGACCGCATATCCTCGGAGCATGGGATTTTCATTTCGCGGATCGCGCTGAGCCGCCCTGCCAGCGTGGAACTAGGCTGACGATCGACACCGACGAAACGCTCGAACTGGAAAAGATCGCCAACCCGATACCCCTGTCGGCGATCCATCATGATGACTGGAATCATGTACGGATTGTGGCACAGGGCAATCGCTGCGCATTTTATCTAAATGGAAAAATCTCCTCAGCGTTCTGTGACCGCGCCGCTGGTTCCACCTTCCAAAAGGGATCGATCGGTCTGCAGATCCACGATGCCGGAACACGCATTGAATTCAAAGATATTCGAATGCGGCTAATTCAAGCAGCAAAAAATCCTGGGAATTAATTTCCCTGGGCACGGTTTGCCAATTACCATAGATAACAGTGATGGCCGCTTATTATGTGTCGTGGGGCACAATATACACACTGAGAATACACACTGAGACTTAAAATAGGGCTACCCATGCAACTCAGGCAACCGATGCAACTGAAACAAATCTACGGTCGCCATTTAACTTTCCTGGCGTTTGCATGCCTGATTTGCTTGCTCTGCGTTCTGCAGATGCGCAAGACCGCGAACGCCGAATCGTCATCGGATGCCCGGATTAAAGGTCAACCCGTGCTCCGATATGACCCGCTCTCGCAAACACTCAAACCGCTCGAAAATAAAAAAGTGACTACCGGGAAAATTTACAGCCATTTCAGCCCGGAGCACAAACGGTATGTCTGGGCCTACGCTTTGGGGGATGGAAAATGGTCATACCCGCTTGGTCCGGGAACCACTGAACTGCCAGACCATTTTGATCTGGTGACTCCTCCCGCGCTCACTCGGGCGCTGCTCGAACAGCGGGCTGGAGAGTGGCTTGCGCGAAGCCGGCAGGAAGGTAGTCCGATTCTGGCGCGATTAGCAGCAGACGACCATTGGGAACTTCTAGAGTTTCGAAGCGTCCGCTCGCACTATGATCTCGATTCGGGATGTCGCTGGGAGTGGCACGGGGAACAGCGGATCGGTGTATTACATCCGCACGGGCGTCGATGGAAGTACATCGAAGGCCGCTATCGGCCTGATTTCTAGCCGATCCTTGACTACTGACCCGTTTTCTCCAGCCATTTGCTTGTTCGTAAAAGAATCTCTGCTTTAATAGGTCCGTCACGATTGTTGCATGGCATGAATGCCGATTGTTTTGATTGGCGATGCTGCGGTCATTCCGTCAATTGAACAATTGAATAGGGCCCGGGGTCAGACTCCATGTCTTTGCTGCGAAAGTATCCGCGTCAGACCACTATCGCGTTGATGATAGTTGCATTGGTAGGCGATTCTGCAGACGCCCAGCGGGAATCGAGTCCCCGCTATCCAGCGCGGGGTTTGCAACGGATTTCATGGCACACTGCTTCGCAGAGTCCCCGACTTACACCCGACATCAATAATGGTCGCGTGGTCTATGCGGCACAAACCGAAGAAACCCCCGCCGACTGGGACGTCTTCGAACCATACACTGCATCAAATGAAATTTTCTATTATGGACATCCCGAACTCACTGGTTCCTACGGATTTCCCACCGCCCATCGGATAACGACGAACGCCTACCGCGACGGTCCAGAGCGAGAAACATATGGACCGAATTCACCGGTGCTGGCAGCCAATGGCGCGGCCGCGTGGAACACTCCCTACGGGGTCCGTGTTTTCTGGGGACGCGGAATTGACATGCCCCGCGATAGTCTGTTCGAAGTGGGGCCGTCGCATCGTGAACGTATCATGCCGCCGGTCATCTCGAACAATCATGCGGTTTGGGTCGAGTCTTTTTCCGATGGTGCAGATCGTTGGCAGACACCGGTCGCGCACCAAATTTTAAGCGGCAACACATTCGAGCCGAGCGTTGCGCTGACGCCCGGTCTGGAATACCAGCAAATCAGCCTCTCCGGGAATCAAGTGTTCGAAATAGTCGGTCAACAAACTAGCGGCACGATTTTGGCAAGTGATATCTACCAGTGGGACATTTCGGATGCTACGCCCAACCCGACGCGGGTAAGTCCGCCAGATTCGCCGGCAACCGGTTCAATCGTGGCCGAATGGAGCCTCACTTCGTGGCAGCATCAGGCAGCGTGGATCGCCGGCAACGGGTCGGAAACGCCCGAACTATGGATGCATAACGGCGTGACAGCAACACAGATTACTGACAACACTTGGCCTGAACACGATGTAGGCATCGCCGATGGAAGGTTGGTCTGGAGGCAACTCGGCGGATACGACGCGACGACGGGTGAACCGATCTATGGGGTATTCTATTTTGACGGGACCGAGATCCACAATTTCGGCCGCGGGAGCGATCCGGTCATCTCACCCGAAGGAGTCGCCTGGGTGACCGAGGGTGGTGGAATCTCTTACCACGACATCGCGCGAGATCGTACGGAGCTGATTGTCGAGGAGGGTGTGAACGCACGTAGTCTTGCGATCGATGGATCCTCGATCGCATTCTACGCAGACAATGCACTGGGAGAACTGCCCCAGGCGCGAGTTGTCGACGGTGAGATCCAGTTAGAGATTTTCGAAAAAGAAGTATACATCTCTTCCTACCTTGGTGGAAGCTTCAGCATGGCCTACGCCAGCGTCGCCGACAGCCCGCTGGAGGCAGTCGATCTAAGTGACTTAGATCTCTCGCACGTGATTTTCAATGGCAATGATCTGACCGATACAAATTTCTCGGGCAGCGACCTTTCCTTTGCCAGCGGACTGGAAACAACCAGCGGAGCGGCGATCTATTCGCATCGTACTGCGCTGCCCGTGAATTTTAATCCAGGGGGACTGAGTTCGCCGTGGCATTACGTAACCCCGGAGCCAGCAGGCGCGTTGATCGCACTGTGGGGGATTTTTTTCTGGCCGCGGCGTCTGAGGCGGCTACGCGGACAGTAAAGCCGCGGTGCAACGAGCCCTATTGATCCAGCTAGTTGCGTCCTTACTCGCGAAAAACATGTTCCTCAAACTGTCTCTGACTGATCACATTACGGGCCTCCATTTCGTGGATCAAATCAACGTAGTTCTGAAAAATCTGTGTGGCCTCTTCTGGCGTAAACTCATCGTTCACCGTACCGAACTTCTCCGCTTTCAGTAGCTCTCGGTAAGGCACAATCACATTGCGGATCCGACGAGCCTTCATCATCCAATCACGTGACTGATCATTCGATATTTGCCCCGTTCCCATCCCTTTTAACCGGCGTTGTTCTAGACGATCCGCAATCGCATCGAGCTTGTCATATTGCCGCATCACGAGAAACTGAATGAAGAGCGAATAAAGGCCGCGAATATCAATCGTATCACCCTCAGGCATTTCAATCTTCGTCGCCGCAAGCTGATCATCGGAAAGTTCGGCGACCATTCCGCCATCCATCATTGCCAGCAGCAGTGCGTGAGCGATTTGTTCATTACTTGCTACCGAGGGATGGACATAATCAATCAGTGCATCCATCCCGATAATATTGTCTTCCGTTCCTCGCTCAAGAATGTCGACAATATCCACGATTGTGACATCGTGCGACTTGGCTACGTCACGCAACACGGCATCGAACTGCGGGATCGATCGAAAGGGATACGCATCTTTCTCTAGCGCTTTGATGAATTCGGCCTTCGCTCGTTGATACTGTCCACTTTTGTGGTATGCCTTGCCAAGATAAAAATGACCCTCCGCATATTTGTCATCAAGCTGTGTTGCGCGTTCCAATGATTTAATCGCCCGTTGATTGTCGCCCTCTTCGAGCGCAACCACCCCTTCTCGGAAGAAAGATTGCCACTGCATCAATTCCTTTGCAGTCAAATCAGCTCGGTGTGCCGAAACGTTGGGAATCCAATCCTTGAGATTCACTGGAACTGTCATTAACATCACACCCACACCGCGACGATTACACTCACTAACCATCGACTCCAGATTGTATTGATAATGATCTAATAGTGCTTGAAACTGCGAAGGGTCCTGACGAGCCTGACTTGCTTTGTTGAAAGCCCATGACAATCGTGTGGCAACTTGGTCCGCCCGACCGAAATTTTTCGCATCTACTATATTCGGCGGTTTCGTCGTCAGAGCCTGCCAGCCGGAGAAGAGAATCCGCAAGAGCGCTGAATATGACCAAGGGACTCCGAGATGCATCGACCGATAAACAAGATTCTCGAGAAACTCATTATTTCCAGAATAAATCAGGATCAGATCGGGATCATACTCGATAATTTCGTCGAAGATGAATTTTGCGCGATGACTTGCGTAGGACCAACCGGCTACGTTGATTACCTCTATCTCCTTGTCTGGAAATGCCCGTTGAAGCTTTTGTTTTAAGAAACTCGGATAGGTGTAGTCGACGTCGTGCGGCCAACCCTTCGCCGCAGATCCACCGAGACAAAAAACCCGGAAGCCATTGGCGGGCTTCACCTGAGAGAATTGCTGGTTCGATTGAATCGGCGAGTGATACATTGTCCGCCGATATTTCTTTTTCCCATCTGACGAACGCAAGCGAAAAGCCGGGACGCGATTGACGAAGTCAACGTAAGGATTCTGCTGGCCCAGCGAGTCTCGAGTGCCGGTAGAAATCTGCTCGATTAACCTCGCACCCACTTCACAAACCACCACGACGATTCCCACGGTGATCAAAGAAAAAACAATTTTCCTACGACGCGAGATCTTTTGCGGGAAACCGGGCGCGGAGGATGCTGTCGAAGAACTGCTCATCTTAACCCAACCTTTACCCCCGATGAGTGCGATAATGATGCGACGCTCGATCTGACCATCGCCGCTTCTTCGGCATTTTGCAGAACGTTCAATACAAAGTGAACTTCATAAAAAAAGAGCGTCAACGGCGGCGTCTCTGTCTGGCTTTAAAAGGTGCCTCGCATTCTATGAGGTTCCTCGGTATCGGTCAAACAAGCGGGCTGCGACAAGTTGAACCACAATGCTCTGTAATAATCCATGGAAGCCCGAAGAGGTGGTGCCGTTGTGCGCTCAGCTTACGAGGTGAGCTAGGGCGTCCTTAACGCCACCAGCCCCAATTGAAATTTCGGCGGCGATACCATTCGGGTGTCGTCTGCGCACGGCTCCGGGCATTCTCTATCGAGTTGCGATGCGCCTGATTAGAGCGATCGTTGGCACGGTTGGCCTGTGTCTGCTGCCTTTGTTGCATCTGAGAATTGCGATTTTCGGCTTGACGGGCATTTTCGGTGCGACCACGCGTCACGTCACTTTGCCGTCGCGATTGCTCTGCCCGTCCACGTTGACCGTGCATTTGCTTTACCTGCAACATATCTCGAACCGCTTGCTCCAGTTCGGGCGCTGTCATTTTGGAAACATCCGGCAATTTTTGCTGCAACCGATCACGCTGCGGTGCCGCTAGGACCGCCATGTAACTGCCGACCCAATCACGAGCCCGCTGCACTTCGGGACTCATCAAGATGTCAAGCCGTGCCTCAGCATCACGGAGATAGTCCCGCAGTTCGGAAACCTCCATCGTTTTGATATGGGCATCGCATCGCGCTTCAAGCTCATTGACTTCCTCGGGAGTATAAAACTGCAGAGAGAGCCAATCTTCCATTGCTTTCTCTGCTCGCCTCCACCGAGGACTGGCCAGAATCTCTTGTTTGCTCATCTGGTCGAGGTTTTTTTCTTTCAAGACGTCATCACTGATGGCCACGGAAAACATTACAAGCGGCGCGAAGACAATTAGGATGAGCGGGCGAAACATTGGAGCGACCTTTCATGAAACCATCTGTCAGACGATCATCATTATAATTTGCTGTTCATCGAAAAAATAGTGTTTCCCAATCATTGGGGGGCCTCCAAGGATGCGATTAACAGAAAATCTAATAAATTAACTATCGCGTGTCTCCTTTTCTGAGATATCCGACAATCATAGAAAAACCTTTAAACACACAATCAAGTCGCCGATGTCCACCGCCACTGACGTCTTTGAAATTTTAATGCGTGAACATGCCGAAATGCTCCTGGCATTTCTGCGATCGATGGTCCGCGATTCGCATGCAGTCGATGATCTTTTTCAGGAGACGATGGTGATCGCCTGGCGACGAATTGATGATTTCGATCGTAGCCGATCTTTCGGTAAATGGATTCGTGGAATCGCCGGCAAGCTCGTCCTCGCGCATTTCCGCAAAGCAGGAAAAAATCCATTGCATTGCGACTCTTCCACGCTCGATTGGCTGGAATCACGATTCGAGCCGGTTGAAAAACTCAAGGGAGATACGTTGGAACTGAAACTAAAAATGCTCAAAGACTGCATTGCCGCGTTGTCTGACGAAAATCGCAAAACGATTAAGGCGAGATATCTCGAACTGAATTCGCTTGAGCAGATCGTCTCCCGATTCGGTATCACGATTCACACGGCAAAAAAGCGTCTATATCGTGCAAAAATTCAACTCGAGTCGTGTCTTTCCAAAAAATTACTGACTTGGGAGGAAGCGTCGTGATTGACCCGACTCGGGACATGGACGAGCAAAAAACACATCTGATGGATGCACTCCTCGATGTATTGTATGGAAACAGCAAGCAACACTCGCAATCTTTGGTTACTGCAGGCCTGACACGACTACGCGGCACAGTATCAGACACAAACGAATTACGTGCCAATTCGATTTCGCTCCCAACGCAATCAAAGGCAAAATCTCGGTTATTGGTCTGGGGGCTAACCGCGGCGGCGATGGCGTTGATCGCCGTAACGTTGCGTGTTGATGACACATCACAAACGGCCGTTGCAGCGGTAAATCGTAGTATCGCCCAATCACGCCGTGAAATTGGTCGCAGTTACAGAGTCACAACCAGATTTCGATTGAGCGAAATTAAAATGGTTGATCGTAACGTTGACTTATTTGTCAAAGGTGCCAATCGTTTTGCGATTCGCAGCGAGAGCTTGCTAGCCGCCCGACCTGTCTGGCTCGGAAGTGATCGGGGTGCTGCCTGGGTTGTGCCGCCCTGGGGACCGGTGCTCGAGGGAGATACAAAAAACCTTATGCAATGGGTGCTCGGGAGGGAGGAAATCGGCACACCTTATTTACACATCTCCACAATTCTTACCCGCATGCGTGATTTTTACGCACTTCAATCCCGCCCCGATCAATGGGTAAAAATTGGCAAGCAGAGCGTGCAATGTCGACACGTGGTTGGCACGCTGGATAGTGAGAGTTCTTTCGACCGCCCCGATCGGATCGAGCTATGGGCCGATGCCGAGTCCGGGTTCGCCGTCCGGGTGATGGCACGATGGAATCTGGAAAAACGGCAAGCTTTGCGCGAATCGGTAGA
>DLCF01000055.1 GCA_002480485.1 Planctomycetaceae bacterium UBA7805
AGATGATGGATTGGATGCCGAGTTATTGCTGGTTGATATCCGTTCACAGGTTCCTGTTCCCGGAGAGGCGGGAATGAGTGATCTTTTGTTTCTGGACCCAAACGGCGAATTTCTTTTGAGAAATACTGCCTCGGTACGTGACCAGAGGGAGACGCAACGTTTCAAAAAACTTAGTAACGCATACGATCGAGGGACGCAGAAACTAAGAAAGGATGCCGATGCTAATCGGCGAAGGAGTAATGATGGAAGGGATGATGACCTAGAGGATAAAGCCTTGCTGGGTGGAAAAGACCGGAAAGACAAATAATTCTTGTGGTCTAAATTTTGGTGTTCCTCGCCAACAAATATCCGTGAAAGTCAACGAATGCTTTCTTGCGAACCCACCACGTGGCTCTGGGTTACCCGGGAAAAAGCACGGTTTCTCTTTGTGCCAAATCAGCAATGATTTTTTGTTTAGTCGCTGGTTTCGCAAATTACGCACTCTTACGCAGCTATTCACGTACTGTGTCCCAAACCCAGCGTGCGTAAAATCCAGCGAAATAAGGTGGATTCGAACATTCTGTTTTCCTGCGTCGAATTACATTGCAATCGCTTGGGACACAACTTGGGACACAAAAAATCTCGACAGAACCACGATTCGTGATGGTGACCAATCTGGCCCCACAAAAACTGCCTAATTATAAATATTTACCCATTTTTCTGATTTTTTCTCGAAAAAGATTGTGATGCCCACTCTCGGTAAGCAATATGGGGTACAGTTTATGGAAGCATATACAGATCACTCAAATTACTAAATTAACTCATCAGCCTCATTTTACCTAAATGGCTGCTTGACAATAAAAGACACCATGTTATTTTACCCGCCTAGATTGAAAAACCGTTAAACCTGCTGTATCCGGTACATCTTCCGGATTAGTGGGCAAGGTGGATTTCGATCTTGGGGGTTGCTGTCCCCGACCAACGCCGTCCAGTCGGCGGGGCAGGATAGGGATGCCGAGACGGCAACTGTTGTTAGATGTCAACTCCTACTTTTTTGGGTACCTTTTTGGAGGATTGGAAAAGATGAATCGCACCTTAATTCTCGGAATCGCGATTTTTTTCGCGGTTGTTGGAATCGCCATGATTGGCGGTGAGAACCAAGCCATTGCAGGCCACGGCTGCAGCTGTGACTGCTCAGATGATTGCTCCGCATGTGACAATGACAAATCTTGCAAGTGCAAGGGTCGTCATCGTTGTAGTGGTCGTGACCGCTGCTGTGGTCGTGATCGATGCTCTGGTCGTGATCGATGCTGCGGCAAGCAGCGTTGCCACGGTCGATGCAAGGGTCGTTGCCATGGCCGATGCAAGGGTCGTTGCAATGGCTGCTCGGCACCTGCCTGTAACGGTTGTGCTGCCTAAGCTAGCGTAAGCATCGGTAGCCAATCGAGTGATTTTACAATTGGCTCACCAAAGCGGCGCGTAAAGCAAAACAAAAAGCCGGATCCTCTCTTTGGGGATCCGGCTTTTTTTGTTCATTGCAATAATACGGTTGAAGTTCCCGTTGGAGTTTTCCCGGCCATTTGGACGATGAATAGCGGTGTCTACGCTGCAAAACAATACATCATGCTGTTTGGCCAAATATGCAGACTACCCGAGAAGCAGCCAGTGAAGAGGATGTGAGTCCTCCCGGATTTCCCTCGCCTGGGGTACGAACCCTGTTGACCTTTCTCTTGTTCTTCCATTTTTTTGCCATCTTTGCTGGAATCGCCGGTAATTTTGGCGCCCGTAGTGGGTTGCGTCGACAACTGCGAGCTAGTCCAGGTGTGCAACCTTATCTACACACGTTGGGACTCGATACAGGATACGGCTATGGTTTAATTTCCAATACGGCTGATGACTGGGATCATTTGTGCCAGATTGTGATTAACCCGCCGGCTAGCTTTGATCCAGTCAATGAAGACGGGGAGGATCTTCACCGCATCGATCTGATTCCGGAAGGGACAAAACGTTGGGGTATGCAAAAGCGACGCTACCTGACGCTTGCAGGATGGCTTGCCGCGGTTCAGGGTGAAGATAATGAGGAGGCTGCCCTGGTCTCAGCCATCGCTGGAGGAATGCTTCGACGAGCTCAAATTGCATCAGGAGCTCACCGATTTTTACTCTTGGCACAGCGGACGCAGGACATGATCAGCTTAGAGGAGATGGATCCTGAGTTCCGCGATCCGAACCATCCCTCTTGGTTTGACACACTTTATAACGCCGATTTGATCCTCGACGAGGACCGTTGGTCGCCATCCACGCGCGGTGGCCAAGGAGAAATGACTCAGTCCCGTGGCACCCGACGAAGGGATCGCTAGCCATGGAAACACTGTCCGTGAACAATTATTTCAAGCGGCTGACACAGGCTTTCGGTGGCGGTTGGAATCGATTCTGGTATACACCCAGCGATCCGTTGCCATTGTGTCTGATTCGCGTGGTCACTGGCTTATTCGCCCTGCTGTTTGTGTTCAGTTACACCGCTGACCTTTCCTACTTTTTTGCTCAGGGCGGGCTCTTGCCGTTTGAACTCACTGAGCAATATCCCCCATACAATGCGGTCTACAATCCGGCCAGACTCTCGTATCTCACTTACCTGGACGAACCGCTGACGTTGCAGATTGCCCATTGGACCGGTATTGGTGTGCTGTGTCTTTTTACGGTCGGTTATTTTTCCCGAGTGACTGCTGTGCTGGGACTCATCATCACACTCTCGTATATCCAGCGAGCGCCGCTACTGACCTCCGAATTCGAACCGCTGCTTGCTGCTCTTCAGTTTTATCTGTGCCTCGGTCCATGCGGGGCACGGCTCTCGGTCGATCGTTATCTGGTCGACCGCAAAAGACAAAGTAACTTAGAAGAGAAAAAATATTTTAGCGCTACGCTGGCGAACCGGCTGATTCAAGTCCACCTTTGCATCGTTGCCGCCATGATGGGTCTGGCCAAAATCTCGGGGCCCGGTGAGATCGTTGGGGCCCAGGAATGGTACGACCCTTGGGGTACGGGCGAGGCCGTGTGGTGGATGATTTCCAGGCCACAGTCCAGGCTTTTCGAGTCTCTCACCCTCCTACGCGAATATCCCTATCTGGTGGCCGCCTGGACGCACCTGATCGTGCTGGTCGAATTGATCTTTCCCATCCTTATCTGGAATCGTATGGCCCGACCCCTGATATTGGTCTTGGGGACGATGACCTGGTTCTCGTTGATGCTCATCAGCGGGATTGCCCCCTTCTATGCTCTGTTGCTCGTCGCGAGCATTAGCTTCGTCACACCGAGAAGGATTTCAGGCTGGTTTTGCAAAGCAAGCCTCAATGAGCATAACACCTCATTAGACCGCGCGTAGATACCTGAGGCTGATGCCATCTGTCAGACGACGCGAGAATTCTTCAAGACTCGCATTCGATGTGGCACTCGGCAATGTCGACCGTCCACGCCATTTTTCATCCTTGCAGTGATGATTATTACCTCCAAGCGGCCGCTCTGGACTTGTTTCAATCTGTAACTGCGAAAGCGTGGAGTGTGAACAAAAAATCGATTCGCTGCGTCGACGGATTGGCTGTGCAAGCCTTGAGCGCACAGACACCCAAAGGCAGCGAAAATTTGAAAAATTGCCGACGGCAAATTGAATACGGAAAATGCATTCATTCGACGATCGCATTCGCTGTAATATGGTTCTACAAACTGCAAACCATACGTGGTTCGTCAAGTCCGAGCTTCTTCATTTTCTTATATAGCGTTGTACGGTTAATTCCCAGCATTTCAGCCGTTTCATTACGGTTCCAATTATTTCCATTAAGCACATTCAAAATAATGCTCCGCTCCGGACCCTCCAGAGCTTCCTTGAGAGTTTGAGGTCGTGGCAGCGTAGCGGAGATAGGAGGTGTCTCATTATCGCCGGTGGATTGAATGCAACGCACTGCCGCAGGAAGATCGTCAACCTGGATTTCCGATGATTTTCCAAGTAGTATCGCACGCTCAATAATATTTTGCAGTTCACGAACATTTCCGGGCAGCGGATGCTGCTCCAGGCGATGCATCGCCTCGGGCGAAAATCGGTCGACCGACTTGCCAAGTTCTTCGCTAAGTTGTTTTAGGAAAAAATCTGCCAAAAATGGGATATCTGCCACTCGCTCTCGCAAGGGAGGCAGTTCTAGATGAATTACATTGATTCGATAAAAAAGATCCTCGCGAAACTGCCCCGTTGCGACAAGTTCATCCAGATTTTCATTCGTTGCAAGAATTACGCGAGTATCCGCTTGGAACGTTTGTGCGCCTCCGATCTTTTCAAACTGAAATTCTTGTAGCACACGGAGAAGTTTGACTTGCATCGCCGGACTTGCGGTTGCAATTTCATCCAAAAAAATTGTCCCGCCATCAGCTTGATGAAATTTACCGTCCTTATCCGTGCGCGCATCGGTGAATGCGCCTTTCACGTGACCAAATAATTCGCTCTCGAGCAGTGTCTCCGGAAGTGCGCCACAGGCCACTTCGACAAACGGTCCATCTCGTCGAGCACTGCGTTGGTGGATTTCTCTCGCAATTCTTGATTTTCCAGTGCCGCTCTCGCCCGTGATAAGCACCGTAGTTTTGGTATCGGCAATTGTCTCGATGACCTCAAAAATCTGTTGCATTTTCGTGTCGTGGGAATGCAGCGAATCGATTTCAATAGTTGTAGGGATGTTTTCAGATGCCAATCTTTCCAGCCTATCCTGGGTTGATGAAACTCGCTGATGCTGACTCGCTTGAACCTCTGGTGAAAAATCTGCACTCCACATCAGAGCCCGCTCAATAGCTTGCAACAGGTCGTCATCCATTAGGGGCTTTGGGAGAAAATCGAATGCACCGCGTCTCATCGCGTCAAGAGCAGACTCGAGTGTTCCGTAGCCGCTGATTAAAATTATCGGAAGTCTCGAATCGACTACTTTTGCCTCATTCAGTAAAGAGAATCCATCGCCATCTTCAAGTCGAACATCAGAAATTGCCAGATCAAAGCGGGTGCACTGGAGTGCATTTTTCGCCGCCGTAAGAGTCGCTGCATCGGTAACGGTGTAGCCGACTTCTCTCAACCAAGCTGCTGTGGTTTTTAAAATATGAAGATCGTCATCCACCAACAAGATTGAACCCTTGCTCATGTTCTCTTTCCCCTTCACCCATCGTGTGCTGAATAATTTGACTGCTGATACCGAAACTCTGACTCAAAACGAGCAGAGCTGGCGCATATCACCGATCAGTACCAAAGCTTGGGGGAGTCATAAGCTGTGATGTTATTTATCTACGTCGAAACTGAAGTCGCGTCAAAACATCCTGGACTTTATTTGGTGGTATGATCGATTCGTTCGTTGAAAACGGGGCCATTGCTACAATCGGACTCGCGGAAACCAGACGCTTTGGGCTATTGCTTGGCGCTACCTGGCCGCCCGATAGTCCAAGGCAAATGGCAGAAAACGAAAGTGCCGCAACTAGATAATTAGATTTCAATTAAAAATCTCTGCTCTACCCTCATGTGTCCCTCTTTCGACTTTTCCGCATCTGATACATAATGCGGATCACCTTCCGTTCTGTATGAACAGCTTGATCCCGCACCCCGCCAGATACCGCGTTTGACGCCTCTGGTCTACGATTTGCACCCGCGAAAAGGTAAGAGAGACTCCGATGGCAATTTCTGTGCTCGTTGCCGATGATCATCCTATGGTTCGCAGTGGTCTCGATGAATTATTTTCGGGAACCGAAATCTCTGTAATCGCCGTGGCAGGCAACACCAAAGATACTGTGGCAGAAACGATGGCTTGTAAACCTGACGTTGTGCTATTAGATGTGCGGATGAACGAAGATAGCGGGCTCGACGCGCTTGAGGAAATCAAACAGATTCAGCCGCAGACACCAGTGGTCATCCTCTCCACTTACGATAATCCAACTTATGTTGCGCGAGCACATGCCCTCGGGGCTAGTGATTATATTACCAAAGAGACGAGTCGGGATAATTTGGTGCGGGTGGTTGCTGCAGCGGCAAACGGTGAATCACCCATTGACATTGGACTACTCTATGACATCGCGGCTATACTGGAGTCAAAAAAAGGGGCGGGCGACGATGTTGCCTTAACTAACAGGGAGTCTCAGGTGTTGCGGCATATTGCCTTAGGACTGAGTAATCGCGAGATCGCAAACTCGTTGAGCATTAGCATTGAAACGGTCAAAGAGCATGTGCAAAACATCCTAAGAAAAATTCGTGTGTCCGACCGAACGCAGGCTGCCGTGTGGGCGGTCCGAAGAAACCTGGTGTAAGCGATTTTGTGTTATCCGGCACGTGGATGCGCTGTTTCGTAAACTTCACGCAAGCGAGTGGTGCTTACATGGGTATAAATCTGAGTCGTGATCAGACTCTGATGTCCCAAGAGTTCCTGTACACTGCGGATATCGGCTCCCCGATCGAGTAAATGGGTAGCAAAACTGTGTCTCAGGGTGTGTGGACTAGTTCGCTGATCCAGCCCGGCCTTTTTGAGGCATTTCTCCAGCATCCGACCGACGCTCCGCGAGGTCAGTCGCCTACCAAAGCGATTGAGGAACACAGCATCCGCTGCGTCCTTACCCGCTTTCGGATCCGGTTTTCGTTTTGTCAACCAATTTTTTAATGCCCGCTGCGCGAAGGATCCCAACGGAGTCAAACGTTCTTTGCGCCCTTTTCCCCGCACACGAATGAGGCCGCTTGAAAAGTCAATATCCTGTATCTCAAGAGCGACCAATTCGCTGACGCGCAGTCCTGACGAATACATTGTTTCTAAAATTGCCCGGTCCCTTAGTCCTGATGCTGAGCTAGCGGAGGGACTTTCTAAAAGTTTTGCAATCTCATCAGCCGACAGAAAGTGTGGCAGTTTCCGACCGATACGTGGATTTCTTAGCGGCTTGGCGACATTCGATTCGATCCAGCTTTCTCGGACTGCGAAGCGAAAGAAGCTACGGAGGCAGGCAAGTTTTCTGGAAATCGTTGATTTTGCGTAGCCCTCCTCCTGCAATCGGGCAACGAACCGACGGAGATCAAGTGTGGAGACTTCATTGATTTTTACCCTGCGGTCCTCAACCTCCTCCAGATATAGCACGAGCGCTATTAAATCTTCCTCATAGCTTTTGAGCGTGAGAGGTGACGCATTGCGTTCTACGCGAAGGTAATCAATAAATCTTTCGATGGCCGTGCGCATCATCAGTGGGCCATGAGAGTAATGAAACGATGATCAGAGTAAATCATCTTGATCAAGCGGCAGAGGTAAATCGAATCTCTGCTCACTAACAGGGGCCTCCTGGCGGATTCGTTGGCTTAGAATAGCCGCATCCTGCCAGGAAAAACTTAGCTCCGGGTTGGAGGCATAACGACCAAGCAGTCGAAGGGTTTCGGCACGGCTTTCATCATCAAATAGAAAAACGTAACGCTCTTCGCCCTTCACCATCGCCAACACATTGATATCTTCAGACACGGTGGTCCTCCCTATGTCCGCCTTCAAGACAGTGCCCGGAAAAGCGTCCGTTTTAACGTTTGGTCAGAAACATTGGTGCAACCGTCACCAACCTCTTTATCGACCATTCGGGCCTCGTCCCGTTACTCGGGATTTTCACTCTTATCCTTCCACCAGGAAAAACAAGGATGACTGCATGCACATAAGCGGTAGTGCAGGCTTTATCGGTACATTCGCTACAGACCACCCTGCCACTGCTTGCAAAGCACATCCTAAGTGCATGCAGGCAACGTGGATTTCGGGGCGTGCGATAATCAATGAGTATGCATTTCGCCTTGGGACTGGTCACAACAGCTGGACACGCCCAACGCTTCCCACTGCATTAAATGAGCCTCCCGAAGCCCGATAGACCTACCGGTTCTTTGCACGCGAAAGGTTCGCCATGGGCGGTGCCAATGGATTTTCCCCAATATGAGGCCTCGCTCTCGAGTTGGTGGAGAAATGTTGGGGATTCACCACGCGGACCCATTGCAAACTGACTCTGATAGCAATTGATGGTTTGCAGCTTCTGCGACCAATGCTGGCTGATGTCAACTACAAACGCCGGCTGGATCGCGAGTCTCAAATGGATAGAAAAATAATGGAAAATTCTCTCTGGATGCCAGGGCGCACCCGGCAGATCGGTTTTGCTGAGCTTGGCCCAGAACCGAGCTGCTTCCACCAATTCCGCTGCGGCAACGTGATCGGGATGGGCATCCACCCAATACGGCGCGAAGAGCCACCGTGGGCGAGCCCGACGAATGAATCCCGCTAGTTTATAACGCGAATCCAGATCAGCTTTGAGACTGCGGTTTGGGAGGCCCAGATTTTCACGGACATCGAGCTGCAGTAATTGGGTGGCATTTGCTGTTTCCTCACGGCGGATCTCCTCCGACCCATGCGGTGTGGGTTCACCGCTTGTCAGATCGAGTACTCCCACACGCAGGCCTTCCTGTTTCAGCTTCAGAATGGACCCGGCCATCCCCAACTCGGCATCATCCGGATGGGGAGCCACCACCAATACATCTAACATTTCCACCAGATTTACTCTCTATAGTCTCGCGATTGAACATCCGCCCAAAGCAGTGTCGATGAGACGTTATTTTAGCTGAAAATTCGCCACGGTTCATTCCGGATCGCACCTCTACCACCATTTTTTTGCCGCCTTCATGGTCTCGTCACACCTCGCGTGTGCTGTAGAATCATTTGATTCAATTTCTCATCCCAAATTCCGCTAGAAGACTGTCAAACAGTTTTTTAGCGTCATAATTTCAATGCCTACCAACGACCAGAAAGTATTTGATCTTCTCTGTAGTTTTGTGCGGGAAACTGCGCTGCTTCAATCGACATTTTCGCTGCTCGGTTGGGATGAACAAACCGGTATGCCACCGAATGCGGCCGAATATCGGGGAGAACAGATGGCCTATCTAGCTGGAATTATCCATCGAAGGCGCACCGATCCTCGACTCGGTGAATGGATTTCGCACCTAGCTGATTCTTCGTTCTGCGAGCAAAAACACTCAGCGAGTGGCACGATTGTTCGGGAACTTAAGCGGCAATTTCAACGGCAATGTAAATTGCCGGAAACGCTAGTGGTGGAACTGACACGAACTGCTGTTACGGGCCAGCGGAACTGGCAGCAAGCGAGACATGAGAATGACTTTTCTATCTTTCGGGAGAGCCTCGAAAAAATTATTCAGCTTAAACGGGAGGAAGCAGATGCAGTCGGATTTTCAGAGTGTCGTTACGATGCCTTGCTTGATGAATATGAACCTTGGGAAACAACCTCGCGCGTAAAATGTATTCTTGATGGTTTACGTAAGGAGTTAGTACCTCTTATAAAAACCATCCAAAACGCGCCGGTGAATATCCCCACAGATTGTCTACACCGCCGTTTTCCAACGGAAACACAAAAAATTGCTGGTAGAGATATCGCTAAAGCGATCGGATTTGATTTTCGGCAGGGTCGAATCGATACGACCGTGCACCCGTTTTGCACGGAAATCGGTCCTTACGACACGCGGATAACAACACGATATGACGAAAACTTTCTACCAACATCACTATTCGGAATCTTGCACGAGTCGGGCCACGCGATCTATGAGCAAGGTCTTGATAAGACCTGGTATGGTTTACCTCCCGGCGAGACAATTTCCTTGGGAATCCATGAGTCTCAATCAAGGATCTGGGAAAATCAAATCGGCCGCAGTAAGGCTTTTTGGCGTGGGTTTTATCCCCGCCTCCAAGCTTTATTTCCGAAGACCCTGTGCGACACTTCTCTGGACAAGTGGTATCGTGCAATTAATACGGTGACTCCATCCTTGATTCGGGTAGAAGCGGACGAAGTGACTTACAATCTTCACATTTTAATCCGCTTTGAGTTGGAACAAATGCTGCTGGATGGTGGGTTAGCCATTGCTGATCTTCCTAATGCCTGGAATGAAAAATATGAATCATATCTTGGTATCCGTCCCGATACCGATGCAGAGGGTGTCCTTCAAGACATCCATTGGAGTGGCGGGGCAATTGGATATTTTCCAACCTATGCCCTCGGCAATTTGTATAGTGCCCAATTCTATGCAAAGTGCGAGGAGGATCTTAGCGACTTAGAAACGCAAATTGCAAACTGCCAGTTCGATGCCTTCCGGCATTGGTTGCAAAGTAAAATCCATCAGCACGGCCAATGCTATTCGGCGGGAGAATTGGTCGAGCGGGTAACCGGTAAGCCGCTGACACACCGATATCTTATGGACTACTTGAAAACTAAAGCGATGGAAGTCTACCGATTGTAAAATTAACCCCTGGAGCTTGGTCGGCTGAATCGCGACTCAATCGCTCAATACTTCCACGTGGGCGACAACTTTGAGAGCTTTATTCTCATCAGGGCTGGTTTCATCCGACGCACCGGTGGTAATCTGAATAGTTTCCACGATCTTTCCCGGCGTATCACTTGCCGTAAATGTGACCGGTATCAGATGCAATTTTCGCTCTTTATCGTTTGAAGTGAACTGGAAACTGTCGTCAGGTTTTTCACAGGCCACATCCAGAATTTTAAAAGGAGTGGTGCCTCGAACTACCAATTGCTTGGTCACCGTTTCACCTGGACGAACAACTCCCAAATGGAGTGATTTTGGCTCTACATCAACAGCCGGAACTATCTTGCCTTCGATGGTTAGCGGAATGAACTGCCTGTCCGTATCATTGGTCACCAACGTCAGTTGATCCTGCAGATAGCCTGTCGGAGCGTCCTTTTTTAGCCGAACAAGCATATCATACTCTACATGGCTATCAGTCCGCTCTATCTCCTGCAACTCCACCTCGTAGTTTTCGCTAGCGCTACGAACATCTTCAATTTTCCACCCATCACGTCCGGCATAGGTTATCGCCACATTCTGAAGGGCCCCTTCGGCCGCGGGAACTTGCCCGAATTCAATCCGCCCAGGCTGGAACACAACATCAGGACGGACATATCCTCGGACCTGTAAGCGAACTTCAGCAGCAAAGGGGGGTGCAAATGTAACCGTGATTGTGGCGGAATGGGGCCCTTTAAACTTGACGGTGTCAAATTCGGTGACTAATTCGGTTTCTTCCCCGGACGAGAGAATTTCCTTTGCAACCTGGGGTATGGTGCATCCACAGCTCGATTGCACACTGGCAATACGGATATCTTCTTTGAAAGTGTTTTTGATGGTAAATCGATGTTCTGATTTTGCGCCACGCGCAAGACTGCCAAAATCATATTCCAAATGGTCAAACATTTTGTTTGCCCATTCCTGTGCGATCGCCAGTCGACCGCCAGGACATAGCGTGATAATTCCCAGGAGCAAAAATCCGTATACGATCCGCCAGCACACTTTCATCGGTACCCTTTGCAACACGTCTGAGGTCCTATCCAAGTTCACGAAAAATACCCGTGCCCTCACATCCTTCATTCGTCATCCAGACTTACTGAAGTTTAGACGAGGTGCTGGAAAGGGTAAAAGGAGGTAATACAGAATAAATGCGTTAAGAATTTTTTATGGGTTTCTTATTTTGCAGCTCTCTTTTGCTAGCAAAGACAGTTACGCCATGCCACCTTACTTACCCAAACAATCAACAGTCGTGACAAGTCTACTAGGAGATCGGGTTGCAAAGGAACGGACCACACAATCGCAGCTGCAAAGACAACCTTAACTTGCCAGGGTGTTCCGAGACGCCTACTGCAAATCTTTTAGAAAGTCAGCCAAATCAGAATCATCGGTGCTGACGTCATCCTCCGATTCTGATTCATCGGTGACCAGTCCCGTAAAACCCTCGTCTGAATCATGTGATGATTCGTCTGTTGCAAAAAATTCATTCGGTTCACCGTCGTGATCCTGATCATCGTCTTGTGCGGAATCCCCATCGGCAAGCGCACCAAAATCGAATCCTCCGCCATCATCCTCCGATTCATCACCTGCCGATTCAAAATCCGATGATTCCTCTGTGTCTGTGAAGTCTATGTCCGCATCTGAATCAGCCGATTCCGCATCAGATGATGCAATGCTTTCCACTGGGGTGAGAATCGCGCCGTCGGATATCCAGTTCGTCCAATACTGCATCTTATCCTCCGACAGTCCGGCTGCTCTTTCGATTTCGAGTGTTGCCTGCACGTCCGTGCCCGGAATGTTTGCGTTCACATTCAGACGACCATTTTCCAAATATTTAAATTCGACCTCTACGGCCGTCTTTGCTGGGAGGTCTTCTGGAAGATCGGAAACAATGCAAGCGCCAATTTTAGTCGAGTTTCGGCCACTGGCGTCACCGCCTTCGATAACATTCACCGCAATCGTTTGCTGATTTTTATCGCGGGTCTTGAAATTTCCTGAACCTGTTGCCGGCAGGGTGGAGTTTTTAGGAATCAATATTTTTCTACGTGGCATTCCGGTACTTGCCTCCACAGCAAGCACGCCCAAGTCATGCGAATTGACATTCTTTACCAATAAATCAGTCTCTTCATTGTTATGACTTGCGAGTACAAAATCGGCATAAACCGCTGCACCATGTGCTACCGCTTCATCCGGGGAAATTGATCGATTTATCACCACACCCGACTCGGCTTCCAGGGCCTCCACAATCATGGGCATCCGCGTCGATCCACCGACGAGTAAAATCCGAGTGATATCCTCCCAAGTGCGTGATGCCTCCTTGAGCATCCTGCGAATCGTGAAGAGTGTGCGTTCTACAAGATCTTGCGTTAACTCCTGGAACTCTTCGCGCGTCAAGTCAAGACGCATGCGATTTCCCTCATATTCGCAGTGCAATTTATACGCGGTGCGAGCAGTGAGCGCCATTTTTGCTACCTCTGCAGATTGACGTAAACGTTCCGCAGCAGAGTCATCCTCCCGAGGATCAATTTGGAAATTTTCTACGAATTGATCCGCGACATATTCAAAGATCCGGTTGTCCCAATCGATTCCTCCAAGATGGACATCTCCGGCAGTGGCAATTGCGGTGAATTTGGTGCCCTCGAGTTCCATCAAAGTAGCATCAAATGTTCCACCTCCTAGGTCATACACAAGAACTGTTTCTTTTTCAGTAATGGCTTCAGCCGAGGGCGAAAATTTTTGGAGCACACCATACGCGATTGCGGCCGCGGTTGGCTCATTGATAATATCGAGAACATTCAACCCAGCAAGTTCGCCTGCATCCTGTGTCGCCTTTCGACGAGGTTCGTTAAAATAGGCCGGCACCGTGATAACCACATCCTTCACTTCACCAAGCACAAGCTCTGCATCCTCTTTCAGCTTTCGCAAAATAATCGCTTCCACCACTTCCGGTGGTAAATCATTCCCCGCAACCTTTTTCTTGTAAGATTCAGCGCCGATATCTCGTTTGGCGAATTGAGCAATCAGGTCCGGCTCAAAGGCCGCGGTGCGGGCTGCCTCTTTTCCGACCACCGGACCGGTTTCATCAAAAAAGACAACGCTCGGGGTGGTAATCCCACCCTCCGAGTTGTTGATCGTGGTAGGGCGGCCCTCATTGTCTAGGAAGGCAACAACCGAATGTGTAGTGCCCAAATCAATACCGACGGCGGGTGTTTTTTTATCTGTCATCAAGTTCTGCTGGAAAAAGGATTTTTCAAAAAATTAGTCCGGGGATCGATTATCAAACTGACAATCGATGTCGGAATTCATTCCCCGATTTTAAATCAGACCCGAAGCTGGGAAAATGACCTAAGAAAAAAACTTGCCCGCAATAGCAAAGCGCAAACCACCTTGTTAATGCTCTGAAAGTGGCTGAAAACATGCAAATGCGTTACAATTCCCGCTTGTTTCCTATGACGGGTAATTGAACAAAAATCAGTTTTGGGCGCCGATCGTATGTCTTTCAGCCTGCTCCCCGACCAAGTCGATCAATATCGGGCCACGGGATACTTGCTACTGCAATCTCATTTCACACAGGATGAAATTGATCTTCTGCGGTCAACAGCACAAACGGATGAGCAACTGCACAGTCATGCCTTTCAAAAATTAGATGGCCGCGGCAATCCGATCCGGTTGTCGGTATGGAACCATCCCGGGGATAATTTGTACGGGGTTTTTTCTCGTTGTGATCGTGTTGTGGGAGTTGCGGAGCAAATTTTGGAGGACGAGCCATATCACTACCATTCGAAAATGATTCTGAAAGATTCCCAGGCAGAAGGGGCATGGGAATGGCATCAGGACTATGGTTACTGGTACCACAACGGACTTTTGGAACCACGTCTTACAAGTTGCTTCATTGCCATTGATGCGGCCACGCGAGAAAATGGTTGCCTACAGGTCATTCCAAGCAGTCACAAAATGGGGCGGTTAGATCATCAACAGACCGGACAACAAGCTGCAGTTGAGCAGGATCGAATGGATGCAATCTTAAAATTATATTCTCCCCGTGAAATACTCATGCAATCCGGCGATGTGCTTTTTTTTCACCCTAATCTATTGCACCGCAGCAACTCAAATCGCTCGACCCAACCCCGATGGGCGATGATCTGTTGCTACAATGCTCGGACTAATAATCCCTTCAAGGTGTCCCATCATCCGTGCTATACGCCACTCGCGCGGCTGCCTGATTCGTCAATCTTATCTTTCGGATCCCGAGGGTTCTCCGGCGAGGCAACGAATAATAGTTGGGTGCAAAATGCGACACACCAAGCCGCGAGGACCACTAAGGTTTCAGGCGATAGCGAAAAATAATATTTTCAATATCAACTCCAACAGTCTATGGGAAACGGTGAACGCCGCTATTGAATAAAGATTAGCACTTGGCTAACTGCTGCGAAACCTTTAAGCAACTAGCTCTGCCACCACCATGAAGGGTCCGTGCGGAGATTGGTTCCCCATGAAGTACGTCTCGCCTAGCGTGAACCCGGTACTTTGAACAAATGCACGAAGTTTTTGCTCCCAGGCCTCGTCAAAGTTCAGCGAAAATTGGGCCGCCTCCTGGGTATATTGCAGCAATTTGTGACCGAGCCGCGATTTCATTTTCGTGACGAGACGGTCACTGTAAAAATCAGCAACGAGAGCACTTCCTGCCACGGATTGATTAAACACCTTGACCAGCGTCTGGTGAATGGTGGCCTCGGGAAGATAGAGCGTCACCCCCTCCCAAAGAAAAAGCGTCTTCTGATGACGATCATAACGACCTGCACCAAGTCGCTCGAATAACGCATCCCGCGCGAAATCCATCGGAACAAAAGTAACATGATCTGTCGCTAATTTAGCTTTGCTCAGACTTTCAATCTTCAGTCGTTGCGTGGTGGCAAGATCTATTTCAAAAACATTCAAGTTATTGATATTCAGAGTACCATACGGTCTGGTGTCCATCCCGGCGCCCAGCATGACAAATTGTCGGACTAAAGGAATGTGCCGAGTAATAATATGGTCAAAATAAAAGGTGCGCGCGGTAAAGAGATCCATGACAGTTTCAAATCCCGGATTAACACGCCGCGGGTAGATTTCAGCCTCTCCTGCAATTTTTGCTTTGCACCACAGCGGGAAGAGGGCCAACCAAAGACCGAGGGTTGACGTGTTTGGCAAAACCGATCCGAGCTTCGCTGCACCGGGATCTTTGCGCATGCCAAAAATATGCAGGGTCCAGCGGGCGTTGAACACTTCAATGGCTGTTTGAGAAACCCCAAGACGTTTACTGACCAGCATTTGTCGGTAGGAGATCAACAGCATACCAAAAATACAAATCGGCAGTGCAATCAGTTGTAAGGGAACATATAAGATCCAACTGATGAATTTCATAATCTGATTTGCGTTGTGCGTTTGTGTGAGAGCCGTTTGAGAGTAAAAGGCTAATTGTCAACGCTCGGGGCATAAATCAGCGGAAATTTGGCAACGTTTTAACGGACCTCGGGTAGACGCCCCGCCGAGCACTAAGAAAGACCATTTTATACTAATCGCTCATTGAGGCTTTGCCATAGCGGTTCGCTTGATTGGCAGAGAGGGTCCGGCTTCCCGTAATGCATTGGTCACATCGCTTTGAAGAATCGGGCCATTTAAAATTATCGGCCGGCGACCGTCTGGTGGGTAAATCACCAAGTAAGGAATTTGCTTGTTGATATTTCCGAGTTCGACCAGAAGATTTTCAACTTCGGGGGCATCGTGGGTATTATCCGCCTTCAGTGTTTTCACCTGATATTCATCGACTAGCCTCTGCGTGGTCTTGGTATTTAAGGCGACCGCCTCATTAGTCTTACAACTCGCTCACCAATCCGCTGTGAAATCAACGAGGACCGTTTGACCGTTACGTAGATATTTATCCAGCCCTGCTCGAGTGAATGGTTCCCAAGGTAATTCCGCGTGTTGCAAGGCAAGGTAGCTTACTGTCGTTGAGAGTAAGAGTACGGCAATGGCCGCGGACCAACACCACGCTTTCGACTTCAGCGAGGTATCCTCGGATATTTGCATTAAAATCCATATTGAGATTGCAAACGCAATCGCAATCGTGGCGATTGGAGCAGCTAATCGATCGGTACTAAATGCGACGATCGCAACATAAGCAACGGTGCCAACAGCCCATGCCCACGATTGTAACCGAACCGAGCGACTGGCAGTGATGGATAATCGCCCGGTCACCCAACACGCGAAGCCAATCGCAGTTAGCAGAGATAAGACTTGAGTGTGATATTGCTCACTTAGTGAGGAAAACAGCCAGACGACTGTGCCCAACAAAACAAACCCCATTATCTGCTTGAATGTCACCATCCAATTACCCGGTTTTGGTAAAAAAGAGATCAGCCGTGGGTAGGCTCCGATGGCCAGATAAGGGGTGGCCATTCCCAGGCCGATAAAGGTAAATGCGGTGTAAGTCATCCACACCGGTTGTTGTATCGCCCAAGTTGTTGCGGGAATAAGCAGTGGCCCCACACAAGGTGTCGCCAATAAAGTCGCAAGAATGCCTTTGATAAAAGCCCCTGCGGCACCCTCGCGCTCCGCGGCTTCATTGGCGGAACTTGCGCCAATGAAACCAGGAATAGGAACCTCCCAGATGCCAAGAAAAGACAGGGCAAAAGCAAAAACAACAGAGGTGAGTACGATGTTGAATGCACTAAATTGAAATTGTTCCCCCCAACCGAATTCCATATCGCCCTGAGTTGCTAACCGTACGCCCACAGCCAGGGTTGCAAGGGCCCAGAATACGGACATTAGCCCGAGTGAAAACCAAGCATTTAAAGAAAAGATCCGTTTTCGGCTTTCACCCGCTTGTTGGACAAAAGACATCACTTTCAAACCAATTACCGGCAGGACACATGGCATTACATTCAGAAGCAGACCGGCGAGCATTGCCGAGCCCAACTGAATCAAGATTTCCCCTATGTGAAAAACGGGTGCTGCTGACAACGTTGAAGTTGGCTTGCCTTCAGTGGCCTTCATAGGCGATCCGGAAATTGTGGTGTTTAGCAATTCCTTGGTTGCTTTTGCTTCAAAAGACTGTGAGAAATTAACACATAAGTCTTTACAGACCTGTCCCTTCACATCACCTGCGATTGTTACGCCCCGCCAACCATCTGGACCGATTGCTTCGACAGGCGCAGACCACATTACTTGATCTTCATGCTCTTCAACATCGAGGTCAGGCCAGAAGTCATAGTGATGTACCGTCGCAGGAGGCACAGCTACAAATTGCCCTAGGAGACGGTAATGATCTGAAGCAATCAGGTTGACACGCGTCGGTTTGGGTCCGCCCGGTTTTTGAGTAATCGAGTAGATGTGCCATCCAGGTTGTACTCGGGCGATGATCTGCAATTCAGCATGTTGCCCGCCATTGCTTGGAACAATTTGTGCCGTAACTTCGACACGGTCTGCCGCATCCGCGGAAGCGGATGCGAGCATTCCTGCAATTGCAAGAACCAATAGAAACGAAGCTTTTCGGGAGTGATGATCTCGTCGCAGCGGCCATAGCGAATGTGACATCTTGGGCACCTTAGAGCTAAAATAGCGTGTGAACAACCCTATTCTATTGCTAGCTTGCCTTGACGGTCAATTGAATATTACTTCGCATTATCGGTTACCGTTCGCGTCGAACACAACTCAATTTTGTTCAGAAATCTACCGATCGCCATGCTATCAGTCGATTTTCGTATCCGCATTTTCCAATCGGCATAAGATGTGTTCCAGACGGTCAGTGACTGCACCTTCGTCAGAAAATCTTCGATTTTCGAGGTAGAGCCACCGCATCCAATTCAACCCAGATAATAAGATCGCACTTTGATCCAACGGATAAATAAGCAATCGCTCCTGATCGCTCAGTGGAGAAATTGATTCATAGGCATTTATTCCGCACTCCCATTCCGCCTTATTGTTTGCAGCAAGACTGCCGAGCAATCGTGTTAAATCTGCGACGACCGTATCAGGACGAGCCGCGCCAAAATCTATCACCCCAGAAACGTGATCACCTTGAAATAAAATATGGTCGTGCCAAATATCGCGAAGGCACGCCTGAATCGGCACACGACAGTCAACAACTTTGCTCAATAATTGTTTCACACGATGAATGTGATGTTTGGAATAATCAATAATTTTATTTTTCCACTGCGGAAGTCTTTCTTTGAGGATACATTGGGATTTACCTCCGCAGGCCTCCAGGCGAGAGATGTCGGATTGAATCCAGAGATTAATTTGCTCAAGCCTTTCGTGCACCGTTACGGAACGTGAACGCACGGTAGAGCGATCAATAAATTTCGAGGCAGCTTGATGAAAATTTGCCAACGAATGTAGGGCCGCCTCAAATTTTTTAGTCGATCTCGATTGCAGATAGTCAGCGGTACCCGACATCCAAGGCGCCAATTCCCAAATGTAGCCCTGGTATTTGAAATACGTCATCGTGGAATCGGTCTGTAAAGAAATAGGCAGGGGAACCGTAGAAAACCCCTCGCCCACAACATGCTTCAGCAAACCATGAATAAATTCGATTTGACTCTGATTGGGATGCTCTTTCGGCCACCTTCTTAAACAAAGCAGTCCGCGCTGGGCAGTTATTTTCCAAAATGCCGCACCACTGAATCCCCCGGCCCCACCCAAAAATTGAATTTTTTCTGGCTGACAATCTGAAGGATAGTGGCCGAGAATGAATGGGATATGCTGCATAGCATTCACCAATTTGCGAGTAACGCTTGTGATAAAAATGACAAAATCCAATACATCATTCCACGCGACGAACCTATTAAGCAATGTCGGATAGGCTAGGATAAGTAATCGTAAAACTTACGAGTTATAACCGGTCCCCGGTTACAAATTTGATAACTATCCCGACGTAATGCGATGTGCATCTCTATTTTATCACAAGATTTATTGGTTACTTCACGTGTTGCGGGTGTCGCGGATTCATTACAGTTACCCGTAGCATCATTTTCCTCTCTAGCCCACTTACAGGCGACATGGAACAAGTCGCCGGGAAAGGTGGTTGCGATTGATCTCACCCTAGGAGAACTGGACATCGAGAAAGTCATCCAGTGGACTCGATCGCAGGCATCGGGAGTTAAAGTGATTGCTTTTGGGCCACATGTCCACGTAAAAAAATTAGCACATGCAGATAAAGCGGGATGCGACCAAGTCTATGTGCGGGGTGAATTTTTCTCACAGATGCCGGCTATTTTTTCTCGATTGCTAGCCGAAGTCGGGATGCGTTCAGAGGAAGATCAATAAAAAAGGCCGCCAGTTTCCTCCAATGGAGAAAACCGCAGCCTCATTGACTTTCGGTTCATTGCGACGGTGGAGGTCGCTGCGAGAATGACGAGGATTGGCGGTGCTTTGCACAGCTACGAGTAATCCCAGGTCAACGCTATTGGTTAGTCCCTCCGACGGAATAAAAAACCGAAAGATGAATCCTTGATTACGTCAATTTTAGTCTCGAATCAATACGAAATGATAAAATAAAAATTATTTTTTTATCGAGGCGGAATCGCCCCTTTCATCGGCAATAATTTGGCTCCGACTGAAGACAGAATTATCGGAAGCTTATTTTCTCCAATATTCCGTGCTTTGTTCCAAAATTTACTGGGCTGTATCTGGCCGTCAAAAAAGAAGATTTTGCCGATGAAATGCAGCCCGTTCTATACATGATGGACCCTCGAAATCGACATGATTAACCCGAGTATGTACCGAATGCGTCTGAAGAATATCGATGGAGCACGATTTCAGGTGGGCGCGGCACCGTTGCAGAGCGGATGAATCGAGCAGCCAATCCATCCCATTCATAGGATCAGTGAATAATGGCATTCTGTTATGGATATGGTCGAGTGACCTGCTTGCCGGACACGTCAAAATCGTGCAGCAATCCCTCGTGGTTGTTTTTGGGTCGCTTACAGTTTGCCAAGTGCCGGAAAATAACAGGAGGTGGTGGTCCTTGCGATGGAGGTAGTAAGGAATCCTGGATCCTGCTTTATTTTTCCACTCGTAGTAACCGTCGGCAATGATTAAGCATGGTCTAATCGTGAGTTTGGGAGGGGTTTGAGCACACGCTTTTTCTTCCAGATTTTCAAGCCGGGTATTGATAACCAACTGCCGATTTGCGACGGGTCGGCCCCAATGCATCTCTGCAAATTCGACCGATTTAATCGCTGCATACTGTGATTCGCCCTCCAAAGATGCACCGCGAATGACAAGCACTCTCTGATTCGGAGCAATGTTATAGCGCGGCTGGATACGGGACAAAAACGTTTGCCCGGAAGAGACGGGAAAATTTGCAAGTTGCTGCAAAATTTTGGCGGGCGAAGTTTTTAAGGTATACCGACCGCACATTGTAAATCAATCTCCATCGGCAAGGCGATCGTTCGGATTGGATCACCTAGGTTTTGCTCTGAATACGATATCCATCAGCAAGCGTTGCGTATTGGTTGAGCTGTTGGCGGACCCAGCGATCGTCTTGTCCGAGTTCCTCGGCCATTATTTTCGCAACCAAAGGTGCGGCTTCTTTGGAAGCCTCGGCACCCAGAAATAGAGACCGAGTGCGACGAGCCAGAACATCCTCCAGGCGAACCGCCATTTCATAGCGTAATGCCCACACAACCTCAGCACCGCAATAGGGCAAATTCGGATGCAGCGGTTGGGCATAACTTGAATTTTCCGAGGCGATCTCCTGGACCAACGTTGCATCGGATCCATAGTAGTGCAGTGAATCTCTAAGATCTGCAAGTTTCTCCTGTCCGTCGCCGACACCCCATAGTGGGAGTTGCTCGGTTCGACACGGGATATCAGGAAGGCCACCGACCGGGATTGCGTGCGTGAGAGTGTCTTCGGCCATTTTTCGATAGGTGGTCCACTTACCGCCGGCAATGGTCACGAGGCCACTCTTGCTAACAAAAACCTCGTGTGACCGAGAAATGGATTTACTGTCAGCCGACCGACCCTCCGGATGTACAAGAGGTCTTTGCCCGGCGAACACACTCTTTACATCCGAGAGCAGTGGTTCGTGGTGCATGTACCTCCCGGCGTTTCGTAGAATAAATCCAATTTCTTCAGGCATTGCACGTGGTTCAATTTCGGCCTTCTCGCGCGGTGTATCGGTCGTACCCACAATCACACGATCATGCCAGGGAATAACAAACAAAACGCGGCCATCATCCGTGTGAGGCACCATAATGGCGTTTTTGCCCGGTTGAAATGACGAGGGAAGAACGAGATGGACACCTTGAGCAGGTTCGATTTGTTCCTGCGCAGCAATATCATCTAACCTACGAATACTATCGGAAAATATCCCCGTCGCATTAATGACTACCTTGGATCGAATTTCAAAAGTTGTATCTGATTCTTCATCGATTGCCCGAACACCGGTCACATGCTCATTGGTCTTGAGGATATCGGTGACGCGGACATAGTTGGAAGCCGCCGCTCCGTGGGCTACCGCAGTGCGCATTAATGTGATTGCCATCCTCGCATCATCGAACTGACCATCATAGTAAAGAATTCCTCCCAGCAGGCCATCTTGTTGTACATTGGGAATTGCATCGATGGTTTCTTCCCGATCCAGACTGCGACTTTTTTCAATGTTTAATTCGCCTGCCAATGCATCGTAGAGCTTCATTCCGATTCCATAAAAGGGACCCTCCCACCACTTATAGCGAGGGACAATAAAAGCAAGATTATTAACAAGGTGCGGTGCGTTACGGGCCATAATACCCCGCTCTCGAAGCGCCTCTGTGACGAGGGAGAAATTCATCTGCTCCAGGTAACGCACACCTCCATGCACAAGCTTCGTGCTACGACTTGATGTTGCTTTGGCAAAGTCATGCGCCTCGACCAACCCAGTTCGGTAACCTCGGCTTGCCGCATCGACCGCCACACCAAGACCGCTTGCCCCCCCACCGATGATTAGTACATCAAAAGTTTCATTGGATAAACGCTCGAGCATCGTTTGACGGCTTAAGGAGGCGGGAAGAAAAGTAGACATAGGTGCGAACCGGGTGTTTTTTAATGGGAACAGAAAAAGAATAACCTTTTTCAGGGTGACAGATTGTCTCCTGCAGCCGACCCATCCAAATTGTTCATCGGCAGGTCAGAATGACGCAGACTGTCAAAATGGCAGTTTTTCTCGGCGATCTAACCAGTTCTGCAAAAAATTGGCCGTTGAAATTTCAAATAACAAATGTCGATAAACACATGCTTTACAGTGATTTATGAAAAATAACAGCCGTAAGTCAGGTCACTGGCGCGCGGATTGCTTCACAGATGGTCTGCGGGGTGTCCCGCACCAATAGTGGCAGACTGGTTTGTCTTTTGCCTGGCCATGACCGTCCATCAGGTATTGTGTTGGGCTCTCCCTCCGGATTGCTCCTTGCATCGTCTGGGGTGGCACGGCACGGATAATGGGATGGCAGACTCTGGCATTGCCCCTGTTTTATGCAGCGTCCATTACGACGGAGGAAAAATAAGCCGATGGCTACCGCGACCAAAACAAAGAAAAAATCGAGTTCCAAAATCAACATTCAGCCGCTCGGCGACCGCATTGTCCTGGAGCGTGAAGACTCACAAGAAACGACTGCTGGTGGAATCGTCCTCCCGGAATCTGCCAAGGATAAGCCGGCTCGCGGTACCATCTTGAGCGTCGGACCTGGCCGACTGCTAGATGATGGCAGCCGAGGTGCTTTGCAGGTACAAGTCGGAGATCGTGTCCTGTTTTCAAGTTACGCCGGCGAAGGTTTCAAGGTAGGTGACGAAGAGCTGTTACTCATGCGAGAAGATGACATCCTAGCTGTCATTGAGTAACCACCATCCACAATCTGATTAAAACCGATCATTCGGTCCACTAAGGAGTATGATTCATGTCCAAGATGATTGCATTTGACCAAGAAGCTCGTGATGCCATGCGCCGCGGCGTTTCCAAATTGGCGCGTGCCGTCAAAGTGACACTCGGCCCGAAGGGTCGTAATGTTATTTTGCAAAAGAGCTTTGGGTCTCCCACTGTGACAAAGGACGGTGTAACCGTTGCGAAGGAAGTTGACCTGGAAGACGTTTACGAGAATATGGGCGCGCGGATGGTTCGGGAGGTGGCTTCCAAGACCAGTGATGTCGCGGGTGATGGCACGACTACTGCGACGGTACTCGCCGAAGCAATCTTTAATGAGGGTTTGAAAGCAGTCGTTGCGGGCGTCAATCCTGTACAACTCAAGGCAGGAATTGAGAAAGCAATTTCTGACATCAGTGAATATCTGGAAAGTGCTTCCATTCAAATCAAAACGAAAAAAGAAATGGCTCAGGTCGGCGCGATCGCCTCAAACAACGATAATGAGATCGGAAGTTTGTTGGCCGAGGCAATGGAAAAAGTCGGTAAAGACGGTGTAATCACTGTGGACGAAGGGAAAAGCCTCGAAACTGAAGTAGAGTGGGTCGAGGGAATGCAATTTGATCGTGGATATCTCTCTCCCTATTTCGTGACCGATCCAGGATCTATGGCTGCCGAACTCGATGACTGCTATGTGTTGGTTTTTGAAAAGAAGATCACCAACGTTAAGGACATTGTTCCGGTTCTTGAAGCAGTAGCGAACGCGTCTAAGCCTCTGCTAATTGTTGCAGAGGATGTAGAGGGCGAAGCGCTCGCTACTTTGGTCATCAATAAATTGCGTGGTACTTTCACCTGTTGTGCTGTGAAAGCTCCCGGCTATGGGGACCGCCGGAAAGCGATGTTGGAAGACATTGCTGTTCTCACTGGTGGGGTCGCAGTTTTCGAGGACCTGGGAATCAAATTAGAGAGTCTCCCAATTACTGATCTCGGGCGGGCTAAGAAGGTGATTGTCGACAAAGACAACTGCACCATCATTGAGGGGGCCGGTAAGAGTCAGGCGATTAAGGACCGTATTGATCAAATTCGCAATGAAATTGATAACGCGACTAGCGATTACGACCGTGAAAAACTCGAGGAACGATTGGCAAAACTCTCAGGTGGCGTAGCTAAAGTAAATGTTGGAGCGGCAACCGAAAGCGAAATGAAAGAAAAGAAGGCTCGCGTAGAGGATGCTCTACATGCAACTCGAGCAGCTGTGGAGGAAGGCATCCTTCCTGGTGGCGGAGTCGCGCTGTTGCGAGCCTCCGGTAGCGTTTCGCCCAAAGGTCTCTCACAAGATGAGAAGGTTGGTTACAACATTGTTGTACGTGCCTGTCGAGCTCCCCTGACTTCAATCGCTAACAACGCTGGTCAAGATGGTGGAATTGTTTGCGAGAAAGTCTTGCAAGAAGATGAGAGTATAGGCTACAACGCCGCCACCGATACTTACGAAGATCTTGTGAAGGCAGGCGTGATTGATCCCACGAAAGTCACACGTACAGCACTTCAAAATGCGTCGAGTGTTTCAACGTTGTTGCTTACAAGTGACGCGCTGATCGCCGAAAAGCCGAAAGATGAAAAGAAGTCGGCTGGCGGGCATGGCGGTGACTACGACATGTATTAATTGGCGGTCGGTCTATCCGGCGGGGATACCCCAATCCCCATCGCCGTTGGCCAACCCAATATTCCAGCACAAACCCTATGATCTGCGGATCATAGGGTTTGTTTGCATTTGGGGCAAACAATGTGTCTTGTTAAGATAGGGTCATGCGATTTTCAGAGATCCCATCAGTTTTTCTTCGCGCTACAACACTAATTGCCCTAGTGGTGGCCCGACTAGCCACGATTACAGCAGATGACGGATCTAGAGAAAAAATAGACGGTGATCTAATTCTTTTGCAAGGCAAATGGAATCTAGTCGATTTTATCTACTATCGTGACAATGTCGCGGAACGATTACCAAAAGGTCAGCGACAGGGCACTCGGACCGTTGGGGGCAACCGCTATCGTCTGAAATTGCGCATCGGAGCCCAACAAGTCGATGACGATTACTCGTTTCGCCTCTACAGCAAACAAAAGCCAAAAGCATTTGATGTAACCCTTTCAGACGGTCAAACAGTGATCAAGGGAATTTATGAGGTGAATGCCGACACGCTACGCCGCGCTTATACACAGCCAGGCGAACCACGACCAACCCAGTTTCAGGCGGGTGATCAAACCTATCAGGTTTGGAAGCGTGAAGTGGATCGTCCAGCACCAGGAAAGTCAGACCCATAAATCATACGAGTCGACTAAGGAAGATAGATTACAGAGCGGATAATTTTTCTTTGAGCGTATCCACAAGAGTGCCAAAACCATCGTGGAGTGAAACATTATCGGCATCCCCGGTATTTAAATCCTTGACTTGGCAATGTCCCTGATCGAGTTCGTTGCTTCCTGCAATAAGTGCAAAACGGTGGCCACGACGATTCGCATATTTTAATTGCTGTCCTATTTTCTTTGGGTCGCTATACATTTCCACGCGCAAACCAGCCAGTCGCAGTTGCCGGGTCATGCGAATATAGTCATCCCGGCGATCCGGATCAAAGAAAACAACAAAAATCTCTGCACCCATCTGCATCGGTTTCAACACACCTATTTCCTGCATGGCAGCGAGCAACCGATCAATACCTAGTGATGCGCCGACTCCCGGAAGCTCTGTTTTGGTATACGTTTCGGCAAGTTGATCATAACGCCCCCCCGAACAAACGCTGCCTATTGCTGGAAGTGCTTCGAGGAATGTTTCAAAAATATTACCCGTGTAATAGTCCAGTCCGCGGGCGATCGATAAATCGAGATGGATTCTTGACTCGGGAACGCCTGCCACGATCAGACCATGAATTAACTCCTCAAGTTCATCCAGGCCTGCCGTAAAGAGAGCATTGTTGGTCACAATTCTCCTGGTTGATTTAAATATGTCGGCAATTGATCCACGAATTTCTGTGAGAGTGAGTAATGACGCGACCGCCGCTTCATCCACTCGGTCGATGGTCAGCATCTCCGTAGTCATATCTTTGATGCCTACTTTAGCAAGTTTGTCTAAACAACGAAGGATCGGAACTGTTTGATCTTCGATCCCTAGAGATGCGAGCAGCCCTGTCAATATCTTGCGGTTATTCACATGAATCTTAAAATCCTCGCATCCAAGGGCAACCAGAAGGTCGTGTATAACCAATGCTGTTTCAATATCGGCAACCATGCTCTTGGTACCGATGGTGTCGAAGTCACATTGTGCGAACTCACGATATCGACCTTTTTGGGTGTTTTCACCCCTCCACACATTGGCGATCTGATAGCGTTTTAGGGGAGTCCCCAGTGCTCCGATATGCTGAGCAGAAAAACGTGCCAGAGGAACTGTTAGATCGAAGCGAAGGCCAACACGACGACCTCCATGGTCTTCGAACGCGTAAATTTGCTTGTCGGTTTCTTCTCCACCTTTGCCAAGAAGAATTTCCTCGTACTCTAATGCTGGAGTATCGATGGGCGAGAACCCGTACGATTGAAAGACGGATCGCACCTTGTCGATCAACTGCTCGCGCTGGAGCATCGATTCAGGCAAGTGATCACGAAATCCCTTGAGCGTTCGTGGCGTAATCAAAGACAAACGACAAACTTCCTATTCAACCCGGCACAGGCTATAGAGGGCACTGAGCACTCCGGATGCTACTGCCGCGTTTGCAGCAAGCACCGCGCCGATAAATACCTGCATCTGTTCCGATATTTCCAAATAGCACTTGTAAATCCAATCGTCCTCGTACTCGCATTCTTTGGTCGTATAATCTCGCCAAATCTGTTGCCGCGTTTCCTAGAATACAAAAGGATTATTTGGCAATAAGTAGTAACACCTTTCATGAATCATCAAGCACCGGCCATCACCCTAATAGAAAATTGTGGTTTTACAGTGAACCATGCACCATCGAATAACTTCGTAATCTTTCTACACGTGCGGCGAATCAAAAGGCAGGGGAAAATGATGGTGGCATTTCCCGGTACACGATGCACAGAGACCTAGACCTACAACAAGATCATAACGCCTTGGTTTTTGGTACATCTTTTTCCGCTCCGGTTGTCCTAGATTTATTTCAGTTGAAAATTAATCTTCTGCAATCGCAGCAAAATTATGGGCCGCAGCCTAACAGAAGCAAAGAAGATTTGCCAGCGGCTACCGCTGGTCGAAGGTCTATTAAAAGATAATTTGCGATCTACTCATTCATCACCACTCCCTTACAATCGGTGATCTGGTTGGTTGGCTATAATGCGTCTATTACTATCTCCTCAAGGAATTTAATTGTGCAAGTCATCATCACGGCTCTCGGGCCAGACCATCGAGGATTGGCAGATCCAATCATCCATTATGTTACCGGCGAGGGTGCAAATATTGCTGAGATTCAAATGTATGACCGGGACACCGCAAGTCAATTCGCCATGATGTTACGCATCCATATGGAATCCGAGTCGCTGGAAATATTGAAAAGATCGCTGACTGAAATCGGCACGGTCAAAGGATTGGGGGTACGAGTATGGTCTCCCGATATGAATCATGATCGACCGCGAATCGCAATCTGTGTCAGTCATCAATCTGAATCTGCTCGTGTGTTGCTCAAGAATATCCGAGAGGAAACGATCGCGGCCGACCCAAGGATGATCATCAGCAATCACCAAACCTGTAAACAGCTGAGTGTAGATTTTGATGTGCCCTGGCATTGCATTGGCGACTCTCATGGTAATCCAGATGACGATGCATTTGTCGCGCTTTTGGATCAGGAGCAAATCGATTACATCGTTTTGGCTCGCTATATGCGCATACTACCGGCAAGCACATGCTGGGCCTTTGCCGGCGGAAGAATTATGAATCTTCATCACGGCTTGCTGCCGAGCTTTCCCGGTATGCGGCCTTATCATGATGCCTATCGTGACAATATGCTGGTCTATGGTGCGACCTGTCACTTCATCGTGCCGGAACTTGATGCTGGAAACCAGATCATCTACCAATCCACGTTTGAGGTTCCAGCCGGGACCAGTCTCTCAAAAATCATTGAGCAGGGGCAGAAAGAAAATGAACCGCACTGCCTGCTGGAAGGCGTGCGACGCGTCTTGGAGAGAAAGGTTCAATTACATTTTCATCGGGTTATCGCCACAACCAGATAAATTTGCCAGAAATCTATTCGCCTTTGTGTTTAATTTCATCTTTATTCAAAAGATTTTCATATCTTTTAATTGAAACACGTCGTTTACTTTCGGATTTCTCAGCTGGTTGATACGAAAATTGTTTACCTGTGATATTTTTAAGATTCCAATGGCTCAGTACCCTGATGTCTAGATCTTCGCTCGACAGAAATTCAACCAGTCGCTGGGCTTGGCTTTGCTTTAGTAAATTTTCATTGGTGTATCCTAAGAGCATACGGTAAAGATCTGTACTCTGGTCACCTCTTAAACGCTCCAGCGCTTCGCGAACTCTATTTGCGTATTCCGGATGTCGCTTCAATGAAGCATAGAGATCTGAAGCGCAGTTGTCCCAATGCCGTTTCATATTTTCGTCACTCAGCGACTCTACGAGAGGATCAAAGTAACCGATATAAGCGCAGCATCGGAGTGCTAATCGTTTTACCTCCTGCCGACGCTTTGATACGAGTTCTTGAAAACTGAGTTTGACTGGCCGAGCTTCTCTCAGCACATTACGCACGTCGGGAACAGCTCTTTTTTCCAAGTTACTGATTTTTACTGTCGTCAGCCAGTCGGGAGCGGATTCAAAAGATTCTGCGGCCGTCGCCGGCAAACGACCAAGACCTTGCAATTGTCCGGCAGCTACTACACCTCGCTGGCCGGCTTCTTGCCATTCGACACTGCCACTAATGACATATACATTGATTTTGTGGTCCCGATCATCCATTTCCGGATTCTGACCCGGTGGCATACCCGGGATTACCTCTACTCCGATTGCAGTTTCCGTGTTGCTCATGGTCACAGTGATCGTGCGTTGGTTATTAATTTTTAGTCGAAATTTTCCTCCGTCAAAATTGGTACGCACAACCATCCTGCCATAAGCTAGCCGAATGGTAGGGGTGCCTCCGCTACCCAGTTCCATCAACTCGAGTAAGGAACCACCATCCAATTCAACCGTAAAAGCCAATAGACTGAGGTTGGGACGAAAGGTGGGCAGGGCTAAAAGTTTATGGCCTTGCTTCAGGTTGGACTGCGGGGGAAGCCATCGCAACTCATCAAAGTCACTTGGTGTAACGAGCAGAATTTGGTCATCCGAAACCAACCGGCCAAGCACTTGACTTTGCTCATTGGATTTCTCCACTGTAGGTAGCTTAGCGGGGGTAATTTCTTCGGTGTCGGCAGCGTCGCGCGGGATCGAATCGCGTTTCTCCAGTTTGACCGTTTCCTCTCCGGCATCGGTAGCTGCATCTTCACCGGAGTCACTGGGTTCACGCGCCGGACCTACCGACACCGATTCCGCACTGATGGATTTTGCTGCATCTTGCTCGAGCACCCCGCTTTCGTCCGATTTTGCGTTATCAATCGATGCGTTGACCACCTCGCCGGTGGAAACCTTCGCAGTTTCAGCGGTAACCGGCGATCCTTCTGTAATCGCAGGAGCAGGAAGTGCTGTTGTCACTTTTTCAATGATTTTGTCGTCATCAGTTAATGGAGATTCGCTTTGCGACGATCCAATTTTTGAAGCAGGCTCCGTTGCTGATGGTTTTATCTGATTGACTTTTGGAAGTGGAACGGCATCCACTTTGGCCACGGTGGAAGAATTTCGCGTTCTTTTCGATTCCGCACCAGGTTCAAATAAAGTTAACAGAACCCCGGTAACGACTGCAGCCACGAGTGTTGTTGCCATAATCGGAAGCCATCGACTCTGCTGCTCTTCCCCGCGCAGATAGTCAGGGACGTTCGATCCGGGAAGCAAATCGGCCGGATTGAAGTTATCCTCTGTATCGTAAAGAATTGCCGCACTTTGTTCGCCATCGGGTTGCGGACTTGAATCCACATCAGCTGTTCGCTGCCCGGGCGTTTGAAAATTGGCATTGTCGGAGGACGCATTGCCCGAGACAATTCGGTACATCCGGTCCCGGCTAGAAGCTGAAAATTGAACGGGGTCTCCTAGCACCATTGTGAGAATGTGATGGCAGGACGTTACCTCTGCAAGCCGCGTGTCCGCTTCTGATCCGTTCTCGATACATTGTCTTTCAAATTCTTCTATTTCCTCTCGTGGCATCGTGTTGTCGAGATATTCAGCGACCACGTTCGGGTCTTGTCGCATGCCTTGTCCAATGGGATCTAACGCGGCCAATTCCTGATCATTCACCGTTTCACGACTTCGTTGGATTAAATTCTGGGCGAAGTCGCTTTCCTGAATTTTTTTTTCCAGAGCCGCTCTGTCCTCCTGTTCAAGGATATTGTCGAGAAAGGCGAGTAATGTCCTGAGCGTTAATCGCATTGATGTTTAAACCTGTTGGCTGTTGATTTAAATAAATGTTCCTCTTAAAAATCGGACACTCTCGGATCGGGAGATCGTCGATTTCTTTCGCCACCTACCCACGTAACGGGTTGAGGATGCAATGGCCGATCGGAGCCTTTCAGGACTCCTACGGAAATAGTGGCTTGCGATCCCTAATTCCGTGCGTGCTTTTCCAATTTTTTCAAAGTTTTTCTCACGAGCGAATCGACCAGGTGGGCAACAAGATCTGACATCCGCTGATAGCTCGGATTTTTACTTCAAAACAGATCTTACATTGTGGATTTTTAACCGTGCGAACACAGTCACAAGTCGGCAATCACGCTTGATTTGTCGGAAAATCAATAAGGATATTGAAACGCGAGACTGGCCGGCGGTATAAAGGGGGCTCCGACGCTACGTAGACATTGAATCTCGCCTATTTCGAGAGATGTTTGCTGACTCTGCCAAAGGTATTCTGCATTGATCGAAACACAAGATGAGTCTGCCGAGATTGATTTGCGCAACCCCTTACGGGCGGCATTCTGGGCATTGCTCTGGCCAGGATCTGGACATATTTATCAGCGGCGGTACGCGAAGGGCATTTTGTTTATGGTCTGTATTCTGACGCTTTTTGTGATCGGCTGGAATCTTGGCGGCCAGAAAGTCGTATACGCAAGTTGGCGATCTGGTGACCGTCGTTGGCAATATTTTTGCCAGGTTTGGGTTGGGATTCCGGCATGGCCTGCAATACTTCAAACAATGAATATCGCGCCCTTCGGACAAGACTTTATGCGAAGACCAGCAATCGACTCCAATTGGTTCAATGATCAGATCGATCATGATCAACCGACCGAGGCGGCACTTTGGCAATTGATCTATCATGGCGATTATGAACTAGGAACAGTATTCACAATGATTGCCGGATTGCTCAACCTGCTTGTTATTTTTGATGCCGCCGCCGGCCCGGTGGAAGCTAAAAACAGGTAATACAAAGGAAAAATAAAATATTCCGCAGATTTCCGACTCTGTAGTTACGATAGAGGCTTACCTTCGGACATAATGATTGCAGTAACGGTTATCCCAGTCGATCCAGATTTTTCGTGATATTGATGAACGATCTAATATTATTTTCATCTGCAATCCGAGTGTGGTATGTCATTCCACTTGTGATATGTATCAGTATGGTTTATGCGGCGACACATCATGAACAAATGTCGCTGATAATTCGCCGGGCAATCCGGACATCTTGCTGGATTCTTGGATTCATGTTTTTCGCATTTGGCGTGCTGTCTGTGATTCAGATATTAGGATGATAATCACAGCACGCCGAATTCTTTTCCTGTAGCATCATGATTGCCTCTGTTTTTCTGTCATTCACATATTGGTTTGAGCGGACTCAAAGGTTACATGAGGGCGAATCTCCTCTCCCTGAATTTCAATCTAATTTCGGACCGCCAAGCCATCTCTGAGCGCCGTACTGAGATCATGAACAAAGTGATGGAAACTACTGCGCGACGTCGTGATACGTTGTTGTTATGCGCTGTCATGCTGTTGATTGGCGTTTGCCCCGCGTCAGCTGAATCAACACCGATTGATCAACTTTTGTCGCTGATTCCAAAAACAGCTGGTGCACACAATCTGAAAACTGCAAAAAAAATCAGGTTGCTTGTACCGGAAGTAGAAAGCTGGCTGGTTGAGGAGAATAAAGTTGGTCGCGAGATCTCAAATAAAGAACTTCTAGCGGCAGTCGATCGGATCCTCAAGGTTCAGTCACGGATTCGTATAGAACTTGATCAACTTCTCGCACAACGTTCTAACTTCCACCAATTTGTACCAGAAAGTGAGCGACAGCGAGCTGTCCGAGGATATCTGGAAAGCATGACTGCGTTAATCGATTTAACTGGCAGAATGCGTTATTACTCAATCGATTTTTTCACGGAGGTGGGCTACGAGCTTGCAAACTCGCCTGCAGATTTTGACGCGCTACTCAATGTATTCATCGCAGAAAAAAATTCTGTTGGTGCAATTATCACCCTTGAATTTCTTGCTGAGACATTACGCGATCCCACCGGCCAAACAATCTCAGATCACCTCAAGGGAAAAATTATTCAGTTAGCACGCAAAACACGCGATCGATCATTACTGCCCATTTTAAAAGAGATACTCCAACTAAAAACAATCGAATCCGGATTTGCAATCTTAATTATTGATACCATCCGGCTGATCGGGGTGCCTCAGTCCGCGCGACCCAATGGTGATCCGGCACTAAGCCCACCAGTGATCGTCAGTAACGATCTTTTGGAAATCCTCTCCAAGCTCGATTCGACCACCTTAAGTGTAAATGATAAGCGTCGCTATAAAGATTTAACTAGACAATTCACCGAACAAACTTTACAAGGCGCACGGAATGAAAGCTTTCAGTTCGGCACGACAATTGTGCAGGAGGGAGATTGGCTTTTGATGAAGAATCCATCGCCCTACAACCGATTTACCGATCTCTATCCCGGACTCTTTACCCATGTCGGCATCGTCACGACCGAAACCGGTGCAGACAGCAAGAGAAGATTTGTCGTGGTTGACCTGCCGGAGCTTGGCAATTTAATTCCGGCAACCCCGGTCGATAAGTTTATTGAGCGAACGCTGAATTTTTCCATCCTCCGTCATCCCGATCCGACCGTCCAAAAAACAATGGGGGACATTGCCCGCACAATCATCGGAAATCAATCAAAATTTGATTTGAATTTCCGCACCACCGCAATTGAAAAACTTAAAGGGCAAAGTCTTGACGACAAATTAATTGATGGCTACTGTGCCGGACTTCTATTACTGTGTGCTCAAGAGACCGAAAAACCATTACAAGATTTTTTTCCACTCGACGAAAATCCCGCCGGCGGCAATACGCTAAAAAATCTTGCCAAACTCGATGTTTCGATGCCTAAGCGTTTTCTCTCTCCCACCGGACCTTTTTTTTCTTCCGAACTGAATTTGATTTATTGCCATGAAACAATGTATTCGCCGAGGCGACAGATCGAGCAGGCAGTCTATGACCATTTTGCTAAACAAATGCGCGATAATCATCTGCGTCCCTCACTCAGTTGGTTTCATGCCCTGCGATTGAATTTGGCCGAGGCGGTGGAAACGAGTCCTGCTTTGGGCAAAGCGTTAGCCAGTGCTGCCGGGGTGAATCAAAATATCGACATTGTAGCCGCTGCAAAACTTGGCGCTGTGGTAGAGACATTAGACGAGATTGCAAAGAACGCCAGTGCAGAATATCAAAGCGTACGTCGGGCGTTTCGAATCGATGCTTTAGACAATATCGAATTGGGAGCAGAAGGGGACAAAATATTCGAACAAATCGTAAAGCGAAGAAGGCGCCACGCAGATTTATTTGTTCGCTGGGAAGCCGGGATAATCACTCCCAGGGAATTGCGAATCGAATTAGTCGACTTTTATATCTCACAGGGTTGTAAAGACCTCGATAAGCGATTTTTTTCCAACTCTGAACAAACGGTGAATCATCTCCCAGATGAATAATACGCTTTAAAATTATCATTTTATTCTCACCACTTTTTGCTCACTCTTTTTCCGGTTGAGGGTACGGCGTTATGAATATTGTTGTTTTAGGCGCTGGAACAGTAGGCACGTCCATTGCCGATCTACTTTGCCAGCATCGCCACAACGTGATTGTTGTGGATCACGATGGTGAGAATATTGCCGGGATAAACGAGCGACTCGACGTACGGGCGATCCACGGATCAGCATCTCAGTCGAGTGTGCTATTTCAGGCTGGGGTGGCAAGTGCTGATTTGTGTCTCGCCGTAACCGGCAATGACGAAGTTAATCTAATCGCCGCAAGTCTGGCCAAAGCAATGGGGGCGTTACGGACGGTCGCGCGAGTTTATGCTCCCGTTTACAACGATTTAAGCACCTTCGACTATCAAAGACATTTTCATATCGATCGGCTCCTCTCCCTTGAACACCTCTCCGCAATAGAGATTGCCCACAATATCCGCCACCCCGGCAGCGTAGCCATGGAACATTTTGCTCGCGGAGAATTGGAGGTCGACGAAATTGAGGTGACCGAAAAAGTGCCCACCTTGGGAAAACCAATCAAGACTCTAGGCTTGCCGCCCGGTGTGCGTATTGCATCTATCACCCGAAATCATCGAACATCCTTAGCACTGGCCGAAGACGAACTGGAAGTGGGCGATCGGATCACACTTATCGGTACGGGTGACGACATCGATGAGGTAAAAGAATTGTTTCAAAAAGGTTCGCCTGCGAAGTTGGGCGTGGTCATCGCCGGCGGCGGGGAGACGGGATACCATCTGGCTCAGTCATTAGAGAATAGCCGCTGTGGTGTGGTTTTATTGGATGCGAATATAGAAAGGTGTAATTTTCTCTCCGAAAGTCTCCCCGGCGTCACGGTAGTTCATACGGATGCGACTCAGCGTGCCCATCTGGAAGAAGAACGAGTCGGGCGGGCCGATGTTTTTGTCGCCTGCATGGCGGATGATGAAGATAATATTATGGCCTGCGTGACCGCCCGCGAGATTGGCGCTAAAACCATCAATGCGGTTGTCGAGCGACCTGATTACGCGGAAGTTGTTGGAAAATTGGGAATTGATCGCGCTGTAAGTCCTCGAGAGGTTATGGCGAGGCAGGTGCTCAGCCTTCTCTTTCGCGGTCCCGTAATCTCACGAACTGCGATCGGTGGCGGAGATTTGAATGTTCTCGAGCTTGTGGTGCGGGAAAACTCACCCTGTACGCAACATGTACTGGCAAACTTGAAACTTCCGGAGCAATGTCTGATTGCAGTTATTGTTCACGATGATTATGTCCGGGTACCCGGTGCTGATGATCGCCTAGAGCCCGATGATACTGTTGTGGCACTGATTGACGACTCGGCGATCGAGGAAACAGTAGCTATGTTTGAGTCCGCCGCCACTTAGATTGAAAATCGTGATAATGAATCAATATTCTATAAACAAATAGGTGGTCTGCCCGATATCTTGGCAAGCCCTCAGCGATTATGAACTTTTTTCTACTGTTCAAGTTATTAAGCCGCATCGTTTTCCTTATCGCGGCGACCATGATTTTCAGTCTGCCCTGGGCCTTTCCAGCCATCGGTGGAAGTGCGGAGTTCGAGTACGACGGATTTTTCGGTATTGTAGGATCGATTGCCGTCGCTCTAATCATTGGCGGCCTACTGTGGTACATCGGAAGAAACGCCACTGGCTCACTGTATCGTAAGGAAGCGATGGCGGTGGTGGGTCTGAGCTGGATTTTAGCAACCGCTATCGGAGCGATGCCCTATTTGATCAGCCGCACAGAAATGGCACCTGGACGAGTCATGCAGGTTTGGGATGCATGCTTTGAATCGCAATCCGGTTTCAGCACCACCGGTGCCACTGTTTTGACCGATGTGGAAATGCACGGCGGGGAAGCTTTGGTGCCCCGCTCGATACTTTTTTGGCGAAGCAGTACACATTTCCTTGGTGGGATGGGAATCATTGTGCTATTTGTTGCCATTCTCGGTCAGGGATCGGCCGGAAAAACGTTAATGCGAAGTGAAATACCTGGACCGACGAAAGACGGACCACGGACCCGCATGCAGCATACTGCCTGGATTTTTGCCGCCATCTATTTTGCGCTGACTGCAATCTTATCGATTCTGTTGGCATGTTGTGGGCTTTCATGGTTTGATTCCTTCTGTACGTCATTTGGCACGATGGCAACGGGGGGTTTCAGCACTTATGACAACAGCATCGGACACTTTGCTCAAATACCCAGTGTCGGTCCGGTTGGAGCAACGTGGGCCGAATCAATCATCATGTTGTTCATGGTCATCGCCGGTACCAACTTTACATTGCTCTACTTTTTGGCAATCGGTAAACCCCTGAAACTATTGAAAGACGTGGAGTGGCGAGCATACGTCATGACACTATTTAGCATCTCATTGTTGATTCTTTTTTTCGGCTATTTAAACCAAGATCGTCTGTTTTACTACGGAGATAATTTTTGGCAGTCGTTTAGCTCTGGAATCCGACAAAGCAGCTTTCAGGTGGTTTCAATTATGACAACCACAGGATTCAGTAACTCTGCAAATTTCGATGAATGGAATAATTTCGGTCGCGGGACCCTTTTACTTCTAATGTTCATCGGGGGTTGTGCGGGAAGTACCGGAGGTGGTCTCAAGGTCATTCGGCACATTATGTTTCTGAGTATCATGCGCCTGGAACTTGAGAAATCTTATCATCCCACAGTGGTGCGGCCGCTAAGGCTGGGAGGACATCCGGTAGAGGATCAAAATTTACGGAAGAATATTCTCGTTTATTTCGGACTGATTCTGCTCATTTTCGTTTTTAGTTGGCTCTTTCTTATCACCACCGAGCCAGACTCTACATGGATCCGCGGAGCTACCGGTATCGAACACATGGACCATAAATTGATCGACTGTGCATCGAGTGTGGCAGCAACACTCAATAACGTTGGCCCTGGTCTGGGAACGGTGGGGCCCAAGTACACGTACACCTACTTCACACCTCAAGCAAAGTTTCTCTTTATCTGGCTGATGATGATCGGTCGTTTGGAAATTTTCACAATACTAGTCTTATTTTTACCCGGTTTCTGGCGGAACCAATAAAGCCGACTGGCAAACTAGAAAGCGGCCCACGGCCTGAAGATCGCTTCGCTGGTCTGCATCAGCTTGCCGCGTTACAATGCTCGAATTGGCGGATTCCACCACGCAACCGTCCTCAGGAGGAAAATCGGATGCAGAGACTCTGCACTCTTTTGTTAATCGGGATTTACAGCTCATGGTGCTACGCCGCACTGGCGGTCGATCAAGCTGGTGGACGGAATAATACCCAAGAACGCGATAGAGTTGAAGCAAATCGTAATTCTGCACCTCCCCAGAATGCCGCTGACCAACAACAACAAAATATCGAAACCAATGCGGGAGAAGAAGATCTTTTTGAGGCAACCCAACGCAAGGTAAATTCGCAGAGTTTCGGAGATCTCAAGGAGGTTATTCTTCTGTGCGAATCGGCCATCCGCAAAGGTTTGGATGCGCAAAACCAGGAATTTGCTCAGCAATTGATCGCCTCGACCCGATTCGAGCGTGCCTCTCGCATTTGCGAGGAGATCTTTGATCGCTACCCACCGAGTGATAACTGGCCGACACTGTCCCAACTGGCCCGCGTCGATCTGGAAGCGGCGATAAAACAACAGGCTCTTTTTGCGGAGGCATATCTGTTGCTTGGTCGAATCTATCTGTTGCCTCGCGGTAATAAGAAAAAAGCGCGCGAGGCACTCGACAAAGCAATTGTTCAGTCTGAGGGCGATCCTTCGACTCAGGCAATGGGCTATGCGCTCCGTGGGGAGATACGTA
>DLCF01000017.1 GCA_002480485.1 Planctomycetaceae bacterium UBA7805
CTGCCATCTTCGCTTCGTCCAACCAAGGATCCATGTCTTCAAAAATCCGACCTGCCTCTGGATGAAAGATGCGACCAATTAGCAGATCAACGAGGTTTTCTTGGTGCTCTGGATAGGCCTTGATAAATTTTGCAATACTGAATTCCCGCGTGTAAAAAGCTGCTACCAATTTACGCAGATAGTCCGCTCCGGTATCAAATTCGTCGGCCCATCCGCCGAGTTGTGCAGCGGTAGTGTCTGAGTTTTGCAGACCCTGTACGACGCAGTCAGCGGCCATCTCGCCCATCTTGAGTGCAAAATATACTCCCGAAGAATAGACCGGATCAATGAAGCCGTAGGCATCCCCGACTAACACCCAACCATCGCCTGCGGCCTCGGTCGACTTGTAAGAGAACTCTCGAGCTATTCGATACGAGTCAATTTGCTCGCTATCCTCGAGGCGTTCTTGAAGCGCGGGGCAAATTGAAAGTTCGCGAGCGTATGTTTGCTCGGGTTTCCGTCCGCCGGAGAAGAGATAGCTGCTGTCTCCCACCACGCCGACGCTGGTGATGCCGTCGCTGAGCGGGATGAACCAAAACCATGAGTCCTTATTGGCCGTGTGCAAGATTACAGTGGCTCCGGCATCCAACCCTCCGTCCCTACGAGCTCCGCGGAAATATGTCCAAATAGCACCTTTACGCATCTGGGGATTTTCTCGGCGAATTCCCAATCGGTTCGCAATCAACGATTGCTGCCCTGTGGCATCCATGACAACCGCAGCTCTTGCCTCTGAGACGCGACCAGATTTGTCTTGCAGTGCCACACCGGTGCATCGACGTGTTCCATCCTCGAAAAGGACTTCCACAACCCTCGTCTGATCTCGACAATCAGCTCCCTTTTCTCTAGCGTTCTCAAACAGCATCTGGTCAAAATCACCACGCACGACTTGCCATGTCTGAGAGCACTCTCGGGGGTCATGCTGACTAAAGTAGAAGGGCGCCGAGGCGCGGCCTTCGTGATTCACAAATTGAACGCTGTGTTTTTTGGTGTGTGGACTTTTCTTGAGCTTATTCAGCACGCCCAGGCGCTTGAGAGTCCAGTAGGTCTCCGGCATCAGCGATTCGCCAACGTGAAAACGTGGCATCGCATCACGATCCACCAGAAGGGTGCTAAACCCGGACTCAGCAACCAGCGCAGCCGCTGTTGTGCCAGCCGGCCCGCCACCCAGGACAATACAATCGAAGGCTTCGTGATTCATGGAATGCTCTAACGATTAGAATGCTATCCCAAAAGTATAGGTCCCCGCGACTCAGGGACCAGTGTAAATCTTTTCTTCCGGGGAGACAATTTCGAGTACTTCGACGGCTTTTTCCCCGCCAAGTTCGATCGTTGCAGTTCTTCCGTAGGTGATTGTTTTGGTGGATGTTCCGAAAAGCGACGCCAAGTCAGCCCCCGGTTCGACATGCCAGAGATTCTCGAGTCGAACCGTCCGCATCACATTGTGTCGAACAAGGATCCTGCCCAGAGGTCGTTGCCCGATCTGGATCTCCTCGCGGACTGCATCCTCCAGCAAATCAAAACAGATTCGAAGAATTCCGAATTGAACGACCGCTTCGTCCCTCTGCCGACGCAGAAGTATCTTCCTTGCATAACTTTTTTTTTCCTGCCGCGATTCAAGAATCTCAACATTTACGAGACTTTCGTGGTGGGCTTCCATCGCCACGGTCATGTGTTCGTTGTGCGCCAGCAGTCGTCGGTACTCCCACGGCACTTGGCTGCTATCGACCGCACGCAGTTGCCCGCATTGGCCGGGTTCATCGTAAAACAGATGAATTAACTCGGTCACTTCACTTTTAGGATGAGGCATCGGCATGCAGTTCAACGACATCGGGTTCCAGAGCCGGTGCGCTTCCCCGATCGAGCACCGTTTCCATCAAATAGTAAAGCAGACGACGGAAACTTTCACTGTCGAGTTGATCCACAACCTCTTCGGCACGGAGCTGGTATTTATCAACCAACTGAGATGCTTTTTGGAATACACCGGCCTCTTTGTACAAGGAGCCGATACGGGAAAGAAGCACCTCCGCGGAGGGCTCTTCATTCATAAAAGAAAACAGCTCACACTGCTCTTGTTCATTGAGTGTTTCTACCCCGAGCGCCCATAGCAGGGTGGGCCGCCCGCCGAGAATGTCAGTTCCGCGGGACAGTTTGTTATCTTTGTCACCTGACCAATCCTTCAGATCATTAAGAATCTGAAAAGCCACCCCCAGGTGCCGGGCAAATTGTCGGATCGGTTTTCGATAATTATCCAGAGGCCCCGCCAACCGCAGACCCGCGAGGAGAGCTGCTTCAAAGGCAGGGGACGTTTTGAGCGAATAAATTTTCAATGCGTCTAAGGGCGTCAACTTGCGCTGCTTCTGGTCACGCCAGATCAACTCAGCCCCCTGACCCTCGGAGAGTCGCATGTGGGCATCGGAGAGGACCTCTGTGATGTCCGCGGCAACGTCGTGCCCCATTCGCTCCGCATCGCGACTCACCAGCCGATATCCGAGGCCAATCAAATAGTCCCCTACGTTGATCGCCGTTGCCGTCCCATATTTCCGATGCAACGTTTCGCTTCCGTAACGATACGGGTCATCATCCTCGATGTCATCATGAACGAGCGACGCCTTATGAAATGTTTCAATCGATAGTGCGGTCCGGCGAACTTCGTCTGAAAAAGATTCACAGTAAGAAGCACCATCGGTGAGCGTGGCTTTTCCACCGGTGATCGCGTCGTAAGTTGCGAGCGTAATGAAAGGCCGGGAATGTTTTCCGCCGCTGGCGAGAAAATCGTAGGCAATTGCTTCTGTCGAGGCAATTGGATCGTGTTGTTCATCCGATGTCCCGTTTTGGTCCGTTTGCTGTCTCAATCTTGGTGCGATACGTTCCAGCTCGTCGCGGCCGAGTAAATTACCTGCAGCTCGCATTAGATGGATGTAGCTTTGCGTTTTCACCGGTTTGGTTTGCTGCTCCACCGTGATCATTTCTGAAACCCAGTCCTCATCGACCGACGTATTGCGACAGTCGCTCGAGTGCAGCGGCACCGCCATACAGGGAATACCGGCGAGCAATATTTTATCTATCGCCTTTTCCAACACGTTGAGGCAAGCCACACCTAGGATTGCATCGACATAACCACCGATAATGATTTTCAGCACAATGGGCGAACCTTCCGCCACCAGTACCTTGTAGCCAAGATCTTCGGCTCGGGCCCGGAAGTCGGCGATACTGCAGGCCCCGCATTGTCGGCAGTCCAGGCCGAACTCATCGTAGTCTGCCGGACAACCCTCCGCATGTTTTAGGCAGTGGGGCAACAACAGAAGCCGTCGCTCGTAGGGAGTTGCTGCGACCTGCTCCCTAAAAAACTCGGACGAAAGTAAAACCATCGTCCAGCCTACATAACCCTCCGGCTGATTGAGCTGGGTAATGATATGACGGGCGTGCGTCTCTAAATCATCCTTACTGAGAGCGTTTGTCTTGTTTAAGCTCGCAGCAAGTTGCTGGCATTCAAGGCGTATTTGCTCTCGAAGCTCGCGGGTCGGAGGGACCAGCTTCAAGTGGCTCGTCTTGCGACGAGCAGGGCGTTTGCGATCAATTGCCGCGTCGTTTCCTGCAGAAGTTGTTGCCAAGGTGTCGCTCAATGTGTGTTTTAACCACGCGTGTCTTGCTCTTGGAGCACACGGGGGTTCTGGGGTGTGAAGGGTGGGTGTTCGGTTGCAAATACGCGTGTTGCGGTTGCCAGAGCCGACGTTGCAAAAATCATCGGATACAGTCTCTCATAATACCAAAGCTTCGCAAAGTAGAGCCCGATCGGAGCCGCATGCTCGTGATTGCCTCGCTCAATGCTGTCGGTGAGCCATGCAAGTCCTTTCAGAACCATGTGTTGTATGGAGGGGTCGGTTTTGATTTGCGGATGACACAACAAAGCCTCTAAAGCCAACGCAGTTTCTTCGACACTCGATGGTTCATGCGGCTTACCCTTGGCGATATGACGCCCACTGCCCCCCCAACCGCCACCCAGATCCTGTGCGGAAAGTAGCCAGGCAAATCCCCGCTCTGCTTCGACTTGGTCCAATCTCCCCGCATCTCTATAAGCCATTAAAACTCGCGCGGTGCCGTAAACTGGGTTGCTTTCATCTTGCTGTGCCTGATTTCCAAACCATAGCGGCAGCCATCGCCCATCCTCTTCTTGCGCGGACTCCAAAAATGTAAACCCTTTTTCTATGGATGAATCAATCCGGCTGGGGCGGGTATGATCGGCGACCATTTCGGTGAAACAGGTCTCTGCCTCCGGGTTTTTCCAACAGGTTAGCGCCCGAATGGCATGTGCGGTCAGATCTGCCCCGCTGCGGTCAAAGGGCAGCTTACCCCAACCACGACAAAACGTTGGCCAGCCACCGTCCTCATTTTGAATCTTCATCAGCCAATCGCTACCCAGGAACGCGGCCGAGTAAAACCGATCCTCGGCAGCGTTGCGGACCGGCTCATCAGTAATCGGGGATGCCGACGAATGTCGCAAATCCCGAGTGGTGATTCGCTGATCCAACAATGCCCGCAACGCAATCAATGCCGCTGAAGTATCGTCGACATCGGGTACGCCACCACTGCGATCAGTCCATGACCAACCTCCAGGTAGTGCTCCCGTGTAGGGGTGCTGCTGGATGTGTTGCCGTTCCAGAATCCAGTTACTGACTGCAGTTGATGCGAAGTCTTCTCGGCTTTCGTCCTCATTTGGGCTGCCCGCGCGCGGCTCACCAGCACCGTTTAAAATTTGTCCTTTACAAAGGGCAGCCGCGGACAGGCTGGTGTTCCAGACTGCGAGGTTTGTGTCGATCGGCCAACTTCCATCATCGCGCACTGAATCAGCCAGGAAGCGGATGCCGGCTGCCACGACGGGATGATCTGCATATCCGGCTGAAGCGAGGCTCATTGCAACGAAACTCGTCAATGGAATCGCCTCTAAAAAACCACCGCTCTCGGGTTGCATTTCCTCAACCCGTCGGAGCCCTCTGTCAATACATCTTTTCCTGATGTAACGGGTTACCGGATTGAGTGGAGGAGCATGCATGAATTTCACAAGCCCGACCGCGACAAGCGCTGGCAGTGCGTAACTCACAACTGGAAGGCGGAGGTGTCGATAGGTTGCCTGGGGCAAGCACGCCAACTCGAACGGCAACGCAGGCACGCGGCTAAAGGGAATCATGCCTGCGATTGCAGCGTTTGCTAGAATAGGTGCGGCAAATGTTTTGTCTCTGCCATACCGTTTTTGTAGTCCACGGACCCCGCCCTCGCGTTTGATGTAAGTATCGGCATTCGGCAATAGATCCGCTGGATGCGCAGGTGCACCCGCCAACTGAAATGCGGATCTCACGAGCATGGTCGTCGCGATGTTGGAGCAACTACGATCCGTATCGCCCCAGCCCCCGTCTTCGTTTTGCTGTTTTGCCAAATAATGAAGCCCGGCAAAGATTAGCAAACGAATTTTTTCGGACCAATCCTCTTGCAGACAGTTTTTTCGTTGCATTTCCAATTCGCAGCACACAAGAGCGCTCACTGCAGTGGCGGTTGAGAGCGAAGAACTTGAAAGCTGACCCGGCCAAAAGCCGGAATCGTTGGACGCAGCCAATAAATCGGCCGACACAGTCTTATAGGCGGCCTCGGTTCGTTCGACCATATTTAGTGACTCTTCGTACAATGGCTTATTTGCACACATCTGGGTGAATCGCCTTCCACTCTAAACCGTCTCTCCGGCAGTGTCGAGAGTCTCATGTATCGGATCCCTGCCAACATCCCAGGCCAACCGGTATAATCAGTACGGGTCCCCGAGTCGGGTCCTGGCCCAAAAGAAGTCCACCAAAAAAATCGCGTGATTTTACTCGCTCATGTACCTGAAAATGGCCAAACGCGTCTGGCGGGAAACGGATAAACGCCTCGTGTGGAAGTTCCTCTGGAACATGGGCTTCAAAGGTGTCCGATCGGTGCAACGATTCAAACACCGATTGCGACGCGGTGAGTATTTTCCACCGTTTATTTATCTCTCGATCGTTAACAGTTGCAATCTACGATGTCAGGGGTGTTGGGTCGATGTTGCAGCGCCGCAGCAAAAACTCTCGGTCGAATCGGTTGATCGGGTGATCTGTGAAGCGAAGCAATTGGGTAATAGCTTTTTTGGTATCCTAGGTGGCGAGCCATTCATGCATCCGGAATTGCTGGAGATTCTCTCACATCACCCGGATGCCTATTTTCAAGTATTTACCAACGGCCACTTTATTACCGACACGGTGGCTGAAAAGTTGCGCGAACTTGGAAATGTGACGCCACTAATTAGTGTCGAGGGAAATGAAATTATCAGTGATCAGCGTCGAGGCAAAGCGAAGGTGCTCTCCAAGACTTTGGCAGGTTTGGAAAACAGTATCCGTCATAAGCTGCTAACGGGCGTTGCGACGAGTGTTTGTCAGACCAATATTGACGATCTGGTGCAAGAAGACTGGGTCGACCGTTTGATTGAAATGGGCGTGATGTACGTTTGGTTTCATACGTACCGCCCGGTAGGTCCCGATGCAGAACCATCCCTCGCGCTATCCCCCGAGCAACAACGACGGGTTCGACAATTCGTCGTTAATATTCGCGCGGAGAAACCGATCGGTGTGGTCGATGCGTACTATGATCACAAGGGACAAGCGCTTTGCCCGGCGGCAACCGGCATTAGTCACCACATCAGTCCTTGGGGCGATGTGGAGCCCTGTCCGATCGTACAGTTCGCCACTGAATCTATCGAGGACGAGAAAACGCTTTGGCAAATTTTCAATGAGTCAGAATTTCTCCGTGATTTCCGACAACTTGCATCCCAATCAACTCGTGGTTGCATTGTTTTGGAGCGTCCTGACCTTATTGAACAGCTTGTTGAGACGCACTCGGCTCGTGACAGCACGGCTCGTGGTACAGCGCGGCAGGAGTTGGCACAAATGCAACCAAGGTCTTCCCAGTGGGATGAAGGGTACGAAGTACCCGAGCGGAGCTACCTTTACCGGTTGGCAAAAAAACACTGGTACCACGATTTTGGTGCGTACGATGCGGGCTTGCCGTTGTATCAGGAACCTCTAGCTCCGACTGCGGTCGCCGGTCAAAGCACATTCGTGGACATTTCTGCATTGGATGCCGAGGCGAATCAAAGATCGAGTGCATCGAGTTGATCAATCAATCGATCTAAATCATCCGGTTCAGCCGTTGGCGTTGCAATCTGATTTCTTGCGATGCCAACCGAATCGCCCACTACGTCACGGCCTGCAAGCAAAAGCTGTTCATCACGTTCACGAACTGCCACATCGACCCCGTCATCCTCCGGAGCACCGAACAGTTTTGATAGATCAATCTTTAAGGATGCGGCCACATCAGCACTGCCGGCAATCGCTGGAGACTTGTGAGTGGGGAAAATAATCGCGTTTTCGGGACATACACGAGAACAGGCTGGACACCCTTTTCGACAGTTGTCCGGTTGTTCCACCAAGATTGTATCCTGCTGATCGACACCATAGACACCGAAGAGACAGAAGTCGATGCATTCCATGCAATTCGTGCAACGGCTCATGTCGATAACCGGATACCATCGTCTTTCGGTCTTCTCTTCGATCGGACTCCCAACACGTTCGGACGGTTTGGACACGACTGGGATAGCGTGGTCCACATTTCCCGGCAATGGTTGAGCCATCCGCTGCACATGCTCTGCCTTTGGTGTTCCGTTTAGCCAACCGATGGTTTCGACCGTTTTGACTTTCGTCTCATGGGCGATGCGCTGAATCTCCCGAATAAAGGTATCCGCGTCGGTGGCAGCCGCAAGATTCAGGCAGTAAATTTTACGGTTTGGGATTTCAAGTGATTCGATCACTCGTGCCGGACTCAATTCGGCATCTTGCTCTGGGTTTGAGCTGTCTTCCGGCGAGTTCGCATCGCTATCGTCCTCAGCGTCCTCGTTTTCTTTTAGTAATGAGATACCTTCCTGTCCCCCGATTCCGTTGCGGTTGAGAATCCATCGCGTAGCTCGCGGATAAAGCCACGCCAGCACGATCAGATCCCGGGAGATGCCTTGCAGGCAAAGCATTGCCGACCCGTCTGCTTTCAGGTCGTAGAGATGCGGCATCACATTGACCTCGACCGCTGGTTCGGTCAGCAGGCAAGCCACGATCTCCTCTTCCAACCTGCGTTTGGCAGGATTGTGACTATGTCCCTGAGATACCACGACCGAAATGTGGCTTGCCATGTCTGATACACGCGATTCGAGAGAAAAAGGAAAGAGATTTGGTAGGCCATGCCACCAGAACGCCTAAAATATCCTATCTCGATTGTTGGTGCTTCGCAACAGTCAGGCAGGCGATTTCCGCTTCAGTGATTCAGTTGGCCTTTGATCGTTCTTTGGGTCACCTCCCAGACTGCCTCCAAATGTTCGAGATAATCGGTTGGAGAAAGTAACCCCGTTGCGTCAGCTTGCATTTCAAAAAGCCAACCGGTGTCATATTTATCCACATTAATCGCCGACGGGTCCTTCAGTAACGCTTGATTAAAATCTGAAAGAATGCCCGAAAGTGGTGCGTGCAAAGAACTCTCCGCTTTACTGCTTTCGATATCGCCGATGTGGTGACCTTGTCGTATCGGCGTACCGGTCGCTAATTCCCAATCTAAAAAATAAACGTCCTGCAGCAAACGGACCGCGTAAGCGGCTAAACCGAAGCGCAATGTGTCGCCGATTTGAACGGCCCACATGTGGTTTTTGGCATACATTCGGTCGGTGGGGAATTGTGCCTCGAATTCGCCCATTTTGAATATGAGATTCATGTGTAGCGAATCCCTTGATGCTCCGCCTCAAAAAATGCAGGCAGAAGACCGTCGATCCGCAGTAACCCATCTCGAGAAAGAACCACCTCGGATCCTTCAATTGAAAGGTATCCGTCTTCATGGTAACGAGCCCAAACCGCTTTCCATTCAGTAAGGATGTCGGCAGCAAATTTTTGCTTGAAATAAGCGGCGTCAATGCGGCCTTTTTTCAATTGAAGAATCATTTC
>DLCF01000053.1 GCA_002480485.1 Planctomycetaceae bacterium UBA7805
TGACCGGTGTACTGCGATTGCGATTGGCCGCCTGAAGGGCCAGGCCCAATTGTGCGAGGTTACTCTGCGCCTGGGTTGTACGGGCGCGGGCCCGCACCGAGGCCACACTGGGAAGAAGTAGCGCGATCAGCACCACGATCACACCGATCACAATCAGCAATTCAATCAGCGTGAAACCGCATCGAGCGGAAAAAGATCGGCAAGACATCGCAGGCTCTCTGTTCTTTGCACTCGCTGCGTTGCATGTTCCATGTCGCGGAACATGTACGAATTTCAGCAGTGCAGCCATGCCCGACACACTGCCCAAGTGTGCTTCACATGTTACATATTCAGCCTACCAATGCCAATGGTAACTGTCAACATAAAGCCAGCATGCTTCTGGTGACAAAGTCTTATCAATGAGACCGGAAATGGCAAAAACTCTCCGCCTGTCCTGTGCGGAACGGGATTTTTTGCACACCGCTTACCACTCCGAAATGCATCACAGCATTGCCTGGATCGTTTCTCTCACTCGAGTTCTTCGATGATGATGGCGCTTATCCAGGAACCGTGGCTGTTTTTCGGCACAATATCAACGTTCAGAGTGTTATCAAAGACACGTACCGTCGCCTGGTTTTCCTTAACGCTGCCGTGACGGGGTTTCACGCTCTGAATCACTTTCGCGCCATCTTCAAGCACAATGTCTTGCCTTGGATAATAACCGGGATAGGCGGTGCTGAAAAATGTTACCCGATAATGTGCACCCGGTGTGGATACTGGGATAGCAAATTGCATGGTTTGGCCACCGACCCGCATCTGTTGCCAGAGCGGGTCATCCGGCGTATTCCAGATGGCCTCCGGCACGTTATAAACAGCGCCCCCGCTAACCGCCATGCTGCTTTCCTCTAGAAAGATGACGCCGTCCATGGCATGCGACGAGGTATATTGCCCGCCTCCCACATTAATCCCCCACCAAGAGGCAGTCCCGCTTGGCGTCAGCGGTTGCGACATTCCGTCGAGCGCCATGTTCTGTTCCAGCGCGTCACACTCACAGTTTGCCGCATCGTCGCCCCCGTCAATCGTAATGGAGTGCGAACCGTAATTCTGGGCGTCAATCCGTGTCGAGCCACCCGCATCGACTACGGCGTGGAGATACAAGGCGCCGGTGGTGAATCCATAATTTAAATGGATGTCTCCGCCCGGCAGACGGGTGACTGTAATCTTCGAGTCGTAGTCCCAATCCGTATAGTCCTCAATGTGAATTGAGTATTGGCAGAGAGAGTCTTCGACCAGCAGGATCCGGGGTTGCCCATCCTCCGGTTCGTAGTAATTTGCATTTCCAATTGGAATGTTGCGTACCAATTGCCCGCGGTGGGTCACCTGCACGTACCAGCCGGCCAGTTCCGGAAATCCCTCGATTGCGTTAAAGCAATTCTCTTCCACGAATTCTTCGTCTCCCAGTTCTTCTTCGGCGGGTGGCTCTTCTTCACCCGCCGGATCTTCTACGTCGAGCGCATCATCATTCGCATTGCCATCCTCGACGTTGTCGCCTTCATTGTCTCCGACCGGTTCATCATCTGTTGGGGGATCGGCCGGTTCGGCCGGATTATTCTCCGCTTGCTCGCCTTCCTCCTCTGGATACATGCTCACAGTATCGCAATTGTCCCAACTGCTGGTTTCCCGCCATGGGCTCCAAATATTGGCTGCGCAGGGTGTCGCTTCTTCAGGCACGACTGCGGCGATACTGCCATCGTGATGGAGGGCATTAAGCTCAGCACCGTGTCGCGTCGCCTGGCCCACGCCATCATTCCAGTTGGCTTCGTGATTTGACCAGTCGTTATCGGTACCGGGATTCGCAAAGATAACTGGTTGATGCCACTCCATCAGTACAATCTTGCGACTGTCACTCCCCTGCATCTGATGCATCGCATTGTTTGCCCCATAACTGGCCAGAATAGTAATTTGGTCCAGGTCCAGCGAATTGGGATTGCCGGGCGTATCAACATCGCTGGGACAGAAATAAAAATCATTGTCCGGCGTGTCCATGAATGGCCGAATGGCAGCGGTCCAGTATTGGTCGTTGGATGGATCGTAGGCTTTGACCGCTGCTTGTCTGTTCTCTTGAGCCCGGTGTAGTGCGACACCTAGTTCTCTGAGGTTATTTTTACATTGCGTAGAGCGAGCATTCTCTCGCACCGAGCCGACTGCCGGTAGGAGCAGACTAATTAAGATGGTGACAGCAGCGATGACGAGCAAGAGTTCCACGAGAGTGAAACCGCCCGTCACTGGGCGGAGTCTGGATGGCATATCGAATTCCCCTGGTTTTCTAGTTGGCCGAACGGCCTGTCTCAGATCAGAATAGGTCCGCAGATAAAACGCGATGAACGGGCCCAACAGAGGCAAATGGATTCAAGAAATTTTGTATATCCTTATTTTCACCTGAAAATCGGCCTCCGCATCGATACGCGACGAATGGGCAATCGGTTTTCGATCGTCAGACCGACGATTATTACCGCTCGTAAACGCTTAGTTTGCGATTCCTGAGATTGTGCTGCGGTGGGGGGGGCATTAGATTAATTCTTCCCGCTTTGACACGTGCTAGACATAATCCGCGTTGTTTTTCTGGTTCTGCGATGACCGCTATTCTTGGTATCTCGGCCTTTTATCACGATTCGGCTGCCGCGCTCGTTGTAGACGGCCAAATCGTGGCAGCTGCTCAGGAAGAGCGATTCACAAGAAAAAAACATGACCACCGTTTTCCGCAGGCAGCAGTCGATTATTGTCTCGCTGAGGCTGGGCTCAAACCGGACGAATTGAATTATGTCGGTTTCTACGATAAACCGTTTCTCAAGTTCGAGCGGTTGTTGGAGACGTATTTAGCATATGCACCCTGTGGGATCCGATCTTTTTTTCGCGCGATGCCGCTCTGGTTTCGAGAAAAGCTCCATCTTCCGCGGGAAATGAGCGGTGGTCTCAAACATGCTTATAAAAATAAGTATGTCTTCATTGAGCATCACGAGTCTCATGCGGCGAGTGCCTTCTTTCCGTCACCTTTTGAAAACGCGGCAGTGCTTACGCTTGATGGGGTTGGTGAGTGGGCGACAGCGAGCTTCGGTACAGGGACAAGCAACCGTATTGAGCTGACGCATGAACTTCAATTTCCGCATTCGCTCGGTTTGCTTTACTCAGCCTTTACATACTTTACCGGTTTCCGCGTAAATTCGGGCGAGTACAAGCTGATGGGCCTCGCGCCTTACGGTCGCCCGATCTACGAGGATCTAATCCTCGGGCACCTGTTGGATCTCAAAGAAGACGGGTCCTTCCGACTTGATATGTCGTACTTCAACTACTGTCAGGGATTGACGATGACAAGCGGAAAAATGGACAAGCTCTTCGGACGGCCACCGCGAAAGGCCGAGTCACCACTCACGCAAGACGACATGGATATTGCGGCTTCGATTCAACAAGTTACTGAAACAATCATGCTGAGAATTGCTGAGCACGTTCACCGTGAAACAGGCATGAAAAATCTGTGCCTTGCCGGTGGCGTGGCACTGAACTGTGTTGGCAATGGAAGGGTTTTGCGTGAAGGACCCTTTGAACATATCTGGATTCAACCCGCCGCCGGTGATGCGGGCGGTGCTCTGGGTACTGCGTTGTTCATCTGGCACCAATTACTCGGG
>DLCF01000065.1:0-2323 GCA_002480485.1 Planctomycetaceae bacterium UBA7805
AGTCTGAAATTGCTGAAAGAAACAGGATATCGCCACATCGCGCCGGTCACGGCAACACCAGATAACGCGGGCCTGCGGCAACAGAGACGCGATTGCATCGAGGTGCAAAAAATTGCCCAGTTGTTTATCGGTGATCCATTGAGCGTCGGCATCAAGATCTCGATATGCCGTGAGAATTTCCCCACTTACTTTGTTCACTAACGGTCTATCAGTGAGGTTGAGCGGCACAAACCGCTCGATTACGCGACACTCGCCAAGCGGTTCGACTTTGGAATGTTCTCCTAAAATTGCCTCCGTCAGTGAGGTCCCAGAACGCGGCACCCCGAGAATGAAGATCGGTCGTGCAGTGTCGCCTTCTGCGGTTAGCAAACTGCTAATCCGTGCCGCCGGAGTGTCACTGATCCTGCCCTCGATCAGCCCCTCAAACGCAGCCGGGTCATAGTGCGATGGGGAAAGTGAGTGCGCCCGCTCAGCCGCCTGAAGAGCCTTGGCGTAGCAACCCTCCGCATCAAGTAACCGCGCCCTGAGTAAACCGGCTTCCCTGCGTACACCTTGTGGAAGACTGGAGTTTTCCGAGACTGTTTCGAGCAGCTCGATTGCCTCCGACGTGCGTCCAATGCCCGAGGCCAGCATTCCAAATGCGCATATCACCAGTGGATCCCCTTCTGCAAGCAGCGGATCAATAATCTCGATCGCCTCGGCGTGTTTGCCCTCCAGGGTGAGCATACGCACGAGCAAATGCGTGGCTTGGTGCCATTGGGGATAAGCGACTCGGAGGTCCTTGAGAACCTTCCGTGCAGCGGCGAAATTTCCATCCGCCTGATGCGCGAGCGCTAGGCAAAAGGGGATAAGCGGATGGGTCGGACCACCTTTGATGATTTTTTCCAGTAATTGTCGGCCTTCACGAACGTCGCCATGATGGAGCATGACATTGCACCACGCGAGTAAGAGATCGTCGTGACGACGCCCCATTTTTATCGCAGTGCGCAGCGTGGCTTCTGCGCTCGTCCAATCCCCGCTTGCCAAAGAGCGGTCAGCCGACTGGAGAATTTGAGGGATGGATTGTGCCATATAAACCTCATAGCAACGTGTGTTTCTATTGCATCATGGTCGGAGAAAAGCTGGCGAGCCAGGGAAGAATCAATGAAAACTCACCCTGCTATGTCAAAGGGCATGTGCACAAATGCCTTAAAACAAGACTTGGATATATGCTTAAGTCTATGCGTCTAAATGCCTTACGAATTACACCCGCGTTCGGTGTAGCAAATCTCACAAAAACAAGTACAAAATGCTTGCAAAAGGTGGTTCGATGGGTTTTAATCTATCCTGATAGGCCAAGTAGGGCCAATTGCAATTTAGCTAGTTCGAGGTTGGTTAATGACACGCAGGGCGGGAAAAGAAGGAAGAGTTGATATGTTAGTTCGGAAGAAAAGCGCCTGGAGCTCCACACACCCTTCTACCAAGGGATGAGCTTTAGACGCTTTTCTTCGTCTCGGGATGATTAATAAGCGACGAAGATTAGGGCTAGTTACAGTTTTGGAATCTTTTTTTTTCGAGGAGCTAATGAATATGGTTACGAAAAACAATTTTGATAAGCTCAGCAAAAAGCTGTGTGCTTATTCAGCCGCGGCCGGTGCTGCGGTCGTTGGTGGGGTAGCTGACGATAGTCAGGCAGCCCCGCAAGTTTTTATGTTCGATACCCCGGTACAGACTGACACCGCGGGCAACAATGAGTCGGGAACTCGATTTACTGACACCGAAGCCAACTTGGCTGTTATCGACCCAACTGACACTTCCGCGAGCGGTCTGCTCGGCCTAACGGATTTTGCAGGTGGATCGCTGAACTCGGTTGCTGATGCTGATCTGGCCGGCAAAGTGTTTATGCGGTACTCCATCTGGGAAGACAATGGCAACTGGGCCGGTAAAGAAGGTATCGCGTTCGGCATGATTACCGGTCCTGGTAATGGTGTCTATGCGACTCAGGACGGCCAACTTTTCACCTCAGCTGGTGAAGGCGGTTCAAAGGGCTTTGCGATCGGAGATGTCATCGGCGATGGTGATACCCTTCAAACCGCTGGTAACATGTCGGCTGATCCCTGGGCGTATGATCACTACGACAACATGCCGGGAGATTTTGTTGGTGTCGGGCTGTCAGGATACGGAGCTGGTTGGAGCCTTTATGCTCATGACAACTTCGATTCCGGTCAGGACCGTGCACTTGGTTTTACTCTGAATAACCGGAATGGTTTTGTCCTGGTCAACACCTCTGGATCCGGAGCTCGCGATCGGGTTCAGATCTTGGGTTTTGGTCTTGAAAGTGACC
>DLCF01000065.1:2702-8673 GCA_002480485.1 Planctomycetaceae bacterium UBA7805
GCCGTACCTGAGCCTGCTACCCTTGCGATGCTGGCGATCGGTGGAGCTGGTCTGGTTGCCCTACGTCGTAGGCGTGACAAATAGAAACCTTCTCACTAAGGTTTTGATTCCAGACTGTTAAACGATAACGGGTGTCGGGAAAAAGTTTCCCGACACCCGTTTTTTCCGTTTTCCAGAGTCCACATGATGTGTTCCGATTTCCTTCTTGATTGAATCGTCGCCTGGTGCTGCACTCTTACGACTGCGATCGCCATAAATCCTGACGAACGATTCATCTACCGAACGTCTCTTTGAAGAACGCGTGCTATAATTGCGGATATGGTGAATTTTGCTCGCAGATTAATTTGGATCCTATTTTTCGCCGATGTGACAGCGCCATTGGCGGACATTTTTTTCGGCAATCAAAGTCAACGATTTGATCCCGACCATCAGGTCAATCTGTCTGCAGTTCTCGTGGGCCTACAGCTCTTTTTTGCTGCTGTGATCATGCTCCGGATATACATTCGCGAAAGACGAGAATCGACCACATCGCTTCATGGAACTTGGTTGTGGCCTCTGCTTGCGATTGCGTTCATGGTCCTGGCCGTGGATGCCAACTTTACATTACCCCAAATTCTGGCAACGCAGCATTGGGCATCCCCCGATACGAAGTGGTTATTGCTTCTGCCGGATCCTGTGGCCTTAGCGCCCCTGGTGGTACTGGTCGGCCTGGGCGCAGTCTGGCTGGGCCTTTCACGATTTGGTGATAACCGTGCATGGTCAAAGGGCGTGGCAGCAGCACTCGTTTGCTGGTTTCTTGCGATCATTCTCGTCGGCACAATGAAATTAAGATTGATCCCACCGGACGAATATTCCGTAGTGTGGGGTCTGCAACAGGTCCTGAATCTGCTCGGTCCTACGCTCTTTTTATGGAGCGTTACAGAATACGCCAACGATTTAAAAATCGTGACTAGGCCTGTCACTACCGCGCACCCACCTCGACGCATCTTGTTGCGATCGATAGTTACTATCTCCTGCATGACTGTTTCCGGGATCCTTGTAATGGTGCTCCTTGCCACATCCAATCCTGCCGATTTGTATAGATACAATGGTAATTATTTTCTCCGGTATGGAAAATATAATTTCGCGATTATCGCCTTTCATAAGTCATTGGAAGAAGACCCCAATGACATCGAGACACTTTGCGCGCTTGCCAATGTCCAGTTCAAATCAGGCGCACCTCAAGACGCAATTACCACCTGCAATCAAATCCTCGGCATCGACGATAAGTCTCTCTATGCGCTAAATCTAAAAGCTAAACTGCTCTCGCACTTAGGACGGTATGCGGCGGCAGAGAAATGCCTGAAACAAGCATGCAAAATAGAGCCTAAAGACTCCAACCTTTGGCTGCGGTTAGGGAGCATGCAAGCGGAACAAGAAAAATTACGAGAAGCGCTGAGGAGTTACCGTACCTGTTTGGATTTGAATCCGCAGCAATCTTTAGCGCGGGACATGGCTGGGAAAATACAAAAAAAAATCAACGCCAATACCGCGGAAACGACAGCGAAAACGGTGGATCAATTTATTGCGAGTGTCGACAAACCGTTTGACGACGGATGGAAGACCGAGGCGTTCACGGAACTTGCGGATAAACAACTTAAAAAGCTAGGTAAATTGCTACAGACAGGATCATCGCCAAGCGCTGCAGAAATTGCCGACTTAGTCACAGCCGAATTTACGTGCGAACCACTTTTCCCAAAAAATTTAGAGGCTGTTTTTTCCGATCAGACGCTGTCCATTAGTCGGGTAGTCGATTCGGTGGATTCCAGATCATTTCATGGAGCCAACGGTTTGTCAGAGGCGTTATCTGAACTGATTCAGACGTTTCAACCGACTCCAAATATAGAATCGAAGTTTAAGATTTTTCGGGTGAACGAATGTGAAGAGGATAATTGCTTTGACACAAAAATTTATGTGGCCCTTTCGGCAAGCACTCCGCATAACATCGTCGAACAAAATGCAACTTGGTCGGTTCGTTGGCATGGTGGCAGTGGAGGCGAAAACCCACAAATCGAATCGATTGATGTTGACGACTTTGAGTTGTCGCGTTTAGTAGACAGTGAAAACACATTGTTCTCAGAGTGCACACCTGCAGTCCTAAGCGGGAATTCATGTTACGAATCTCAACTGTTGCGCGGGCACAACCATTGGTTGAATACCAGTCAACGTCGACGACATCTTCTGCTTCTGGGCACACCCGGAATCGCTGTGTCTGATGTGAACGGAGATGGTCGTGAGGATCTCTATCTGTGTCAGGAAGATGGGTTGCCTAATCGATTATTCCTTCACCAGATGGATAACCGTCTGGTCGACGTGTCACGGGAATGGGGGGTCGATTGGCTGTGGGATTCCAGATGCCCATTGTTTTTCGATTGGGACAACGACGGAGACCAAGACCTGGCGGTGAGTATGCTTGGTGGGGTTTTTCTTGCCGAGAATGAAAATAATCAAAATTTCATCCCCCGCGGCATGCTCAAAACAAGTGACGATGCACAGTCAATCACAGCGGCTGATTACGACCAAGACGGAGACATCGATCTTTTTGTCTGTGTTTACAAACGAGATGTTGTTGTAAATCGAATTAATGGATCCCCCTTACCGACGGAGGGAGAAGACTTTGTATACCATGATGCCAACACTGGGGGTGAAAATTCGCTCTTCCGCAACGACGGTGGCGGCATCTTCACAAACGTGACCGACGCAGCGGGCATCGCACAGAACAATCACCGCTACAGTTATGCGGCGACATGGGACGACTATGACAACGATGGTGATGTGGATCTTTATGTGGCGAATGATTTTGGCCGGGATAATTTGTATCAAAACACAAAGGGACATTTCACCGATATCGCCGATGAAGCAAATATTGAAAATAGTGCCAGCGGGATGGGTGTCGTCTCAGGCGATTACAACCACGATGGGTGGATGGATATTTATGTGACCAATATGTGGTCCTCGGCAGGGAATCGCATTTCAACCCAAGATCAATTTAAGCCGGACGCTCCTCTTGAGATAAAAAAACGCATTCAGGGATTTGCCCGAGGAAACACGTTACTGCAAAACGATGGTTCTGGACGATTTAAACGCAAGGGCGCGGAGGCTAATGTTGAGGTGGGTCGATGGGCCTACGGGTGTCAGTTTATCGACCTAAACAATGATAGCTGGGAAGACTTGATGGTTGCCAATGGTTTCATTACCGGTGAGAGCACGAAAGATTTGTGAAGTTTTTTCTGGCGACAGGTCGTGTCGCATACGAGGATCAATGCGGATGAAAAAAATCCCGGCGGTCATTCCGGTGGCGCGGCAGCGCTTGGTGATATCATGAATCATGGCGGATCACTTAGCGGCAAAGAAAAACACTGTGTTTTTCTAAATACGGGAGGCGATTCACGAGCTGACAAAAAATTCGCCTGTGTCTCAGCGATATCAGGATTGAATCTGCCGGATGACGGGCGGGGGGTCGTTGTGACCGATTGGGATGGCGACGGCGATCTGGATCTGTGGTTATCAAATCGGAACGCCCCTCGTATCCGCTATTTCCGAAACAACTCGCACACCGGCAATAACTTCATTGCATTGCAACCGATTGGCAATGGACAAATCACCAACCGCGATGCGGTGGGCGCACGCGTAGAAGTTTTTCTAAAGCCGGAAACGGGAAACAAAAAGCAAGACCCTTCCCAGGTAAATCGGCTTGTTAAAACCGTCCATCTCGGGCAGGGATTTCTTTCGCAATCCAGCCGATGGCTGCATTTTGGACTGGGGCGAGGAGATTCTATTTCTAAGGTGACGGTGAACTGGCCCGGGGGCAAATTACAAGAGTTTTCAGGCCTTGAAATCAATCAAAAATATCAGCTCCATCAGAGTGGCGAGGCTACTTTAGTACCCAAGCCGATAACTACCCCCCCCCTGCCCGCATCCTCGCCACAATTACCGGAACAGAAAAATCAGTTTCGTATAGCGTTAATAGAGAACATTATCATGCCGAACCTCCCTTATAAGGATGAAATCGGTATCAACAAAACCTTTCGTGATGCGCAAGGGGATGGATTACTCCTGATAAATTGTTGGTCGACAACATGTATTCCCTGCCTTCAGGAATTGAAGGACTTCACAGATCATGCCGAAACATTAAGAGATGCGAATATTAATGTCTTGGCCCTTTGTCTTGACTCGGCGACCGAAGACGAAGTAGCGGCCTCGGGTCGTGCGCTTGAAGTCCTTTCAAAAATGGGATTCCCATTTTCCTACGGTGAAGCGAGCAGAAAAGTAGCCCGCACTTTGGCAAATATCAACGGAATCATGACATCACGTGGTGGTGTTTTACCAGTACCAACGAGTTTCCTTATTGACACTGAGGGAAAACTAATTGGGATCTACAAGGGAACAGTATCAACAGACACACTTATTGCCGACAAAGACCAGTCTTCATTGCCCCTCTGGAAAAGATATCTTCGTGCCGCCAACTTCCCCGGCACGCTTGTCGAAGATGAGATTACCGAAAGTGCGCTTTTCAAAGCAGGAACCCTGGCCCATATGGCGATCAAAGACAATCTTGCAAAAATGGGATGGTCGGGTCCCGCCCTGGAGCAATCTATTGAGGTCGCTCAACGACTTCCCGAATCGAATGATAAACAAAGTAAATTGGGAAATTTGTACTTCGAGCAAGGTTTGATGCAGGCGGGCGGAAAGCATTGGCGTGCGTCGATCGATGCATTCAAAAAATCACTGGATTACCAGAAGGCAACTCCGAACATTCTTCATAATATTGCGATCGGACAACAAAACCTTGGTCAAATCGAAAAGGCCCGTATTAAATATGGGCAAGCACTAAAGCTTGAGCCGTCGTTCCTACCAGCAAGGAAGAATTTAGGGCGTTTGTATGCGTCAGAAAAAAATTGGGCAGAAGCCGAAAATCATTTCCAACGGGCGATTGACTTGGAACCCGGGGATCCGATTACTACATTTAACCTAGGCGTGGCCCTCACGATGCAAAAAAAGTGGGTGCAGGCAACCGCGCAGTTTAAACGCGCATTGGAACTGGATCCGGATTTATCGGCGACACAAAAATACCTTGATTACATAAAAAGAAATAGCTCTTTGAAAGAACCGCAATAGGAGTCCGGATCATCATGCCCCGTCGCACTGTATGCAATATTTTCCGCATGAAAATTTCCAAAAATAAAAAGGTTAATTTTTCGCACTGCTGTCAACTGATCTTCATCGGCACCAGCTGCATCCTTCTTGTGGGTTGTGGCTCGCGCGAACCGCAAGGGCAGGCGAACATAGAAGCGATTTCGGATCAAGACATGTCCGCCGGGGGATCCAAAAATAACGACCGACACTACCGTATCCGAGCGGCAGTCACTGCAGATGGCCTGCAGATTGAGGAACTTGAAAATGATGCGATTCACAATGTTGAATGGATGAAATCACGTGGAGAAGACCAAGTCGCTAATTCAAAAAATTGGTCTGTCTTTCATGACTTTAATTTTGTCGATATACAGCCTGAAAGTGGCATCGACTTCCGGCATTATCCGGTCGATTGTGCAACGCGAAATTACAAGCCCGCACATTATGATCATGGCAATGGAATTGCCGCGGCAGATATCAACAATGACGGGAAAATTGATTTGTACCTTGTAAATCAGGTTGGCCCTAACGCCCTCTTGTTGAACCAAGGAAACGGGCAGTTTGAAGATATCACTGAATCGGCAAATGTAGGACTCGAGGATCGGGTTTCTGTCAGCGCATCATTCGCCGACATCGATAATGATGGAGATGCGGATCTATTTGTCACATCGGTGAGGGAGGGAAATAAGCTGTTTGAAAATGATGGCAATGGGAATTTCACCGACATTACAAAAAACGCCGGCCTGGATTACCGAGGACATTCTTCTAGCGCACTGTTTTTTGATTTTGATCGGGATGG
>DLCF01000036.1 GCA_002480485.1 Planctomycetaceae bacterium UBA7805
CAGGCGTTCAGCTACGTAAAATTTCTCTGAGTGCATTACAAGACGCATTATTGGCGACTTCGGGGCAACCGGAGCAACTGCCTGAGTCGGTTCGGTATTTGAGTGGACTACAGCGAGTCCAGTATGTGTTTGTCTATCCTGATCAGAGTGATATTGTCATTGCAGGTCCCGGTGAGGCCTGGCGGATCAATGAGTTGGGGCAAGTAGTCGGTGCAACTAACGGTCGCCCAGTGATCCATCTACAGGATTTATTGGTCGCACTTCGTCACGCATTTAGCTTAGACACCACGACTATTTCTTGCTCTATAGAACCCACTCCTGAGGGTATCCTCAACCTGCAAAAAAAATTAAATGAATTCGGGCGACTTAATAATCGAGGACAAGTTCGACAAGTTGTGGCGCAAAAGCAAGCGTTGGAACAGAGCCTTGGTCAGCAGAATGTGATCCTTAACGGCGTCGATCCGACGAGTCGCTTCGCTTGGACGCTCGTTGCGGCAGATTACCGGATGAAGTGTCTCGGCATGGGCCTGGAGACCGCTCCAATTGGGGGAATGCCGAGCTACCCCGAAATCATGCGTCAACGGACCGCAGACTTGATGCCGCGGTGGTGGATGGAGGCTGATTATGACGCACTACTCACCGATCAGCAGGGTTTTAGCTGGGAACTTCGCGGCCAAGGGGTAAAAGTTCTCGCCGAAGATGAACTAGTTATGGCTGATGGCCGTCGCAAGCCTACCGGAAAAGTCAATAAAGCGGCCCGTCGTTGGGCGGAAACAATGACTGAAAAATACGATGAACTCTCCATCGCCGCACCGATTTTCGGCCAACTCAGAAATTGCATGGATCTGGCGGTTGTGAGTGCCCTGATTCGCAGTAAGAATCTGGATCAAAAAGCAGGGTTGCCGTTAGCAGGTCTGCTCGACGACTCGATGCTTGCGGTTCCCTCGGGTGCTGTTCCGCGAAGTACGCCCTCTATCGTGAGTTTCCTCGAACGCCCGCGTTCTCTGGTGATTACGGCTTCGGGTGGGGTATTGATTCAACCCCATAAGGTGTTGGAGCAGACCGAGCAGAGTCCAGCTTTGGCAACTTTGCGAAGTACGGTCGGATCAGGCTACGTAAAATCTTTAGCGAAGAATTGGTATTGGGATTGAACCCCTCGGTTCATTGAGTTTCACCCAGTCGGCGTATTCTACGGCGGAGTATGGCCCGAATTTCGCCAAGGTTGGTTCCACGGTATCGTTTGCTCTGGCAGTGTGCCCTCGTTTCTGACAACTGCAATATTTTCTATTCCGATGTGGGATAAATTTTTTTCACCGGGGAGCATCTGTCGCAAGCGTCTTAGCGATAGTTCCTGAATCTGCTCAATTTCCGAGTGCGTTGCATTCCAATTATTGAAAAGCCAATGTGCGTAACGGTCTTTGAATACTTGGGGCGTCGACTTTCGACTCAGCGCCTGAAAGTATTTCACCCAGCGATGATTCGGGTGCTGGACTGGCGCTGGGGGTCTGTTGAGGTGATTTTCAATCCGAAGAAGGTCAATTTCATGGCCATTATTCAATCGAGCAGACGCAATAAGACGAGTCTGTCGGTGCTGCAGACTTGCAAACATGGACCAACGTTGATTAAGCATTGTCAGCTCATTCAACCGATTCATAAACGCGGGTTTGGTAATAATTTTACTTCGTTGAAAAAATCCTAAAAGACTAAGCAGCATCACATAAAAAATCAGCCCAATACAGAGGCAACTGCATAGCGCAGATATACCGGGATTCACCTTTTTTTCATTCATGTGTTGCCGATTTTTTTTGATTCTCGAATCGAATAAGGTCTGTACCGTTTTCCACCAACGGGCATCCCAGAATTCGGATGGCAGAAAAAGGCAGAAGCCGGCAGCCGCAACATAAGAAAAGAGGGCTACCGAAAGCGTGAGTTCGATACCAACGTGCATCGCGACGAGACAAAACAATGTCCAAAGACGAAACTTGCTTGTTTTCCATGGTGAAAATAACAGCCACGGCGCGATCACTTCAAAACAGATCGTTGCCCAGGAAAAAAAACCAAGTACATTCGGAAAGTTAAGCAGCCAGTTACCCATCGGTCGATTGTAGTCGGCCCACTCCAGAGTGTTTTGCAGCAGCATCCCGGGATCTGCATGATAGATCGCTTTGTAGCAACCGGTGCAGAAGTAGAGCAAAAACACTTGGATGAGTATGGCAACCGTACCGCCGGACAGAAAAGTCGTTTCTTGCGTTGGAGATGTTCCCCGTCGCCATGCGTCAACCGACCAGCACCGACCCAACGGTAAAAACATTGCCCAAAAAAAGAGAATCACCAGCAGAGTGTCAGCACCGCTGACAGCAAAAGGCACGCGATTGTAAATTGAAGTCAGCATAATCCAGGTGCCGACGGTTGCAATTCGCGTAAAAAAACCAACTAAAAGTGAAACCGCTAGAATCGCAGTCAGCGCAAAAAGCGCGCCCTGAACATAGATTGAACCGTCGAGCCAGAATAGCGACCACCGCCAGGTTCCGGCAAAGTGATTTTTTACTAAATGAACTGGTATCACGCCCTGGTCAGCGTACATAGTCTCAAGATCACCGATTCGAACACCGAGATCGATCAGAACAATAACTGTAAGGAACACGCGAAAAAGCGCTAGAGTACGAATATCGACACGGAACAATGCGATAATACTCTTGGTTGCGGGATGTGCGGCAGACAAATTTTTCACCGTATAGAGTTCACGATTTATTGCAGCGAGATTTGCTCACAGAACGAACAAACAAATAGAGCCGAGATTATAACGCGGCAGGTAAATCCGGAGCGAGACGGATTTTACAATCCGGCATTGGATGTATTTTTTCGAACTAGACCAGGACGAATACCTAAATCTAGTGATTCGGTCACTCCCTCTTGCAGTTTTTCCACAGCGATCGCACCCATGATCGCGTTGTCCGTGCAGAGAGAAAGTGGGGCGGTGATTAACTCCCAATTTCCCTCCCCAGCAGCACGCGATAGCGCCGCACGAAGTGCTGCGTTTGCCGCTACTCCACCGCCGACGCAAAGCCGAGAGTAACCTGTTTTCTCGAGCCCTAGAACGCTCTTTGCGACAACACAGTCCACTACAGCCGCTTGAAAACTGGCCGCGATATTAGCTACTTCTTGAGCTGGAATTTTAAGCGAGGAAAAGTCTGCTCCACCGGGGCCTGTAAGTTGATAACGGACGGCCGTTTTGAGACCGCTGAAACTGAAATCGAGTGTTTTGGTGTCACGAATGAATGCACGTGGGAAGGCGTACGTATCCGCATCGCCCGCTTCCGCCGCCCGTTGAATGGATGGCCCACCCGGATAGGAAAGCCCGAGCATACTGGCAACCTTATCAAAGGCCTCTCCTGCTGCATCATCAATAGTTGATCCCAGAAGTTCAAACTCAGTGGCCGAGTGACAGTCAAAGAGGCTGGTATGACCTCCGCTGACAACCAGCCCGACACAGGGAAAAACATTTTTTTCCGCTGACATTCGACAGGCATAGATATGTGCCTGGAGGTGATCGACGGCGATCAGCGGGATATTCAAACTAAAGGCAAGTGTTTTGGCTGCCATCAGCCCCACCAGCAGGGATCCGGCAAGACCAGGTGTCGTTGCCACAGCGACCCCATCAAGATCAGACAGACTGAGATTTGATTTCTGAAGTGTTTCCGCGATGACAGGCAGGATGCGTTCAACATGCGCACGCGAGGCCAATTCGGGAACAACTCCGCCAAATCTGCGATGCAGTTCCTCCTGACTGGCGACGACAGCACCAAGAACCTTTAATTCACTGCTGACGATTGCGGCAGCGGTTTCATCACATGTGGTCTCTAGCGTTAAGATATGGAAATCCGATTTTCGCATCGGTTCCTCGCGGCGGTGAGCGGGAAACGTGACATTCCGACGGCGCTCGTTTTTTTGAAACGAGCGGCAGATTCGACATAACGGGAACCGGATCCAAAGAGAAACCGATTTCCACTTTCTCACAATCGTTAAAAACCACTTCAGCGTGGAGTCAGTCTACCCAAAATTTCGATGTAAATGATGGAACACCCAAATTATGACGTATCCGGTAGCCGCGCGAAAGCGGGTGAGTGTGGCGGGTAGTTTGATATGAAAATGAAACCCAACCATTATCTTATTTTGGGCGTACTCTGCCTGCTCGTAGGTCTCCAGTTCCGCGTGCTTGAGAAGGTGGTTCTCAATCCAGAGAGTACGCTTTTTCTCGCGCAGCGACTTGGAAGCAAGGCCGATGCGACAACCGCTCAGATGCTTCACACTACCGGATTTGAGGCAGCCCTGCCGCGCAAAGAATTCGAATCACCCCGCTGGTGTGGTTGGGCATTTTTTACACTTGGCGGTTTTCTGGTGCTGCACAGTCTGCTGCTGCCCAAACCGAGCTAGTGCACAGCCGAATTCAGCCGGTCCGCCACCTCGTTGACGCTGTATGGATCCCTATCTATTATGGTTCTCTGCGAATTCTTCTAATGTAAGGGATGCCATGAGCAATAGAAATCGAATTGATGTTGCCGATGTGGGCGAGGTATCGGTCGTGCAGTTCAAGGATCGTAAAATACTTGACGAGTCCAACATCCAAGAAATGGGCCGTGAACTTTTTGAATTGGTCGAGCAGAAACGAGCAAAGATTCTGCTTAACTTTATGAATGTTGAGTTTCTCTCCAGTGCGGCATTGGGGAAACTGATCACGCTGGATAAAAAACTCAAGTCCGCAAAGGGGCAATTGAAGCTAAGCAACATTCGACCAGAAATTTACGAAGTTTTCGCGATCACACGGCTCAATAAGCTGTTTGATATTCACGATGACGAGGCAGATGCATTGGCAACGTTTTAGCCACATGCTATCTTCCTGCGGCGAATTATTTTTAATCCCCTGTAGCTCAGTTGGTAGAGCAGGCGGCTGTTAACCGCCTTGTCGTAGGTTCGAGTCCTACCGGGGGAGCTTGAGATTGCTGATAAAAGTCAAAAAAATAATTTAAAGCGTTTTTTCAAAAACCTCCTTCATCCCACTCACCCGCGCCTCAGGGCTTGGCCCTAAAGCGTGCCGTCTGGCTGAAGCCCGCATCGCCATTATCAGTAATTGGCATCGGCGGGAAATCGTCATTCTTCACCAGCAGCGAATCGCTGCCAGCGATACAACCGGTGGCCCTCGCTGTGATAATCACATTCTGATCATCCTCGACGACCGCATCATCGACCACCCTGAGCGTGAACGGCACAGCAC
>DLCF01000089.1:0-26411 GCA_002480485.1 Planctomycetaceae bacterium UBA7805
GAGATAGGCTTCGGCATTGGCCCAGTTCTGTGACTCGGCCAGACATGCTCCTCGGACCGCGTTCGCAAACGCGTCTCGGTGCGGCCATTGGTCCGGGAGACGTCCTACCTGTTCGACGGCCTCTTTTCTTCGACCGTGGCGAACGTGCAGATCAATCAATTGATGACGTATCCGGAACGACGTCGGTTGTTCGATCAATGCATCCTCCAGCATTTCGCGGGCTTCATCCGACCGATCCTCCAGTTCCAGACTGATGCCGAGACAGACCGTTGCAAATGCGGCGATTTCTGCAAGATGCCAACTGGCCGGATGGACTTTACCGTATCGAACGGCAGTTTGGTATGCCCGCGTGGCCAAGTCAATCCGCTGTTGACAATGAAGATAGTGGCCCATTGTGCAAAGCAACTGAACGTCTACCGGGAATTTTTTTAAAGCCTCCATGCAGAGATTCAGCTGCTCATCTTTTTGGTTTGGATCATGGTCCATCGCCCTCAGCGCACCATAGTAGGCTTCGAGCAACTCCGCAGACCCCTCCGCGGCAAACTGCCGGGCCTGGTTGAATGCCTGCTCTGCCGTTTCCCATTCGCCAAGGTCAGCCAATGCCTCACCACGGGCAAGCCAAAGAGACGGTTCTGTCGTGGTCTCGGTAAGAATCTGTTCGCAGATACGCAGATTTCGTCGCGCTGTCTTTAACCTGGATTCTGCCGCTCTTCCATCGGGTGTTTGCATAATCGCGATATTGAGCTGCTCACTTTCCAATCGGCACGCAGCGATTGATGCTTCCAATGATTCGCGAACCGGACCGGTAAAGTGAAGACCTTTACCATTGGGGAGCAGTCGGTGCTGCGCAATCTGTAAAACCGATTGTTGCCCCTGATGATTGTGCTCGGCTGTGCGAAGCATCAAGCGATAGACATGACTCGGGTCCGCCCCCGTATCGATAAAATTTTTGATTTGCTCCGCCGTCTCGGCAGTGAGTATCTCTCCCGCATCTAACCACAACAGCCAGTCTCCGGTGGCCGATTCCAGGCAAGCGTTACGAGCAGAAGCAATGTCATGCTGCCAGGGAATGTGCAGCGTTTTTGCGATTGATCGATGTTCATTTTCCGGAGCGGCCGAGGTGCTTTGGGGAAAATAAACAATGCCGACAACGATTTCATCGGCAAATGATTCAACACACTCAATCGATGCTGTAAGATCTAATTGCTCGTCTAGGGCTAGGATTACTACCGAGATGCGTGATCGGTTTTCAGGTGCCTGCTGCATAGCAGCCTCCGTGCTGTTTGCGAGGGTAGGGCGTCGCTGCCCACGTCCGAAGTGTAGCGGTCGAAACCGGTGAGGAACAGATCAGTGAAACCCTAAAAAAAACGGGAATCAGGTCCGGTAGTCCGCGTTTAGCCGGACATATTCGCTCGTTAGGTCGGTGGTCCAGAAACGGGCGTTGCCATTGCCCTCTGTGAAACTCAAATCGATGGTCACTTCTTTTTCCGAACGAATCGACGCGGAGATTTCTGACTCCGCAAAATCGGTGGGCCGCAACGCGGCAAATAACAGGTGCCCGTTGATCCGTAGTTCGAGGCCTGCTGGATCAAAGGGGACATCTGCATATCCGGCAGCCGAGACAATTCGTCCCCAGTTCGGATCGGCCCCGGCGATCGCTGTCTTAACAAGCGGGCTGTTGGCGATGGTGTGAGCAATCTGCCGTGCATCGTCGCATGTATGGCAGCCACGAATATTAATTGTAATCAGGTGAGTTGCACCCTCCCCGTCCGCGGGGATACTGCGGGCCAACGCGTTACACGCGTCACTCAATAGTTCCCCAAATGCAGCTTCGGTCTCCGCGGTTACCGTGGCGACAGATGCACCACTCGCTACCAGCAAGACCGTATCGTTGGTACTCGTGTGACCATCGACGTGAATGCAATGGAAGCTCTCTTCAACGGCTGCTGCAAGCAAACGCTGCGCGGTGGTCGGATGGATCCGGACATCGGTCAAGATAATGCCGAGCATCGTTGCCATTTTAGGACCGATCATTGCCGCACCTTTTGCCATGCCAAAAAGTGAAGCTTCCCTCCACACACGGTGAACGATTTTAGTACAGCTATCGGTCGTCAATATCCCACGTGCAGCGGAGTGGATAGCATCGTCGTCCTTTCCTAGCGCATTGGCAACCGCCTTGATGCCTGATCGGATCCTCTCCATCGGTAGAAAACTACCGATCACGCCGGTCGACAAGACAAGGACCGATTCGGGCTCAACACCACAAGTGGCAGCTACATCGCTGCACATAGCGTTCGCATCTTTAATACCCCGCTGACCGGTACAGGCGTTAGCATTGCCCGAATTAATGACTACTGCGCGGATTCCGGCACTCGGGGTACGATTACGGTCGAGCAGCACCGGTGCAGCGGCAAATTTATTTTTGGTGTACATCCCCGCTGCCGTTGCGGGCCGATCGCTCAGCACGAGCGTTAAATCTTCTTTTGCCGGATTTTTTTTTACTCCGCAATGCACTCCTGCTAGCGAGAAACCGCTTGGCAAATGGTCTGCTTTAGGTGTTGAGGCGGTGTCAGTCATGCGATTTTTTTTCGAGGTTGGCTCAGCAAGCCTCGTGCTTGATGGGCTACAGACCCATGGTTTCGGGTAAGCCGTGCATCAAATTGAAGTTCTGAACTGCCGCACCGGCCGCGCCTTTGATCAAATTATCGAGACAGCTGATCGTCAAAATATGGCCTTTTACTACGCGGAGAGTAATGTCACAAAAATTGGTGTTTGCCGCATCTTTCGTGGCGGGAAGATGTTTCACAACACGGACAAAGGGATGGGGCTCATAGAAGGTTCTATACAAGTCAAATAAATCTGCTTCACCCATCGAACTCAGTCGGCGACTGTACGTCGTCGTCAGAATACCCCGGTCCATCGGTATCAGATGTGGCGTGAAGATCACCCCCACCGGCTGATCGCTTTTTTTCGACAGCACCAACTCAATTTCGGGCGTATGGCGGTGCCGCCCGATGTTGTAGGCGGACAGGCTCTCATTGCATTCCGGGTAATGTGTTGTCAGTTTCGGGCTTCTGCCGGCACCAGAAATACCACTTTTGGAGTCAATGATGATTTCTTCGACATCAATTACTCCGGAGTCAACCAGCGGCGCAAGACCCAGGATTGCAGAAGTAGGATAACAGCCGGGATTGGCAACTATTTGGGCGGTGCGGATGTTGTCTCGGAACAGTTCCGGAAGGCCGTACACCACACTGGGTAACCGCTGCGGATCCGGGTGCTGCTGCCCATACCATTCAGCATACGTGTCCGGATCGTCCAAGCGATAGTCGGCCGAAAAATCGATGAGTCGCAGCCCCGTTTCCAATAGCGGGCCGGCCACTGAGGCTGTTAAGCCGTGTGGCAAACAACTGAAAACGCAATCTACCCGCTCAGCGATTTGCTTCGGCGTCAGGTGTTGGATGCCTAGATCAACACGTTCCGTAAGCGAGGGGTGTACCGCCGAGAGCGGGACGCCTTCCTGTTGACGGCTGGTGGCAACACTGATTTCGACCTCAGGATGTCTTAGCAATAGTTTGATCAGTTCCAGGGCCGTGTATCCGGAGGCCCCCAAAATTGCCACCCGCTTCATTTGCACTTCCCTTTAAACCGTTGGATGCCCGTCTCCTGTGCTACCCAGTCTGCAATATAACGATCCCGAGAGCTGTTTGCCAACAGAGAGAGTCTCGGCGTAACAGCATGTGCTGAGTCCTGAACGAGTCGCTTTTCAGATTCGCTGCTAAAGATTTCGCAAATATTCGATCGCTTGACCGATTTCGAAGTGGGGATCGGCGGACTCCCGGCGTTCGATAGTAATCGTTCCCCGATAATCCTGTTCTTCTAATCCTCCGAGCAGCGCCGGCGGATCGATCGAACCTCGTCCTAATGCTACCTCGCTACCGCGATTTCCCGTTCCTTGACGGACTGCATCGCGAGCGCGGACGTAGTGAATCAAGGACCCGAGTTTGCCGATCGACTCTCGAGGATCGAATCCGCTGAGGATGAGGTTGCCCGGATTGAAGGCAACAGCAATCGATCCTGTCGAAATCAATCGAATCAATTCTCCCAAGCGATCCACCGGTTCGTTGCCGGTCTCTGCAGCCAGTATCGCGCCTTGTCTATCTCCGAATTGCCCGAGTTCTCCGAGCACGTCTTGAAGACAATTCCATCGTTTCCGTGCCTCGTCGTCTTCCTCGACCTCATTGAGGCTAGGCAGTTGCCCAATGCAATTGACTACGATGGGTGCACCCAAAGCAGCAGCCAGTTGCATTGCGTTTTTGGTGCCTGCGATTCGGGCATCAAGTCTTTCCAACGAGTCGTAGCCCTGCCGTGTTGGGAAGGCGAGTGCTGCTATCTTTAAATTCAAATCACCGAGCATCTTTCGGAACTGGCGAATCGCAGTCTGAGATTGCACCTCTGATCGCAGCTCAGAGCGTGCATCGATTTCCACTGCATCAGCGCCCATTTTTGCGGCGGCAATCAAGCCATTTTTAAGAGGCCGACCGAGGCTGACGGTCTGCACCCCAACTTGGAGTGTAAGCATCGTGTCGTTGCGGATCAGTTTCGGGAGGCATAGCGAACGGGCCATAGTGTACCATCGTCACGTGGCGATCATAGTCACAACGCATCAAACACTGCCTTTTTCGTACATCTTTTCGAGACCTCTTACACGATGACGGCACAACTGGTGACGTAATGCAAACTTTGATGACGGTAAGGATCTGCTGGTTTACCCCTTCCCAGTGAGTTACAGGTCGGGTACAAGGCGGGAAGATCTGTGTCCTGTGTATAGGCACGCAAAGCATGCAGAGGGATCGTGGCAGTGCAACGACTTGGAATTATCTGTGATCACTTGGAGTCTCTTGCGCCTGCACGATTGTCAGCCGAATGGGACAATGTTGGTTTACTAGTCGGAGATCGGGAGGCAGAAATAGCGCGGATCATGACCTGCCTGACCATCACAAATGACACTGTGAAGGAGGCTGTGAAGCAGCAGGCAGATTTGATTGTCGTCCACCATCCGCTTCCTTTCCAGCCACTCAGCCGACTTACAAATGACACCCCTGAAGGCCGGTATCTACTAGAATTGGTGGCTGCTCGGATCCACATTTTTAGTCCACACACGGCGTGGGATTCTGCGGCCGGAGGAATCAATCAAAAATTGGCGGAGGGGATCGAATTATCGGATATTACCCCTCTTCTGCCAGACAAAATTGATCCGGGCGTTGGTGAGGGCCGCTCCGGCGCGCTCGCCCGCGGTGGGCAGGTGACTGACGTTGCCAATCGCGTCAAGGAATTTTTAAAAATCCCCAGACTGCGAGTGGTGGGTGACCCGCAGCAGGAAATTAATCGCGTTGCGGTCGGTTGCGGTAGCGCTGCCACTTTTCTTAAAGCGGCAAAAGATTGCGATTGCCAAATGTTGCTGACCGGTGAAGCAAGCTTCCACCATTGCCTCGCCGCCGAGGCATCCGGGATTGTTCTGTTGTTGGCCGGGCATTTTGCCAGCGAGCGATTTTCGATGCAAATATTGGCCGATTCATTGGCGATGCAATTTACGGAACTTGAAGTCTGGTGTAGTGAGATGGAACGAGATCCTATTCAGCTGGTGTGACGATTGCTGAAGCTTGAGGGAAAATGACTTAAGGGCCGGTGCAATGTTTCAAAAATGGCAATCGATCACCCTCTGGAAGCGGGTACTAATTGGCCTGTTTGTTGGCCTTGCAATCGGGCTAACCATGCGGTGGATCTTGGGAATTGACACGGCCAAGGCAGTGGCTGATACCGCAGTAAAACCTTTTGGAGATGTGTTTGTCCGCTTGATCAAGATGCTGGTCATTCCATTGATTTCCACCACGCTCGTTGCTGGCGTGACGGCGATGGGCGACCCAAAAAAGTTGGGAAGTTTGGGCGCGCGAACCATGGGTATGTATCTGGTTACGACCTTTTTTGCCGTCAGTCTTGGTCTATTAGTCGGCACAGTCTTACATCCCGGGACAGGTGTCGATTACGAAACGGCCGGTGCTGAGGCGATTGACAGTGTGCGTGGCAAGATCGAAACGGCTGACGCCGCCGGCGGAATTGTCGAGCGATTGTTACAAATTATTCCGACCAACCCGATCGAATCATTAGCAAGAGGCGCGGTGCTACCCACGATTTTTTTTGCCATCCTGATCGGTGTCGGTATTCTTGTGGCTGGAGCGGCGGGCGATCCGGTCAAAAACTTTTTTGAAGCGGCGTCTGAGGTTGTCATGCGGGTCACGGTGCTGGTTATGGAATTGGCGCCGTACGGTGTACTTGCGCTCATGACCTGGGTGATGGCCACGCAAGGAATTGAAATTTTATGGAACATGGGAAAACTGGCTGCCGCGCTGTACCTTGCTTGCGGCTTGCAGATTGTTTTTGTTTACGGATTTCTCATGATCGGATGCCTATTGAAACTTCCCGTCAAACAATATTTGCGTGGGATTGCCGACGCGCAAGGCGTTGCGTTTTCGACAGCCTCATCCAATGCTACGTTGCCGGTAAGCATCTCTTGCGCAGAGAACAATCTCGGAGTTGACAAATCAGTTGCCGGATCGGTCCTTCCGCTCGGGGCGACGATTAACATGGATGGCACAGCAATCTACCTCGGGCTCGTCGCGTTGTTTGCGGGTCAAGCAATCGGCATCGAGTTGACCGCGATGCATTATGCTATGGTTGCCCTGACCGCAACGCTGGTCTCAATCGGCGCTGCCGGCATCCCCTCCGCTGGTTTGCTGTTGGCAGCAACGGTCCTGGAGGTAATCGGGATCGGGCCTGATCAATCAGTGTTGGTGATCGCCTTTATTTTTCCGTTTGATCGGTTGCTCGATATGATGCGAACCGTAACAAATATTTCGGGAGACGCGGCCGTTGCATGTATAGTGGCCAAGTGGGATGGAAATCTGGATGAGGAAGTCTTCCGCAGGGATACCGAAGTGTAGATGAATACTAGGTTAGAGCGGCTACCATTTCACTCTTTAATCAATTCGTGAACGGTGCCGCCCGAGGGGATCATCGGTAAAACGTGCGCCTGGTAGGGGACGGCGACATCCAGTAGATAGGGCCCTTTAGCATCGATCATTTCACGGATAGCTCCTGCTAGATCTGCTTTCTGTTCGACCGTCGTTGCGCTCCAACCGTACCCCCGCGCGATCGCGACAAAGTTGGGGTAGCGCTCCGCGGCAAAAGGCCCACTCCCGGCACCGATCGCTTCAGCATGGTCGATTGGTCCCAAGTACGTGTGAGCTCGGTTTCCGTCCATGAACCGGTCCTCCCATTGCACGACCATTCCCAAGTGTTGATTGTTGAGCAGCAGTACTTTGACAGGCAGATTTTCACAGTGGCACGTTGCCATTTCCTGGATGTTCATTTGAAAACTACCATCCCCGTCAATGTCAACGACCAATTTGTCGGGGCACGCCGCTTGGGCACCCATTGCAGCGGGAAGTCCAAAACCCATCGTGCCTAGCCCGGAGCTGGAAAGCCAAGTTCGAGGACGCGAAAAATTATAAAACTGCGCCGCCCACATTTGATGTTGGCCGACACCCACCGTGATGATCGTCTCACGGTCTTGCGTGGCCCGAGACAGTTCCGAAATTGCATGCTGCTGGAGGATACCATCAAACTCCGTATCGTAGTGGAACGGGTCGTTCCGCTTGAGTCGCTCACATTCTGCGAGCCACGCGGAATGATCTTCCGGTGTTTGAACTATTTTGTTCAGTTCTTCGATCGCATAGCGGGCATCGCTTACAATCGGAACGTGGGCGACCTTATTCTTATTTAGCTCTGCAGCATCAATATCAATGTGAATGATTTTGGCCCGGGGCGCAAATTCTGATAGTTTCCCGGTCACACGGTCATCAAAACGCACGCCGACGGCGAGAATCAGATCCGCTTGATGCACCGCCAAATTCGCGTAGACGCTGCCATGCATTCCCAGCATATCAAGTGAGAGGGGATGGTCTTGAGGCACCGCACCGAGTCCCATCAGTGTCATCGTCACGGGTATCTGTGTCTTATCGATCAATGCTCTCAAAGCATCGCTGGCCTCCGAGGCGATGATGCCCCCGCCCACGTAAAGCACCGGTCGTTTGGCTATTTTGATTGCTGCTGCGACCTGGCGAATCTGCTCCGGACACGCCTTGTCGGGTTTGCCGAGCCGATAACCGGGTAGATTCATTGGCACGTCCCAATCCGGTTCCACCATGGCGAGTTGGATATTTTTTGGAACATCGACCAAGACGGGTCCTGGTCGGCCCGTGTTAGCAATATGAAACGCTTCCCGCATGACGCGTGGTATGTCTTCTACACGCGTGACGAGATAGTGATGTTTGGTGATTCCGCGACAGACTTCAACGATCGGTGTCTCCTGAAAAGCGTCTGTGCCGATCACAGAAGTCCCGACTTGTCCGGTAATGGCGACCAGCGGAATACTGTCAAGTTTAGCGTCGGCTATCGCCGTGACGAGATTGGTTGCTCCGGGCCCGCTCGTCGCAATGCAGACACCAGTGTTCCCAGTGGCACGGGCATAACCTTGCGCAGCAAACGCACCACCTTGCTCATGTCGCGGAAGGATCGTTCTCAATTCAGTATGGTGTCGTCGCAGTGCTTGATGGAGGGGCATGCTTGCTCCGCCAGGATAGGCGAACACCAGGGGAATCCCGTGGTCGATCAAACAGCGTACGATTGTTTCCGCACCATCAATGGCAGTTTTTTTGGTCGATTGCGTGGCCACAGGATGCCTCATCGCGAATTTGCGATTTGTGATTCCACACTCCCCGTGCGGGATGGTGGACTTCGTTTGCATTAGCCCGGATACCTGGAAGGCAGAACGGACCGAACTATACAGAATAGGCGCTTTGCATTCGCAAATCAAGTTTCGCGACCACCCTAGCGTACCGAGCGGCTGAGGACGGGCCCAAGAAAGTGGCCGGTCACGCTGCCCGCCGTTTGCGCAATTTTTTCAGGTGTACCCGTTGCCACAATTCGGCCCCCTTGGTGCCCCCCCTCGGGGCCAAGGTCAATAACCCAATCTGCGGCCTTGATTACATCCAAATGGTGTTCGATCACTAGTACCGTATTGCCCTGGTGGACCAGTTGTTGAAAAACACTGAGTAAGTGCCGCAAATCTTCAAAGTGCAGACCCGTGGTCGGTTCGTCCAAAATGTAAAAAGAGCGCCCACTTCGCGTTTTTCCCAACTCTGTCGCCAGCTTCACTCGCTGGGCCTCCCCTCCGGAAAGCGTGCTAGAGGGCTGTCCAAGAGTGAGGTAACCGAGGCCGACCTGAGCTAGACAGGTGAGAGTGCGGTGGATCGAGGAGAAATTTTCAAAAAAATCTTTCGCTTCACTGATTTGCAATTCGAGTACATCGGCGATCGAAAGATCTCGATAACGGACTTCGAGCGTTTGCCGATTAAACCGCTTGCCACGACATTCGCCGCAGGGCACTCGCATATCAGGCAGAAAATTCATATTGATTTTCCGTTCCCCGTGCCCTTGGCAGGCCTCGCAGCGCCCACCCTTATTGTTGAAACTAAATCGGCTTGCGTTGAACCCGCGCTCACGGGCTTCTTTGGTGGCCGCGAATATTTTGCGTATTTCATCAAAGATTCCGGTAAACGTTGCCGGGTTACTCCTTGGCGATCGACCAAGCGATTTTTGATCGACAAGAATCAATTTTTCAATTTTCTCAAGTCCCAGTAATTCGCGATGGATTGCCGGCTTAGGCGCAACTCCACCAAGTTTTCTGATGGCAGCCCGTGCAAGGGTTTCATGAATTAGCGAACTTTTTCCACTGCCACTGACGCCTGTGATACAGATAAAGGTTTCCAGCGGAAATTGAACATCGACACGCTGGAGATTATTGGCCGTCGCACCCAGCAGTTGCAGAAAATGTCCCTGTTGCGGTGTGCGTCTTTCAGTCGGCACCGGGATGAAATCTTTGCCGGCGAGATATTTTCCGGTGATAGAGTTTGCGTCTCGGCAAACCGTTTTGGGGTCGCCGCTGGCTACGACATGGCCTCCCGCCTCGCCTCCTGTGGGGCCAAGGTCAATCAGATGGTCACTGGCCCGCATCATTGCTTCGTCATGTTCGACCACGAGCACCGTGTTGCCTTGCTGTTGCAAATCGCGCAAAGCATCGATCAAACGCTGGTTGTCACGAGGATGCAGCCCGATAGATGGTTCGTCCAAAACATAGCAAATACCGATAAGACCCGAACCGATGCCAGTGGCGAGCCTAACCCGCTGCAATTCGCCACCACTCAACGTGTCGGTGGATCGATCGAGCGAAAGGTAATCGAGACCAACTTGCTCGAGAAATCGCAAACGTCGCAGGATCTCTCGCGTGATTGGTTCTGCTACGGGTTGATCGATCTGTTCAAATTGAAGTTCAGCCACAAAATGACGCGCCTCGCTCACCGAACACGCGGTAATTTCATGAATGGCTCGCCCCGCTAAACGGACGCCGCGGGCCGCTTTGCATAGTCGTGACCCTTGGCAAGTTGCACACCGCACTTCACCCCGAAAGGATTCGAGTTGTTCTTGGCGACTGGCCCCGGTGGAAGTTGCCAGTTCCTGCTCTAGCATGTTTAACAAGCCGATAAATCGCTCGTTACCGCGCAGAAAAATACCACGGTCTTCGGCGGGCATCTCAGAGAGCGGTGTATCCCAGGACCAATTTTTTTCTTCGAGAAAGGGTGCTAGTGCATTTCGGTGCCGCTCCATTTTTTTTGCGGCCAATCCTCTCCACGGAACAACAGCTCCTTTGTTCAGTGACAGCAGATCGTTTGGAATAATGATTTCCGGATCGAATTCATAACAGACCCCCAAACCATCACACTGCGGGCATGCCCCGTAAGGGCTGTTAAAGCTGAAGGTGCGAGGCTCAAGTTCATCGTAGCTGATCTGACACTGGGGACATGCATAAAGGGTACTGAAATTTAGATCACGCCAGGCAGAACCGCTCACGCCACTACTTGTTTCTTTTGACACCGTGGATTTGTGCTGATCATGTTTGCTCTCGTCCGCCTCGAGATAACAAAGGATTAGCGTTCCGTTCCCGAGCTCGAGCGCCGTGTGAATTGAGTCAGCGGTGCGCTTTGATAGTCCCGGTCGCAAGATAATTCGATCGACAATCGCCTCAATGTGATGGTTTTTCCGAGACGAGAGTTCCGGAATGTGCTCGACATCGATGACTTCTCCATCTACGCGGGCCCGCACGAATCCAAGCTTGCGAATTTGCTCAATCGTTTCTTGATGTTTTCCTTTACGACCGCGTACCATTGGGGCCAGAATCATTGCCTTCGTTCCATCGGGAAGTCGAGCGATCGATTCGATAATTTGTTGTGGCGTCTGCTGCGCGATGGCGTTGCCACATTGGTGACAAAATGCTTGGCCCAATCGGGCCATCAATAGCCGCAAGTAGTCGTAAATTTCAGTGAGCGTGGCGACGGTACTCCGCGGATTTGTAAGCCCTGCACGTTGATCGATTGCGATGGTCGGTTGGAGTCCCTCCACCAGGTCAACATCTGGCCGTTCCATTTGCGAAAAAAACTGTCGCGCGTAAATTGATAAACTTTCCACGTATTGACGCTGGCTTTCAGCGCAGATTGTGTCGCGAGCCAGGCTACTCTTTCCGGATCCGCTCGGACCTGTAATCACGACCAACTGATTACGTGGAATCTCAAGATCGATATTTTTCAGATTGTGGGCCCGTGCTCCATGAACGTTTATCGTCCCGGCGATCGACTGCTTCTGTTTTTTGGTCGTTGCGTTCTTACGCAAATTTGAACTCATCTAATCTTGTCTCTTTGCGCGAAGAAATGCATCTCATAACCAATCGTGGCAGCGGGATGCTCCGTAACGATTATTCACTGTCCAGCACTCAAGGCACCGTATCACAAAGCACCTCGGCGGAACAACCGACAAGCGATCCGGCAGATTCTCCCGCAAGAGCCGCAGCGGATTGGTTCCACCGCTTGGCACCTCCGGTTCGGGCAGCTATTATCAGGAGCTCCGTCGGCGTTCTCCCCCAACGGTGACTCAAGAAGCACTTTCGGAGAGTTTTATGCGGCATGTCATCTCGGCTCTAGTACAAAATGTTCCCGGTGTGCTTGCGCATGTAGCCGGAATGTTTGCCTCACGAGGCTACAACATTGACAGCCTTGCAGTTGGTGAGACAGAGAGTCCGCATCTTTCGCGTATGACTTTTGTTGTAGTCGGTGACGATGGAACCTTGTCACAGGTAAGAAAACAACTCGAGAAAATTGTCACAGTGGTGCGTGTCGACGACATTAGCGCGCAAGACTTTGTCGAGCGCGATTTAATGTTGCTTAAGGTGCGTGCCACAGCGGGCGAGCAGCGGAGTGAGATCCGGGAGTTAACTGATATTTTTCGGGGTCGGATCGTTGACGTGAGTCAGGACGCACTGATGATCGAGATTTCTGGCAAGGAGTGTAAAATCGAGGCCTATATCGATCTAATTCGTCCTTTCGGCATCACCGAGTTGGTCAGGACCGGGCGGATTGCCTTGGTTCGGGGGCAGCGTCAAGTGAAGCCCGAAGTATCCGGGTCGGAAAACAGGGCAGTCGATGCCGGATAAGGGAAGCATTACCTTGCAGTTCGCAGGTCCTTGCTCAAAAAGCACTGCCTCCAAACGAGACACTAAACCAAGAGACAGGAAAAAAGGAAATTATGGCTGCCGAAATTTTTTACGACGCCGACGCTGATCAAAAGCTTTTGGAGACCAAGAAAATTGCGATTCTGGGCTATGGTTCCCAGGGCCATGCGCACGCACAGAATCTTCGGGACAGCGGCTGTCAGGTAATAGTGGGTACGCGGGGGCAAGGTCCGAGTCACGAACTGGCTGAGAGCCATGGATTTCAACCTTTGTCGCTCCGGCAGGCCGCGGAGGAAGCGGACATCGTGAATCTACTTCTGCCTGATGAAAGGCAAGGTGATGTCTATGAGCAAGAGGTGCTTCCTGTGTTGTCTCCGGGTAACATCCTGATGTGTTCACACGGATTCAATCTGCATTTCGGATATGTCACCGCGCCCGCTGAAGTTGCAACATTGCTTGTCGCGCCAAAGGGGCCCGGCCATCTGGTGCGTAGCGAATACCTGGCAGGAGGCGGTGTTCCATGTCTCGTTGCGGTGGGTGACCCGGAAGATGAGGCAACATTCCAAATCGGCCTCGCGTATGCGAGTGCTATCGGCGGGGGACGTGCAGGGATTATTCGCACGACGATTGCCGAAGAAACGGAGACAGATCTTTTCGGGGAACAGGCAGTCCTTTGCGGAGGGCTCAGTGCGTTGATAAAGGCCGGTTTTGACACTCTGGTGGATGCTGGCTACCAGCCCGAAATGGCTTATTTCGAGTGCATGCACGAAGTGAAGTTGATCGTTGACCTGTTTTACCAGGGAGGGCTCAACTACATGCGGTACAGCATTAGCAATACGGCCGAGTATGGTGACTACACGCGTGGCGATCGGATTATTACAGACGAGACTCGGGCCGAGATGAAAAAAATTCTTGCCGAAATCAAAAGTGGGCAGTTTGCCCGTGAGTGGATCGATGAAAATCGATCCGGTGCGAACCGTTTCGAATCGCAGCGAAAATCTGAGCGAACACACGGTGTCGAGCAGATTGGTAAAGAGCTTCGTCGTCTGATGTCGTGGATTGATGAAAAAGAGGTTTAGCGTTCAGACAGGCCCATCAAACGACTCGCCTCCAGCAACGAATGTCCAGAAAAAGAATATGGCTCAGCTTTACTTTTATTATTCGGCCATGAATGCCGGCAAAAGCACTACCCTGCTGCAATCAGCTCACAATTATCGGGAGCGAGGAATGCGGGCTATTCTTTACACACCTGCGTTGGATGATCGGGTGGGAACGCACAGGATCCATTCTCGTATTGGCATCACGGCCGATGCCATTGCATTTACCGAGTCCTATGATTTTTTTGATTCCGTAGGGCAGGCGCAGCGGATCGAACCAATACACTGCGTGCTCATTGATGAATCGCAATTTCTAACGGCTCCTCAGGTGCTGCAGTTGACGCAGGTCTGCGATCAGCTCTCCATTCCAGTTCTCTGCTATGGAATCCGCACCGATTTTCAAGGCGAACCTTTCGAGGGTAGTAAATATTTACTCTCATGGGCAGATAATCTGATCGAAATCAAAACGATCTGCCGCAGTGGGAAAAAAGCGACCATGAACGCGAGGTTGGATACCGCGGGTAATCGCGTCACTGAGGGTGAACAAATTGATATTGGCCACCATTATGAGGCCCTGAGTCGAAAAGAGTTTCATCTGGAGGAAGTATCCCCTGTGGCTCGTAAGACCTGAAGGTAAAACATCACGGATTGTTGCGTGATTGTTGGAAAGCTCCAGAATGGTGGTCCACAGGATGTGGCTCGATGCCGATAAACAACCATTTCGCGCACCAGATTTATAGTGCAGGACCCCCCAAGGCGCCTTATGAGATCCTTCCGTTTGATCCACTTCCGAATCTCGATTCGGATGAATACTGGAATCGCATGCACACAGTTGGCCAGGTGTTGAGGCGTGCGAATGTAGGTGCGATTGTATTGGTCCATGGGACGTTTGTGGGAAATGATCCGTGGGGACTGGCTGCAATGTTTTTTGGGCACAAGCGAGCGAGCTATGAAAAGTGGTGCCAGCGGCAGAAAAACCTTGCTGATCGTGTGGTCAAGGATCGCGGTAATTTCCCCCCGCAATACATTTCCGTGTTAGCCGACCGTTTAGGTACCTCTGGAGAATTATCGGTCTCCCGATTTCTTTGGTCGGGGATTAACAACCATGCGGGACGTGCCTACGCAGCGGTTAATTTGCATCGCTATCTTTGCAACCTCGATGTGCCGCGCGGAAAGCGAATTCTAATTTGTGGTCACAGTCACGGTGGCAATGTGCTTGCGCTGTTGACGAATTTGCTTGCGGCCGAACTCGGCGGCGTAGAGGCCTTTTTGGATGCCGTTGGCGAATATGCGCAAACATTTGATGCGGAATGGCAGCTTGCAGCCAAGCAAGTGCTAGAAGCCCCGAAACTCACCTCGCGGCATCCGCTTGATCTAGTGACTTTCGGAATGCCAATTCGCTACGGTTTCGAAACGACCGGCTACGCGCAACTCCTGCACTTTGTCAATCACCGGCCCGGGAAGCTGCGTGCACCGTATCGAGTGGCAGGGCCGATGACGCTTGCCGGGATGTTCTCAGCCGCGCACGGCGATTATATCCACGAACTTGGAATTGCAGGGTCCAACTTTTCCACACCAATCAGCCGACCTCTCTGGAGATGTGACCGGCGTTTGGCTCGGCAATTGGCGAAGGGTCTATCGTGGAGGAAGATTACGCGGCGAATGGCACGGGGTATGCGGGTTACCGAAGAGGGCCTCACTTTGCTGGTCGACTATAAACAGCCGGGCGGTCAGTGGTGGCGGAGCGGCCTGGGGCATGCGGAATACACCCATGTCGAGCGAATGCTTTTCCATTTCGAGCATCTAGCAAGATATTTCTACTCGCGGACTGATTTTCCAATGAAGTAGTCAGGTGAATTTTGAGCAGATCCAATTCAAGGGGAAGCGCGTTTGCCGCTGTTAGCAATCGCGATCGGGATTGCAATCGCTGCGGCGATGCCGCATGCGATGAATATATCACGAATCTCAGGGTTCCAACCCCAGCCCTGATAACCTGAATTGACAACAGGCGGCTGACCATAAGGTCCGGGTGGTGGACCCTGGACTGTTCCGGGCATCACAGTACCGGGGACTGCTTCCTGGTACTGGACTAGCTGACCTTGTCGATCGGTGGCAGGCAAGGTGGTTGCCAGTGGCTGGACAGTTGTGCCTTGATTCGGTGGGCAGTTGCTAACTTGCGTTATGTTGGGCGGACAAAAAGTCTGACAGACGGTTCGACAACCCGTTTGGCAGTTATTATTGCACCCGGTCGGGCAACCACTTTGGCAACCCGATTGACGTGCAAGCTGCTGCCCACGTACGAGGGGACCTGCGGTAATAATAATGGCGCTATCCCTTGCCGAGGGCGGTGCCATTCCTGGCTGCCAGAGCCGACAGGTGGCCGTGCCTGTTGGGCCTGTAATTTGGTGCACGCCTCCACGAAGTCCACCGACGTGAAACGCCCCATTGGCATCTGTTGTCGCGCGAGCGATTTCCAGCCGGTCATGTAGGATCGCTACCGTGGCATTCTCTACGGGTTGTGCCTGCGAGTCGACCAATCGGCCCTCCAGCAATCCACCACTCGCAAGTCGAATATCAGAAATTACAGCCTGCGGTCTGGCGGATTCCTGTGTGAGAGCTCCGTAGAGCGGATGAGGACCGATCATTATTAGCACGGCTAACGCCGTCGCCATCCATTGGATATGTCGAAACGTTTTCATGGTTCTCCACCTTGTGCGACCGTTGTTCCCACGCATGTCAGAAATAATCTGTTGATGCGTTCCCATTTGCGACCGTACCACAGCAGAGCAAATAGGATTGGTATGTTCCGTTCCGCCGTGCAGGACGCCGCTGCGGAACGAAAACTACTATCGGACACATTGGCGTCCTAATCGTAATAAAAAGTAAAATCAAAAAAAGTTTCTTGACGATTAGAAGTTCGCTATTTTTACTAAATAGCGTTTACTCTCTATGCTGCCGCCGCGAGCGCTCTCGCCGATAGCAGCTGCTATCCGATCCGAATGATGTTGCTAGTAACAACAGTAGCTGGGGAATTCCGAGAGTGCTTGCGCTGAATCACGGATGACTACCGCAGTAGGCAATCGTAGATTCCAAGCAAGCTGCAATTTGCATTGGCAGCCCGAGATCTTGCAGGTCCGCGGTAGAGAATTTAACGCCCTTGGGAATCGGTCTCGCCCCGGGGGGTCGGACGGCGCGCGGTTGCTTCGGTTGGCATTTCGACAACCTTTTGCCAACCAAAGGGCACGTTAGGCGGAGAAAACAGCCGCTTGATACCCTCAAACGGATCGTTGATAACGACATTTGAAAACTCGTATGTCGCGTAAGTGTCACCCGGGTCATATACCCGCAAGGCGATCGGCTCGAACGTGTTACGGTCGAGACGTAAAATAGCTTCCCGGAAATTTCCGGAGTCCGTTTTTGTACGCGGCACGGCGTCGACCCAGATTTCTTTTTTTGCATATTCCCTCGGCGTGACGATGCAAAGAAAATATCGTTTTTTCAGGTCTGCTGCCTGGGAGCCGAAGAGAAATGGAAGTGGGGTGTTCCGGATCGCTTCCCCCTGCATTTCTTCCGGGATGCTACGCTCGATAACCCGCTTATTTTTATGGTCGTGTTGCCAGATTGACGCGCCATCACAGACCCAGTGCTCGCCATGGATATCTTTCGCAGCCTTATACTCGCCCGTTTTTGTGTCGAGATTCATCACTCGAGTCACTCGAAATGTGCCTTTGTCCGGATTCGCATACTTGAGGTCACCATTGTTTACCACCAGCGGAACATCTTTAAATTGCGGAAGTTCAAATGCTGGGTTGTAATTCCAGCGCACAAATTCACATCGGAAAGTTTTGGTTTCTTTTGTTCGATCCTGCCAGGCCTCAAGTACTTTTTCCAGATATTGTTGCTGTTGTGGTGTCAAGTGAAAACGACCCGGCAGTTTGTCAGCGTCTGAAACGCCTGCTGTTTGTGTCTTGGTAACAGCAGCACGCTTACGGGGATCTTGCAAATCACTTTGACGCGTTGATTCTTCCGCCATTCCCGTCGTGCAGTTGCCGCTAAAAGCAAACAGAATGATCCCGGTTGCTATCGCAAACGAACAGGATCGACAAAAAAGTAAAAATCGGTCTGCAGGTGGCATGGCTCGGTGCATGACTTGGTATAGCATGGTAAGTAAATAGAGGCTGAGCGGAAAAGTCGCCGGATCTGCTTTGGGCGACTGAAATTCGGCGAAATTCTAGCAGGACGATTGTTTCATCCCTAGGTCATTTTACTGCTGGCAGATGAGATAAATTTGGCAGTGCATGGCCAATGGTTGCCCAGATTGCCAGAGGCGGGCAGATATGGGAGCATCTGAAAGATGTGTCAAAGATCCATGAAAATCATCTCACTGACCCCGGGTGCCGGGGGTTCCATCTGCGGTAGTTGTCTGAACGACAATACGATGGCAGCAGCGATGCGCAGCGAAGGTCACGACGTTGTTCTTGTGCCTCTTTATACGCCTATAACGACCGATGAAGAGAACATGAGTTCGGCACCCCTCTTTTTTGGCGGGATCAATGTTTATCTGCAACAGCATCTCAGTCTCTTTCGTCATCTACCGAGATTTCTGGACCGCGTTCTTGATTCACCTCGGCTCGTTTCGTCATTGGCAAGATTACCGGCATCACATAATGTCGATCAACTGGCGGACCTCACACTATCGATGGTCCGTGGCGAGCAAGGACATCAGCGAAAAGAGGTCCAGCGCCTGGTGCGCTGGATGCGACAAGACCCCCGCCCTGACATTATTCATTTCAGCAATCTTCTCATTGCAGGGTCTGTTCGGGAAATCAAACGGGTGTTGTCGATCCCGGTGGTTGTCACTCTGCAAGGCGACGATGTTTTTCTGGATAGTATTTCGGAACCAGTTCGCTCAGAGATCGTTCAGGAAATGCGGCAGTTAGCGCGGGAGGTGGACCACTTTATCGTGCACAGCCAATTTTATGGCGAAAAAATGACAAAGTATTTCAATATTCCATCAGATCGCATCACGCAGGTTCCACTTGGCATCGATGTCACCGACTACCTCCCGACGCATCATGCAACTGCGTTGCCCTCCTCCGTTCGGCGGATCGGTTATTTAGCACGGATCTGTCCAGCAAAAGGACTTCATTTGCTTGTTGATGCTTTTATTGAACTCAAGCAGCAGAAAAACTTCAGTGATGTAACCTTGTGTGTCGCCGGTGACTTGGGTAAGGCCGATCGCCCTTACTTCCTTGCACAAAAGCAAAAGCTGGACGCTGCCAAATGTGGCAGTGATTTTTTATACGCCGGCCGATTGAATCGAAAAGAGAAAATTAATTTTCTTCATCGACTCGATTTGTTTACGGTTCCTGCACCGTATGAGGAACCGAAAGGGCGATATGTTTTAGAGGCCCTGGCCAGCGGAATCCCGGTGGTACAGCCAGACCATGGTGTTTTTCCTGAACTCTTATCGCGGGTCGGTGGTGGTCAGCTCTTTGCTGCGGGAGATAAACATGCGCTCTCCGAGGCTCTGGTCGATCTCCTCATGCATCCCGAAAAGCGTGCCCGGCTTGCGAAAGAGGGGCCAGAAGGTGTGAAAACGAATGCCTGTGCGCGGCATACAGCACAGGCGACGATCGATACCTACCGGCAAGTCTTAGCCTCTTAGGATTCGCTGCAAAATTCTAACTGCAAGCTGCGTGGTGTCCGACTCGATGCCTGCATTGCTATTGCCTGCACTGCTGCCTGCACTGCTTACCGATCAAAGGCCATGTTGCTGTCGATTCGATCTGGCCAGCGGAAGATGTATCTGCTTATAATCCCGCCCCTCATTTTTCATAAAGTCCTATGAGGACAAGACGTTCGCACCGGTGACTGCGGAAGCAACGGACAAGGAGGTCCGTAATTGCTGATCCTTGATGCGCTGCGAGTAGCAATGCGAAGTTTGACGCGCGATCGATCGCTGGGCTGGCCCTTCGGTTGCAACCTTGTCGCTGCGCTGTGTCTGCTCTGGCTGTTAAGCGTTCCCGCGTCGCAATACTCTGGTAATGCCTTGGCTGCTGAGAGGTCATTGTCAAGCAGACCGACGTTGCAGCTACGGATTGCCTGGGGTGGAGGTACGGCGACGAGTTGGCAGGGGACGATCGCAGTGTCAGGCGGGGAAATTCTTGAACACAAGGCCTTGGGTGTCAGTTGGGATGAGCCCGGGTCGATGTGGATTGATGAAGGGGTCCTGCATGTGGAAGCAAGATCGTCTAGGGAATATGACGGTGTAGACATCGCGATTGCTGGATCACTGGATAGTGATCTGATCATCTCGCTACAAGCTTCCGACCAACAAAAGCAAGACTCTCCCCTGAAGATTCCTTTGAAAGAATTAGTTCAGCAACCTTTGCATGAGCAAATTGGTCCCAAGCCACTTGGTAACCAAGTCTTAATTCGGCGGCAGCCCGGTGATCGTCTTCGGGTATCCTTTGATAACGAGTCGCTTATCTTCAGTCCGTCGGAAGAATTCGAAATCGATTTAACGCCGCATCTTCTCGGTTTGAATGAGAAAACTAGGGTAACCTTGCAGTCACAGATCCTGGTAGCACGAAGCGATCAGGAAGTGACCCAACAGGTCTTCCAATTCATCGTCCCAGATGATGAACAGAGTTACCTCTCGCTCCCGCTTGAATTCCAAGTGCCCGCTGAGGAGGGGGTATACGATCTGGTTCTCACGGCAAAACAATCAGGCGAGCGATTTTCTACTACCAATCCGTTCCGAAATCCCGAGCAAGTGATTGCCCAAAGAAAAGTGCAATTTGTTGTGCTTCGTGAAAACACTTCTCCAAAAATTAACGGGGTAGGCGCGACACCTCCCGGAAGAATTGTCACCGAGATTCTTCCGACAAACCCATGGTGGAAAAAAGTCGGTCATATTCCCTCGCTTACCGTATTCAAGGATGGCCCCATTCGGCATGGCAAGATTCAACTGTGGCAACATCCAACACTTGGGGCTTGGACTCGCTTGGCCGCATCTCCAAATGATCCGCAGACCGTTTGGGCGGCGTATCCCCTGACTGTCTCGCAACCAGGACTTCCCCACATTTTGGAGGTGGAGTATCCAACGGACATTTCCCAGTCGATGGGGATCAGTCTTCTGGAGCCGGATGCAGCCGGAGATCTGCTACCGCTTGGCATTGACTCTGGCATTGTGGTCGATGACCCGGACCATGACGAGCAGTCAACTATCGCCACGCATCAAATGATCTTCTGGCCGAAAACAAAAAATCCTTTTGTATTGATTACCAATGCACGCCGGGATGCCCCGGCTATACACGGCGCAATTCGCGTAAGAGGTCCACGTTCTGCCGGTTTTCCCGGCATCGGTCGATCCACTGCACAGGGTGCATCTCTTCCTCTCCTGCTCGGCTCGGATCTTTTCCCCGAGGAACGCCTCTTTGCAGGTTATATGGGGGAGCCTCTGTTGCCGGAGAATTTCTCGGCGACGGAATTTCTGGATCAGCAGCGGTCACTCGATGATTGGGTAACTTTCTACCAGGCCAGCACACGCTTGGTGGAGTACCTAAAATACAGTGGCTACAACGCGCTTGTGTTGTCCGTTTTGGCCAAGGGCGGTGCTATTTATCCTAGCGATCGATTAGAAGCCACACCCCGATACGACACAGGAACGTTTGCCTCGACTGGTCAGGATCCTGTGCCAAAAGACGTTTTGGAGTTGCTGTTCCGTCTTTGTGACCGGGAAGGTATTCGGCTCATACCGGCATTGCAATTTTCAAGTCCACTTCCGGCATTGGAAGAAAAACGACGTCAGCAGGGAAGTCGAAAGACGGGGATACTACTTACTGATAGAGAAGGTCGATACTGGCGAGATCCGAGCATTGATTCCGAGGGCGATCCGCCGATACGGTACAACCCGTTGCACGTCGATGTCCAACGTGAGGTGCTGCAAATTGTGCGCGAAATGATTGATCGCTACGGAGTGCACCCGTCATTCGCGGGACTGGCAGTCGATCCTTCGGGGCGTGGGTGCACCGTATTTCCTGGCCCCAACTGGGGAGGTGATCCGGTGACCTATCAACGTTTTCTGGAAACCTGGGAAAAGAATCGAGCGGTGGCCGACGAAAGCGACCCGGAGTGGGTGGATGAGGAGACTGCCTGGTTGGAATGGCGGGCAAGTCGACTGAGTCAATTCCATAGCAAATTGGCTGGTCAAATACGGGCCGATTGTCCGCAGGCCAAGCTTTTGATTTCCACTGCAGGCATTGAAGTCAGCCCTGACCTTTCCGAGCGACTGCGACCGACACTTCCAACTCAAGTGACTTCCGAGCATCTGTTACTGGGAGTGGGCCTTTCGGCCAAGCATTACACGCAACCCGGAAACGGAATTGTTCTACTCCAGTCAAGAGTTATGACGGCAGATTTTTCCCACATCGATCCGGCCGCTGCACGAGAGGTCGGACGTTCTCTTTCGTGGGACCAACCTTTTGCAGCGATAGATTCCGTTGGACATTTTCTACAAAGTAGACCACGATCCATTCGGCTCTCATCATTTGAAAAGCAGAGTCCTTTCGGACCTGAGGCGACGTTCCTCGCCCTTGCGCCGCATCTGGTGCCGACAGGACCAGACAGTCGCGAGCTGCTCGTGCGCGATTTGGCACGAACCAATTTAGATACAATTATGGTTGGTGGTGCGATGCTTGCCCTTGGGCAAGAAGATTCGCTTCGCTCAATCGTAACCGCATATCGCCGTCTGCCAAAGGGAAAGGCCGTCGATGTCGTGGGAAACCATGACCCCGTTGTTGTCCGAAAGCTTCTAGCAGATGGGGCAAGTTTTATTACATTTGCCAACCCATCATCCTGGCCCTGTCGAGTCACTTTGCATGTTGATCAAACAGATCTTCCTGCAATGAAACATTTGTCCCTCGCAAGTGCGCCAAAAGTTCTTGAAGGCAATGGCATTCAACTGAATCTACGACCGCATGACTTCCGGGCTATTCGCTTTGAACAGACAAATCTCGTTGTTAAGGATGTGGAGGTGGCGTTACCGGACGACATCCGTGATTTGCTCAAGGAACGGATTAATGAACTTGCGGATCGCGCCAGCCAGTTAAAAAACAGTTCGACCTTTGATGTCTTAGAAAACAGTACGTTTGAGATCCCGGATGCCACCGGGTGGGTGGCAGATCAAGCAGGCGATCTTGTTGTGGATTCGAATGAAGCCCACACAGGGCAAGGGTCACTTCGCTTTGAAAATACGGTTCTTCGGAGTCGCTCCTTTTTGCCACCCGCCACCGGGCGGCTATCCGTTTTTGTCTGGTTGAAAACATCGGATGGCGCGCTGCAATCGCTGCGCATGGGAATAGAGGGAAAACATAAAAACCAATTATTTTATCGTTACGGTGAGATTAACGTCGGTTCCGAGTGGAAGATGTTTGAATATCAAATCAACGATTTACCCTTGGCTGATTTGGGTCCGTTGACGATCCGATTTGAGCATTCGGGTCGAGGAGCTGTGTGGCTTGATGACGTGGTCATCTCTGATCTCTATTTCAGCGAAAACGAGCGAAAGGAACTTTCTCGATTAATTACCCAGGCACATTTTTCTTTGACCGCGGGGAAGTTTGTCGAGTGTGAGCGCTTGCTTGATGGGTACTGGCCACGATTTTTGCGACGTCATGTTCCTCTGCCCGTAACAAAAGTCGCAGCACGCCCGCCGTTTGACCCAACACGCGTTCCGGTCGAAGAGGCAAAAGCAGACACCATTGATAAGCCGTGGTGGAAAAAATTTCCCGACCTACTGCGTTAAATATTGCAATCAACAAGCATCGGCACTGTTGTCACATACTGTAATTTGCGGTGTTAGCCGGGTGGCCACTTTAAGGCACGACCACCAAGCAGATGATAATGCAGATGGTCCACCTCTTGTCCCCCATCGCTGCCACAATTGACGACAACACGGTAGCCGTTTCGAAGTCCCACTCGATCCGCCACCATGCGGATGACGCTCCAAAGATGGGCAATCAGTGGACCGTCTTCATCCTCAAGGTCCGCGACCGAGCGGATCGGCTTTCGTGGAATAACTAGAATATGGGTCGGAGCCTGTGGTGCGATATCGTGAAAGGCAAGGCATTTCGAATCCTCATACACGATGTCCGCAGGAATTTCCCCAGCAATAATTTTTTGAAAGACATTCTGCTCAGGCATTGATCTCCTCCAGCTTGATTGCTTCGTCGTTGAGCAGCGCCGGGATTCCATCTATTACAGGATAAAGGACCACGTTATCCTCGCGAATCAATCCACCATCAAGAGGCCGTGTGAGCGTCATGCCCCCCACATTCTTAATCTTTCCTTGCTGGATACCCAGGTTCAGCGCAGTGACAATTTTCTCGTCAGCCATAGCCAACGATTGCGATGTTTCTGGACAAATGAGAAGTTTTAAGAGGTCTGGGTCTAACACGTAGGGTACATCCTCGCTGGATGAGTCAGATTTCAGTTGAGTTTGGCAATATAGCAGGCGTAGTTCTGTTTGCGAATCGGCCATCTTCAGCGTTGGAACTGTGATCTGAATTTTGAGGGCGGCATCCCCCGCCGACGGAGAAAGCAACGGTTGAAATTTGAAAGATTTGTAAAACCGGATTCAAAACAGATCTCAGTGATCGGTTTCCCTGACTCAGCAAGCATCCTGCACGCATGTCCGATACGAAGATCATTCACATAATCGACCAATGTGGTTCCGGTTGCTTGGCGGAAATTCCTGTTGAAGGCCGCTCGACTTAAATCAGCAGCTTGCGCTAGATCGTTTTGACGTAAGGGTCGCTGGAAATCTCGGTGAATAGTCTCCAAAACCTGGGAAATTTTTGGTGAGGAGGTTCGTTGTCGTGGAATCGCGTACGCTTTGCTGGCCAGGGACCGCGTCTGTTTAGCAACCGATAGTTCATCCAAAATATTTAGCAGCGCGGAAAGTTTCTGAGCAGGTCGCAGCTTGACAAGATTTTCCAGCTGTGTTGCCACAACTGTCCGGTGGCGTCCCATAAATTGCAGGCCGTGTCGTGAGCGTGTGAGCAGTTGCCGAACGAGACGCAATTCCTTGCACTCGTCGATGGCCGTGCCCAAGAACGTTTCCAGAAACTGGACAACGATCGCTCGACGCTGCTTTGAACCGGGAGTCGACGGTCCGCTCCGCCAAGTGTGGGGCAAAAGGGGTCCCAGTAGCACCAGATCTCCTTCGCGAAATTCAGCGATGTGGTCGCCAACGAACCTTCGACCGCGTCCTGAGGTAATAAGCGTGAGTTCAAATTCGGGGTGATAATGCCATGCGAATGGAAATTGGCGTTCCTGACGAACGAACGCTCGGAACGACGCATTGTGCGGTTTACGGATTTTTTCAAGTTGTGGTTGCATGAGTTGCAGTTTGCGGTTGTCGCTCACCATTCGCATCGCCGTTTACAACGGCCAAACATTCGTCGACTTACGATGTGACAACCACCGGATTGTATCCGGCCCCGCTTTTTCTGCTAGGTCTTTTCGGTAGGCAGATCCTTTTATTAATCGCATTGCCTGACTTCCTGGTGCGCGGCCCTCTTCCAGGGTCTGCCCAAGGCACAACGGGCCAGTAAGTTGGCTTCGATGGCAACGGTGTCGGGGGCTTCGTTCATCGAGCTGCGATCCTCGGACTCTTCTGCGAAGAATTCGATTAGAGATTTTTGCATCGCGATTCCATCACCCCAGGGATATGTGATGACCCCTTCCGGGTGATCGCCGATTCCATCTGCAATGACCGGCGTGCCAAGATAGATAGATTCTCGAATGGAAGAACTGGTTCCCTCCTGGCGATTCGACCGGAGGTAAACATCGCATTTTCTTAACAGGCTTAAAAATATTTCATGGCTGACCGTTCCGACGATGAAGCAGCAATCCGACAAGTTTAACGCGTCTAATCGCTTCAACAGCTCTTCTTGATTTTCTTTGACCCCCACTATGATCAGACCCATATTTGGGTGCGAGTCACGTAAACCTGCCACCGCTCCGATCAAAGATTCAGTCGCATACTCGGGTCGCATTTCCAGATACGTGAAGATTCGCGGAGAGTGCTGATCCAAAAAAGCATCCACCTCCTGACTGAGTGGAGCCGGATCTGCTGCAATGTATTGTTTACTGAAGGGTGTGATCGGTACAATTTTATCTGGATTTATTGAATAATCGACGATCAGATCTTTGACATTCGAATTGTTGCAAATCACAAGCTTGGGAATTGTAAACAGCACGCGCAGTATGGGTGCCATTAATCGGGATCGGGACTTCGGGAAAAAACGTTGCTGGGTGCCCGCGTGCAGGGTAAGTATGGGCCTGCGAAACGTCAGCAGGCTCAGCACGTAAGCAATGCCCGATAGAACGAATCCTTTCAGTGAGCTGCCGTTGACATGCATATGAACGACATAGCCCCGAGCAAGGTAGCGAACGATTTTGCGAACGTACTCCCAACCGCTACGAACACACTCGTACTCATCGCTGGGAATCTTACGATTTTTACCAATATTAAGCGTAACGCACTGGTGCCCAGACTCATGCAGCGCGAGTCGGACGAAATAGAGCCTTGTGCCCCACCCGCAGAACGGGGGCGGGTAGACTCC
>DLCF01000089.1:26819-31642 GCA_002480485.1 Planctomycetaceae bacterium UBA7805
CAAAAATTGAATCGACTGGCCACGTAAAGTATAGCACTCTCATTAACACTTTGATGTGAACAATCGAGAGAGGCAGATTGTGATTGACGTTTGTCATCGTTGTTTGGCAGCGAAATGAGTTTTGTGAGTGTGTTGAGGCAGAATAGAGAATGCCTGTCCGACCAAATCATCTATTTCTACAATTCGTGGAACTGCCAGATGGCAAAACATTTGGCATGCTGGAATATATCCGGGAGCAGCGTGCTGCCGAGTCCGCCATTTAACCCGAGGAGCATCCGTGCGCACTTTCATATCGATCTGTATCTTCGAGGGTGGGTTGGGCCTTGTGGCTTGGACTCTGGGTCTGCTGTTTGGGTGCTCGCCATTGACGACCATCAAGTTCACCTGGGAGAGCGTTGCGTGGGGCGTTGTAGGTACGCTGCCCTTAATACTCGTACTCCTGCTGCTGGAACGGTCCCGTTGGTCAGGGATAGCGGAAATCCGTGGGGTGGTGCGGAAAATTCTGGTACCGCTGTTTCAAAATTTTTCACTCTGGCAGCTTTTTTTTGTCGCGCTGTTTGCTGGACTAGGCGAAGAAATATTGTTTCGCGGTTTCGTGCAAGGTGGTCTGGAAATATTACTAAATTATTTCAACCTACCTGCTGCCTCGATTGTATCGCTTTTCATTACAAGCATGCTTTTTGGGGTGATGCATCCGATCACTCGGACTTATGCGTTGCTGTGCATGTTGGCAGGGCTTTACTTGGGCGGACTTTGGCTTTGGAGTAATAATCTGATCATTCCCATTGTCGTCCATGCACTTTATGATTTTTTTGCCTTGTTTTATCTGCTCCGACGCTACCGTCTCGACATCGAAGATATGCTTCCGCATCGCGATGCCGGGTCATAATCGTGATTCAGTGGCAGGCTGAAAAACGGCAAGCGAGATCATAGATCAAAGTGATCGTCGGCCATCTGGGCAATAGTTTCACCGATACTGATCGAAGCAGTAGCTGCCGGGGACGGAGCATTCAGCACGTGGATCATGCGTTCGCTCTGCTCAATGCAGAAGTCATCAACCATCGCACCGTTCGACTGCAAAGCTTGTGCACGGATACCGCTACCCGATGCGAAAACATCACCCATTTGCAATTCCGGAATCAAGCCGCGTAGTGAGCCGACGAAAGCTCTTTTGGAAAGCGACCGCGCCATTTCGCCGACTCCCATTTTCCAGTGCTGCGCGATGAGTCGCCAGAAACCTCCAAAACCAATCGTTTCGATCGTATCTCGGGGAGAGACTGAATATTTGCCGTAGCCCTCTCGCGCCAGGGCCAGCACGGCATTGGGTCCTGCCTCGACCCCTCCTCCGATCATCCGCGTGAAGTGAACACCCAGGAATGGATATCGTGGATCCGGCACGGGATAAATTAAATTACGCACAAGGTGGCGTTTAGACTCAATCAATTCGTAATAGTCACCCCGGAACGGAACAATTTTAATCGCGGGACGCTCGCCGCACATTCTCGCTACCCGATCACTCTGTAATCCTGCACAATTGATTAGGTGTTTCGTTTGAATCTCTTCTTGCTGAGTCTCTAGTACGATCTCGCTGCCACGAATCTGCACGCCGCAGAGTCGCCGATCTTTGCGAATCTCTCCGCCAGCCGCCGCGGATAACTCCCCAAATTTTTCAGCCACTTGCACATAATCCACGATGCCGGTTTGCGGGACGTGAAGCCCACCCACGCCCACCACATGCGGTTCATACTCCTGCAGTTCAGCCGACTTGAGCTGACGAATACCGGTCAATCCGTTTTCTTTTCCCCGCGCGAAGAGATTTTCCAATGCCGGTAGTTCTGCCTGTTTCGTCGCCACCACAATCTTCCCGCAGTTGTCATGTGCAATGCCGTATTCATTGCAGAAACGGTACATCGCCTCGCGTCCCTCCGCACAATTCTTCGCCTTGCTGGTACCGGGTTTGTAATAGAGGCCCGAATGAATGACACCGCTATTGTGACCTGTCTGATGGGCCGCCAACGTGCCCTCCGCCTCGATCAAAAGTAGCCGACATTTTTGTTTTTCGGCCAGCGCGTGTGCCGTCGCTAAGCCGACAATACCACCACCAATGATCGTGATGTCGAAAGGTCGTGACATCTGCGTCATGTCCTATATAAAAAACGCCTTAGCCCCGGGTTGTGGGCTGCCAAAAAAACCCTCTCGAACCGCTCAATCGCTGCATGGCGTTCTCGGTTCACTCAGTTTTCTACCTTTTTCTGATGAAACGCAAGCCACGACGCAATCGCCCGAGCAGCGGTCGGCATCCTTCTCGCGGTCTGAGGATTCTGCAAAGCGTGCGCTAGCACGCCGATCAATCTCTCCGCGTAAACCTCATAGTCTTTTTCGGGAAATTGCTGGGCGAGATAGGTGAGGTTAATCGCCGATACACTGTTGCCCGAGGGTAGCACACTATCGGTCTGCTTTTTTGCTCGAGCGATAAGCGTTTCATGATCGCCGGAAGTGTAGAAAAATCCGCCCTCCTTTGGATCCCAGAATAATTCGATCTGTTTATCAGTCAGTCGACTGGCTGCCTGCAGCCACTGGGGATCTTCCGTTGCTTGGTAGAGCGATATAAGACCGTCAATCAGAAATGCGTAATCCACCAGATAGGCGTTAAGGTCCGCCTGACCCTTGCGGTACGTTCTTGTTAGTCGACCATCATCTTTTTGCAACGTCTCAAGGATAAAGTTTGCGCATGCGATTGCTTGGTCTAAGTAACGCTCCTCACGAAAGATTCGGCCCGCATCGGCAAGACCGCGGATCATCAGTCCGTTCCATGCCGTAAGTATTTTGGTATCGGTCAGCGGTCTTTTTTTTGCGGATCGCGCGGCAAGCAGCTTTTTGAGCAATGGCGAGATTTGTCGAGCGAGTTGTTCGGTGGTGACATTAAGTTCAGTGGCCAGCTTATCCGTCGCTTTGCTCAACTGCAGCACAAAGTATGCGTGGCCTTCATGGTTGAAATTTGGCGCACCTGAAAAACTGTAGATCGGGGCGAGAAATGCAAATTCCTCCTCGGTCAATACGCTACGCAGTTCCGCCAATGTCCAGCGATAGAATTTGCCTTCCTCTGCATCCGTCTCAGCATCAATCGCAGCATAAAAACCTCCCTCACGACTGCACATCTCTTGCAAGGTGAAATCGACCAATTCTCTCGCAACCTGTCGATACGCTGGTTTCCCCGTGAGCGCGAATGCCTCTGCATAGACCGAAGCAAGCTGAGCATTGTCGTAGAGCATTTTTTCAAAGTGCGGAACGTTCCAGAATCGATCCACACTGTAGCGATGAAAACCACCACCAACATGATCACGAATCCCACCGGAGGCCATTTGATCGAGAGTGAGTATGAGCATTTCTTTAGCCTTGGTGTCTTTTTCGCGAGCGACACGATCGGCTAGAAAAAGTAGTTCCGGCGGACTGGGGAATTTTGGTTGCTGCGATGCAAAAGGTGGCTGTCCGAATCCTCCGTAAGTTGAATCAAATTGGCTCGCCATCGCCTGCTGAACCCGCTTTACTTGTTCATCCTCCGGTGCCTGCCGCCGTGCGTCTTGTTGCTCTCGCACAACCTGCGCTACTGCGGCACTGAGGCGTCTGGCCTGTTCTTTGATGGGTTCGGGTTTCTCTTTCCAGATCTTTGCAATCGATGTAATCAGCTCTAGAAATCCAATCCTCGGCCCGCGATCGCCCTTTCGAGCAGGAAAATAGGTTCCCCCGATGAATGGTAAACCCTTTGGTGTCATGAAAACTGTGAGCGGCCAGCCCCCGCGTTGCGTGAGCAACTGGATCGCTGTCATATAGAGGTCGTCTACGTCCGGTCTTTCCTCTCGATCAACTTTGATGCAGACAAAATGTTCGTTAAGGAAGTCAGCAATTTCGCGATCCATGAAGGATTCCCGTTCCATGACATGACACCAATAGCAACTGGAATATCCGATCGAGAGAAAAATAGGTTTGTTCTCTTGTTTGGCCTTTTCAAAAGCCTGCACGCCCCACGGGTACCAGTCGACCGGATTGTACGCGTGCATTAGTAGGTAAGGGCTTGTCTGCTCAGCGAGGCGATTTGCCTGAGCTTTGCGGTTTCTCTCCGCCTTTGACGCTGTGGTTTCTGCGGTCACATCCTTTCCGCCCTTCTCATCCGGCTGAAATTCGACGGTTGCCGGGGGTTCCGCTCCGAGTAGACTTCCCCAGAAAAGAATCAATGTCAGAGAAAAGAGGGCAGTGGACGAATGGGGTCGCTTCATGAACTTCGAGCTGCAGAAATTGGTCATGGTCTAAACAATATGGGAACGGGATTCTGCCAGCAGATTCTTACCACAGTTTACTACGTTACGCCTTGCGTGCCAGTTTGGATACGGTGGGCAACCCCGTTTCTTGATTGAAACGGTGAACGCGCAAAAAAGCGGCCCGGTTTTTAGTGAAACCGAGCCGCCCAGGATGACTAGCGTACGCCCTGGTCACAAGAAGTCAGAGGCAAGACAACTTCCCTTAAGGCGTACTAGCCGCAATCACACGTTTTGGGAGCCGCGTCACAGCCGCAGCTTTTCTGGCAGGGAACCGGGCAGCAAACCTTGACCGGGACCTGCTTGCAGACAACTTTGGGAACGCAACGGGTGACCGTGTAAGGGACCCGTTCGCAGACACACTTTTTGCATTTCACGCACTTCGTGTAGTGCACCGGTTTGCAGACCGTGTAGGGCACCATTCTGACACATTCCTTTTTCTCCATCCGACAGCAGGTGTAAGGAACTTTTCTGGTGCATGTCTCCGGTACCATCTTGCAAACCTTGTAG
>DLCF01000152.1:0-10452 GCA_002480485.1 Planctomycetaceae bacterium UBA7805
AATTGTTGGGCCTCGGACCGCTCTACCTCAATCAATTTGGGGATCGACTCGGCAAGGACTTTTCGTCCATATACATCGAAAGCCCCCGGATAGTAGATTGCGGTGGTGGGCGAGAGTGGGCAGAAGCATGTATCGAGGTGATAAAAATAGTCGTCGACTAATTCCAGAGGCGTTACCGCAATGCCCATCGCTTCGGCAACGCCTTGGTGCCCCGTGGCGTCGCTGCGGATTCGATACCCTGCATACAATGTCTCGCCACAAAATAGTGCATCACCGGCGCCCTCAAAAGCCATGTTTTCAGCTGGCCACTCGATTCGGAATTGACATTCAGCGAGCACCCGTCGCCAATGTTTCTCTTCACCCTGGCGTTGCTCGTGTCGGAACTGTGAGAGGATCGCAATCGAGCGGTAAATCAAAGCGGCATTTGCCGTAAAGACCATATCGGGCAACCCCTCGACCGGTTCGGCTAATTGAACCTCTGCCCCACACTCTCGAATCAAGGCATGCAGCTTATCCCACTGCCGTGCGGCCAATGAAGCATCGACCACCCGGTCGCGATTCATCCAGGGATTAATCTCATACTCTATGCCATAAAAAGCGGGAGGACACATCAGAATGGTCGGAGTGCTATACATCGAAGAAACCAGGTAAAAAATTAATTATTGTGCAACCGAAGGCAAGCATTTTTGACAATGCGTAGAGCGTTTTCGACCTCGGATTCAGGAACGTCCAGATGGGTGACAGCACGGATCCGCTGTGCTGCAACGGCGAGCATTCGTACCCCGTCACGTGCAAGCTCTTCTACCAGATTTTCCGCGGCTCCAATCTTTGGGTCAATCTGAAAGATAACAATGTTTGTCTCTGGTTCGCTCGGTGTTAAATTAATGCCGTCGATCGCAGCGAGTCCCGCGGCGAGCTTTTGGGCGTGCCGATGATCCTCCTCTAACCGTTCAATATGGTTCTGGATAGCGTAATCCGCTGCGGCGGCGAGCAATCCCGCTTGTCGCATGCCGCCACCGAGCATTTTTCGTTTCCGGTGGGCCCTCTCTATGAGTTGGCGATTACCGACCAACGCCGAGCCGACTGGTGCTCCGAGGCCTTTGGAAAAACAAACACTCACAGAATCGAAATGTTTTGCCCAATCCGCTGCCGAGACTTCGCTTGCCACCACGGCATTCATGAGTCGCGCACCGTCCAGGTGACAAACCAATCCTTGCTCGTGAGCCCACTCACAAATTCGGGCGACCTGTTCGTATGGATGGATCCTGCCACCAGCCATGTTATGCGTATTTTCGAGGCACATTAAACGCGTTCTTACCAGATGCGCGTTTGGAGGCCGGATCTTATCGGTGAGTTGTTCGACATCTAATAGCCCACCCTCCCCGTCGATCGTCCGCGCAACAATACCGCCCAACTGGGCAAACGCACCCTGCTCATAGTTGTAGATGTGACAACCTGTTTCGCAGAGAAATTCATCTCCGGGCTCGCAGTGCACAAGCACGCCGAGCTGATTCGACATGGTTCCCGAGGGCACAAACAGCGCAGACTCTTTGCCGAGTAGTGCAGCAATACGTTCCTGCAGCCGATTGATCGACGGATCATCGGAAAATACATCGTCCCCGACCTCTGCCTCGGCGATCGCCTGACGCATCGGGGGGGTGGGTCGTGTTACGGTGTCACTCCGGTAATCGAGCGTGATCTGTGATGCTGTCATCATGTCGACAATCCCGGTGAGTCTAGCGAGATGGGCCTTTCACGTCGGGCAACAACGAGTCAGAATGGAGGCAACGTTCGGGATTGCTCAACGGATCGCAACCTCTGGATGCGGAAGAGCAAAAGCGCTCCGATGCCAAAAAAAGCGTTAAACCCGTACGCGACGTCGTAGTGTACACGAAACTGTCGATAGGCCCTAGTCTTATGGATTCATCCTTTCCAATTCCCATTTGGGATCAGCAATCCGATGATCTACCGCAGCTCATCGAGGGACTTCGGGCTAAACTGGGCGTTCGCGGCGATATTGTCTCCTCGCAAAGCCGAGCGAAGACAATGGAGGTTTTTGGCGAGCCGCTTTCACCCAATCAGGTGGTTTCCCGAATTTGTGACGAAGTGCGTGCGGAGGGTCTGGACGCGGTTATTGGTTACACGCGACTGCTTGATCGTGCTGATTTGACGCCGACGACTATCCGCGTGGAGCAACACAAAATAGATGCGGCCCATCGGCAGGCGAGCCCGCAATATTTACACGCGATTGACACCGTTCGAGAGAATATACTCCGGTTTCAAACAAAAATTCTGAATCAGACTACACGGGTCGAGGTCCCCGGTGGCGGCCAGTTGATTCATCGCTATCTTCCACTCCAACGGGTCGGTATCTGTGTTCCAGGTGGTGCAGCGGCCTATCCGTCCTCGGTGCTGATGACAGCCGTCTGTGCACAAGCCGCTGGGGTGAAAGAAATTGCAGTAGTTGCGCCCCCGACTCGCTTCGGTGCAGAGAATGAGGATTTTCTTGCCGTTTGTGGCGCACTTGGCATAGAGGAAGTTTATCGAATCGGTGGCGCGCAAGCGGTCGCAGCGCTGGCCTACGGAGTTTCAAACATTCGACCGGTGGATTTTATTTGTGGCCCGGGAAATTTATTTGTGGCCTTAGCCAAACGCCACGTTTACGGGGAGGTGGCAATCGATTCGATTGCTGGTCCGAGTGAGTTGGTTCTGGTTGCTGATGAGACAATAAATCCGAAAATGGCGGCGGCTGATCTGATCGCGCAGGCGGAGCACGCACCTGGATCAAGTCTACTGCTGACAACAAGCAAAAGATTAATTACTGATGTGCGGCAGGCATTGGGCGATTTGTTGCCGACGCTGAGTCGCAGCGAGGCTGCGCGAGAAAGTCTGCTGCAATATGGTGCGCTGGTGCATCTTTCAGATATGGAGTCGGTGATTGCAATCACCAATACAATTGCACCCGAGCATCTGCAGCTTGCTATTCATGATGCGCGCGAAAAGGTCGATGCATTTTACGCTGCAGGTGCGATCTTCATCGGTCCCCAAACTCCTGTCGCTCTGGGCGATTATGTGGCCGGTCCATCGCATGTGCTGCCGACGGGTGGGACTGCACGGTTTAGCAGCGGACTCTCGGCAAATAGTTTTGTCCGGTCGACAAGCATCATCGACTTTGAACAGCAGGCGGTGGCTGACGTTGCAGATTCGTTGGCAGAGTTGGCGGGACGCGAGGGGCTCACCGCACATCGCCACAGCGTTGATATGCGCGTGCGGGATCAAGCGTAATAGGAATGGGTGAAGGGAGGTATGTCGTTGAAATATTTTCGCCCCAATATTTCCTCGCTTGCAGGTTATACGCCTGGGGAGCAGCCACAACAGGGCAAGTTCATTAAGCTGAATACTAATGAAAATGCCTATCCTGCGCCCGAGAGCGTAATCAACGCGATTCGGGCGGTTGATGCGTCGCGTCTGGCCCGTTACCCGGATCCGGCTGCCACTGCATTTCGCGCAGCAGCCGCGTTATCGCTTGGAGTCGAGGCAGACTGCATTTTGTGCGGTAACGGAAGCGATGATCTGCTTACGATCCTCGTGCGGGCTTTTGTGGGTGAGGGAGATGCCGTGCGGTTTAGTGAACCGGGCTACATTCTTTACCCTACTCTATGTCACATTCAAGGTGCGGTTGCTGATCCGGTACGTTTTTCGACAGACTGGTCGTTGGACGACCGCTTCTCCACTGATACTGAAAAAGTTCGTTTAGCTATCATCGCCAATCCCAACAGTCCCTCGGGAACGGTAATCGGAGCAGATCAAATTGCAGAATTTGCTGCAACCCTGCCCTGCCCGCTTGTGATTGACGAAGCCTATGTTGATTTTGCCGACGCTGACGTTCTGGCTCTTGTAACGCAGCATCCCAATCTCCTGGTGACTCGTTCCCTGAGTAAATCTTACGCCCTCGCTGGTTTGCGTTTTGGTTATCTCGTCGCTCAACCGCAGATGGTTGAACGATTAGAGCGGGTTAAGGATAGTTACAACTGCGACACACTATCGATTGTTGGTGCGACCGCAGCGATCTCAGATCAAAATTGGCGTGATGAGAATCGGGCGAAAATTAAATCGACCCGTACCCGGATGGAAGAGGCATTGACAAATATGGGGTTTCAAATTCCTCCGTCACAGGCCAATTTTCTGTGGTGCATCCATCCCGACAAGGACGCTCGAGAGATCTATGACCGATTGAAACGTGAACGCATCCTGGTTCGCTACATGGCGTATGCTGATTGGGATGATGGCGTGCGGATTACAGTGGGAACTGACTCGCAGGTGGACGCATTATTGCAAGTGCTTCCCCAAATTCTCGCGCAGATCTGAATCGCTTACGTGCCGAGCGTGCGGTCCAAACGCCGGCGATTCCACTCCAGTTTTTCCTGCTGCGACATCTTGGAAAAATCTGGCGTTTTCTCCAGATCTTTGGAGTCGTCCACGGCGAGTTCGGCACCATTGGTATTTTTCGCCGATTTTGTCCCGCCTGAAGTACCACTATTTCCACTATATGCACTTTGACGCAGTGTCGATGCGAGGTCATCATTGAGCGGACGATAGGGTGTGATCTTGTTTTCTGCAAGTGCCGCATGGTAGCTCCGCACCGCCTCGGCCGGATCGTTAATTTCCCCATCTGCGAGCAGTCGCAAATGGCGGATAAAGGATGGCTGGTGCTCTGAGTTATTGATCATACGGCCATAAAGGGCAACACGAGCACCGTATTTCTTTGCTTCCCAAAGTTGGTGAAATGCGTCAAATGTTGTCCCTGATGACCCGCCCAGGATGCCGACGACCAAGTTGCGGTCGTACGCAACGAGTTGTTCCATGGCGGCCGGCCCTTGATAAGGAACCTTTAAAAAAAGTGGTCTACCCTTTCCAGCCACGCCAGCTAGCGTGCGGGCAATGTTGTCGTTGATGAATCGCCCCAAATTTCCGATTGGCGCTTGTGGAGCGTTGGGCGGAAAGATCTCCAGGAAATGTCGAAAACCTTTTTGCTCTGCCTCGTTACGGAATGCTTTGTAGTCCTCAAGCATCGCCGCATCGAGGTGAATGTCATTATTATAAGTGACCGAAAATAGTCCGAGGTCTGCGCCCATGGATCGCTCTTCGATCGAGCAGTCCAACTTTCCGCACATTCCATGATCGATATCTGCAGTGCGAAAGGGTCTCGCAGGTTGCCGCGTGTACTGGCCGCCCTGCGCTAGCCATATATCGGTAGTATCGTTGGCTCGGATGGCGGGGGTCACATGCGAAGAGTCAAAAATGCGTTCTCGAATTGTGAGGACCTCACTCGTGCTGGCACTCATCAACATGATGTCGACCATACCTTGGCGTACATTCTGCCGGATGATATCGCGGTAGTTGTCCAGAGACCGAAAACGACCCTCCTCAGCATGATGCTCGGGACTTTTTCCGGGTGCGGCCATGCCACCTGCCATGTCCGCATCCTTGGCATCGGCGAGGAGAAAATCGCTGCAGTTCGGATCACTAAGGATCCGCGCAATTTTGCTATCGAGACTCTTTGTCACCATGACTTGCATTTCCGGCGGGCCTAATCGGACTTCTTGTCTATCTTAGCTTAGAAATCGACCTCGGGCGCCTAAATCAAACACTAGTTGTGACGGATTTTATGATTTTTGCGATCGATCTAAATGCATGCCATGCGCTCCGTCACTGGGTGACACAATAAAAATTTCAGGTTCGATGCCCGTGGCCATTTGATATGTCTGCTGCACGTGATCAGCGACGGTAGTGGCGGCTTCAGCCTGGACAAGAGACACAGTGCAGCCACCGAACCCACCGCCAGTCATCCGGCAGCCAAAAACGCCACGCGATGGGCCGAGGTCCCAGTGAATTTTTGCCATCGTATCGAGCTCTGTGCAGCTCACCTGATAGTCGTCAGCAAGTGATCGGTGACTTTCGTTCATTAACTTCCCAAACCGATACCAATCACCCGATTGAAGTGCCACCGCAGCCTGACGGGTGCGCACGATTTCAGAAACGACGTGTCTCGCCCTCTGGAGAAGTCTCGTTTCAAGACCACTGGCCTCGACTACTGAGAGGTCAATATCTCGGTAACTTGATTTTCCAAGATATTCCAGAGCTTGTTCGCACTCCTCGCGACGTGCCGCGTATTGTCCGTCGGAAAGAGAGTGTCGAACGTTGGTATTCGCAATCAATAAGCAGACATCCTGTTGCCCAAAGGGAATGTTTTGCCAAGTCTCGGATTGACAATCGAGCAAAAGTGCGTTGCCGGCTCGAGCGGCGACACTAGTTGCCTGATCCATGATACCACAAGGTACGCCGGCGAATTCATGTTCTGCCCGTTGACACAGTCGGGCCTTCTCCAAAGAATCCAGATGAACCCCGCAGATAAGCTCTGCCAACGTCGCAGAGGCCACCTCCAATGCTGCACTCGAACTGAGTCCGGCCCCGCGCGGAACATCTGAGGCGATAACGGCAGAGAATGCTTTAAATTGTAAGCCCTGCTTGCGGCAAAGCAGCAACGGTCCAAGCATGTAAGCCGCCCAAGCAGGTTGTTGATGGCAGGAAAAATCGGTAGTTCGAATCTGCTCGGTTGCGTCGAGGCTTTCGATCCGACATGTGCCATCCATCACGGGTCCGGCGGCGATAGCTGTCGCACGATCAATAGCAATCGGAAGCACAAGCCCGTCGTTGTAGTCGACGTGTTCCCCGATCAGGTTCACTCGCCCCGGGGCGATGCTTATCCAGTGAGGCGAATCACCAAACCTTTGGCGGTAGGCAGAAATTGCTTGTTGAGCAATTTCAGGAAATGGAAGGTTCGCACCAGTTGCCGAAGACAGCATCACGATTTCTCTGCAGCGCGTTTTGATTCGATCTGTCTGATCCGCTGCACCGCCTCATCCTGTTCCGGACCGGAAACGTTCCCGTATTGTTGGATAGCCTCGGATAATTCTCCGGCAGCTTCAGCAACGCGTCCACGTGCCATGGTTGTAGAAAGTTTAACCGCATCGGTCGGCCAGCTTGAGGCATTTTGCTGTTTATCGGTTTGGTCCAGGTAATATAACGCAAGCGGATAGTTGCCCTCATCCATTGCGATTGTCGCTAGATGCCTGGTGGCATCACGGCGAATCACATCCGCCCGTTTGTAGAAAAATTCAACCTGTTGCTTCGCTTCCGCGGGAATGTCTTCCTGCGGTAATTTCTGCAACATCGTGCGGGAGGCCAACAGTAGCGGCTTGGCTCCTTTTTCCCCGATCGGTGCATCGCGCTCCCGACGGGGAATGCCCTCAATCTGCGTGGTGTACCGACCCGCAAGTTGCTGTAAGCGACCTGCCCATAATGGATTTACTTCACCAGTTAAAAATTTGCCGTATTGTTGCAGTTCGCGGGCGATTCTTGAACGGTCCTTGTTGTCAGGGTTGGCAAGAATTCGGGCTGCCAAGTATGGCCATGGCCAAATCCTGGGACGGGGCAGCTGGTCAATCGCATCGAAAGCATCTGCCGACCGCGATGGATTGCTGAATATCCGCATACGGTTCTGACTTCCGAGCGCCGTCTGCACCGACTTCATTCGCCTTGATAGTGATTGGGGGCTCGCTTCCACAAAGGGGACGACCTGCGACACCAGATCATCGGTAACCCAGTAGGGCTTTTCTTTCGTGTCCCACACACGAAGTAGTTCCGGGTTCTGTTGCAAATCGGTCAGGGTGGCAATGCTTTGGTCAGGGCCGGGGAGTGGCAGTCCATAAGATGGATCGAAAAGATAAATTTCCCCATTATTAAGGACTCCCACTGCCCATAAAGTGAGCGAAGCTGCCCGATCCGCTCTGCTTGATCGCGGAAGATAAAGCAATACCACATCGAGATCAAGTTGCCTTGCCAGCAGGGCAAAGAGCCAAGCCCTGTCAACTTGCGTGCCGTGGCCGAGTAAAAGCGTTTGCCAAGGAAGTTGAGCTGTCTGGGTAGCATCCGCTGGCGGTTCTGGATCAAGCGCGATGTGCGCAACGACCCATTCAAATAAATCACGAGCGGCAGTAACATTGTCGGTCGAGTTGAGTGTGGCGTAGTCCGCAACACTATCAACCAGCGCACATTCCCTCAAATAAATACCGTCGTAATTATTGAAAGTCTCATCCCCAAGGCTGGCAATCAGCGGTCCAGTTTGAAAAATTTCGGGAAGCGTGGACAGTAACGGATCGAGCTCCCAGTTGGTTTGAGGTTGTTCGATGCGGTTCCACTGATTCAAGCGATCAATGGTCTGATTTAGAATTTGGCGGGGGCCGAATTTTGAGAGGTGATTCAGGTTGTCTACCGCGTAATTAAAGTAGTCCTGGTTTTGTCCGCTACTCGCCTGAATATCTGCCGTTATTGGAATGACAGGCTTGTCGGTACAACCGGCAAAGATGCACGTCAGCAATAGCGCAAATCGGAATGGATAAAGACGGTGATGGCACAAGGGCAGGTTCATTTGATGGAGCCACTTACGTGGGGTGATTCTTCGGGCAAATCGGTTAGGGTAGAATTTCAAGCGTAGTCTCACGAAGCCGTAACAACCGGCTTAACATCTCTTCAAATTTATCGAGCGGGATCATGTTCTGTCCATCGCTTGGGGATTGATCGGGTACCGGATGTGTTTCAAAGAATAGCCCATCGATTCCCACCGCAACCGCCGCCCGAGCCAACGGTTCAACTAACTCCCGGTTACCACCGGTCGCACCGGGCAGTGAGCCGGGTTGTTGTACACTGTGGGTGGCGTCAAACAGCACCGGGACACCGAGTTGCCCGAGTCCGACCAGGGATTTGGTATCGCTAGCCAACCGTCCGTAGCCGAAAAATGTCCCGCGTTCGCACACGAGAACATTTTCGCATCCACCCCCTTGGAGTTTCTGGATCACATGTTGCATATCTTCAGGGGCAAGGAATTGACCCTTTTTGGCATTGACTGCACAACCGGTAGCGGCTGCCGCCAGTAAGAGATCGGTCTGCCGGCAGAGAAAAGCGGGAATTTGAAGCATCGCACAGACCGCACCGACTGCCACAGCTTGGGCTGGTTCATGAATATCGGTGGTAACCGGCAAACCAGTTTTTTCGGTCACCATTTGTAAAATCTCAAGGCCATGTGTGAGTCCGACGCCGCGAAAAGCGTTTAGGCTTGTGCGATTGGCCTTGTCGAAGGAAGCCTTGAAAACAATGTTGACATCCAGTCGCTGATCGATATCCGCCAGCGTCTCAGCGATCGCGAGCGTTTTCTCGGCGTCTTCAATCACACATGGCCCAGCAATCACCAAAAGCGGGTTTCCGATTCCGCAACGGTAAGGACCGATTTTTGCAGGTTCCGATTTCACTGAAACGCCTAATTAAGGGATGAAAATAAGCTTCTTGGGGGGCAATATAGATTCCCACCGCATCGTGAGGCAAGCATTGCCTGAGGTTGAAAAATGACGCTCCACTGATATTTCAAATGCATAGAGCGATCCCAGGGCAAAAGCAGCCAAAGTGTTGCAATTTATGCATCAAAATAATACATGTGCCGCATTTTACTGTAGCTATCAAGAGGGGTCTCATCCGGTGAAAAGTATCCTTGCAAAAATAAAAAATTAATTTAACTCAAGTCCAGCAAGAGTGATGTGACATTTGTCTAATCGAATTCACGCTCTTTTTTTGGTTTGGGCACACAGATTGCAACTGGTAGGGATGCACTAAGACGATACAGTGTGATTCCAATTGAGACTGGCCCGTAGGCCTCTGATGTACTCCTGCCGGATGGTTGCCTTGCCCCTGGCCACACGGCACTGTCAAATCGTATTTGGCACATCAGAGGCCTCCTTTTTGCGCTCATTCAACGCGTTCTAAATCGACTACTTTAGCGAATCAAAATCCCCCTGTGTGCGCCAACCACATAAGCACGCCGGTAACGGTGACGAATGAGCCGATCGTAGTCCAGAAAACGCAATCTGCTGCGGTTCGGCTATCTCCCTCCAATTCAAGCGAAATGATCAGGGTATTCACGGCGGTCGGCGCAGCGGCGGCGATCGTTAGTTGTGCTCCGGGCCAGGGCCACAGACCCAGTGCCCAAGCCATTGCTGCCGTGAGCGCGGGTAGAAGCAGCAGTTTGACCGCCATCGTCGGTGCGATCAGTCCCCATTCGGGCCAACGGGCATTGCGAGCCAACTGCGCTCCAAGTGTGAGCAGCATGACCGGGACGGTCGCCGCCGAAAGCATCTTGATCGGCTCGAAGATGAAAGCGGGCAGCGCAATGCTATTTTCACGAACGATGAATGCTGCGATCACTGTATATATCATGGGAAGCTTGAAAAAACCGAACAAACCGCGCAGACCCTGCCCTTTCCCCCATGCGATGACCACGTACCCCACGAACCAGACTGCGATATTGCTGAGCATAATCACCATGGCCTGAATGGCCACGCC
>DLCF01000152.1:10830-13651 GCA_002480485.1 Planctomycetaceae bacterium UBA7805
GGGAAGGCCAAAATTCCCCGCGTTGTAGACCAGGCCGCCTAGCAGCAGTGCACTGGTCGTGCTACTTGGGTATTTTTGCGACCAATAAACCAGCAGTAGCAACCCTCCGAGAAGCAGCACCGGCAGCCCACTGCCCCAGGTGATCTCCACGATATCATTCCAGCTGAGTTCACTGGTAGAGACTTGCTGAAAAAGAAAACTCGGCACCAGCAGATAAATCGTCAGTTGGTTGAGAGAATCGATCTGAATGCGGCCCCGACGGTTCATCACGGCACCGAGACCGACCATGATAAGAATCGGGAGCAGCACGTTTATGATGAGTGCAGTGAGCGGGAGGGCCATCGATTTTGCGCTGTATAGAAGGAATGGAAAGCCCAATGGTCGGGCAAACCGCTTGACGAGTCAATCGGTCCGAGTAAGTCCGACCCGACGAATCAACTCTGCCGGCAGTTTTGGTGTCGCCCCGGGCACGGAAGCCAGATAGCCTCCCAGGTGGGCTGCTAACTCGAGCGTTTCGTCGGAAGAGCATCCGAGACAGGTCCCGATCATCAGTCCGACGGCTGCGGCGTCGCCGGCGCCGACGCTGTCTGCGTGCGGGTGCTCGGGATATGATGTGGCGGGTGCCTGGGCCATTCCCGAAGAGTTATGCAATTCAATGCCCTGCTCTCCCCGTGTCAGAGCAACAAAGTTGAGTTCATATTTTTGAAGAAGTTGCGTGCATGCCCCGGCTGAATTTGAGGTTTCAAGGTTCAGTAGCGGAGAGATGATCCCAAGTTCCTCCTCATTGAGTTTTGCGGCCGATGCCCATTGGAGGCACGTATCAAGAATGGAAGGCGAGTAGAAATCCTGACGTAAATTAATGTCTAATAGCCGCACCGCGCCGGAGGCGGCTGTTAAAAAACGTTCAATAGCTTCACGAGAAACCGCGCTTCGCTGCGCCAGAGTGCCGAAGCAGACCGCATCGCAATGACTGGCCAGTTCTACCCAGCGACCGTCCATTTGCAGTGCATCCCACGCAGCGGGCTTGCAGATTTCATAGTCAGGCTGGTTGCCTTTCATCGAAACAAGCACCTTACCGGTCGGTCGATCATCGTCGATTTGAATGTACCTTGTTTCCATATGCCGCGATTCGAAGTCGCGTATCAGTTGGCGACCCAGTGCGTCGCGGCCAACGCGACTGGCAACGATTCCTGCGCCCCCTGCCGCGGCGATACATTGATGGGCACACACCGCAACATTGAGGGGTGCGCCACCGAGGATGGTTTCTTCCTCAAAAATGTCAAATACCGCCTCGCCGAGACCGACAATTTGTAGGCCCTTATTTTGCGTCATGCTGCGGTCCTGTGCCGAGTGACACCTTCGATGGGTCAAGCAGCGGCTCGATCGCACCGGTACGCAATGCCCACCGCTCCCAGTCGCTAGCGAGCCGCTTGACGGTGGCCGGTTGCTCTCTCGCCAGATCATTCAATTCGCTTTTGTCGCGTCGCAGGTCGTACAGCTGCCAGGGGCCTTTTTCATCGGCCACCAGTTTAAGCGGTCCCTCGCGCACTGCTTTGTGTCCATAGTGCTCGAAGAAGAGTTGTGGGTGTCCGGCGCGGACTCGTCCCTCGAGAATCGGCATTAGGCTTTTACCCTCTAGTGGTGTTATCTCATGGTTCCGATAGCGCTGGGGGTATATGGCACCGGCGGCGTCCAGGCAGGTCGCCGCAATATCCATAACATGTCCGTCCTGCTCGGTGATCTTACCGGGGTCAATCGACAGACCGGCGGGCCAGTGCACGATCAACGGGGTGCGAATGCCCCCCTCGTGTTGGTTGCCCTTCCAGTATCGAAACGGCGTGTTGGCGACATTGGCCCAGCGAGCACCGATGCCAGCACAGGTTAACTCACCGCCGGGGAGGATCTCACGGGGTTTTCCTGCACCGAAGTAGGTGACATGTTTCCCTTCCCGTGTCTCGCTGTAACGGTCGAAGCCCGGTACTCCGGGCCGCTCGGGACTAGCGCCATTGTCGGAGAGGAAAAAAATAAGCGTGTTATTGAGTTGATTTGTCTTTTTTAGAGACGCGACGATTTGTCCAATGCCTTGATCAACTCGATCGATCATCGCCGCATGCACCGCCATGGCACGCATCTCCCAGTCCTGCTTCGGTTCATCCTCCCACGAAGCGTGACCATCATGACGAGGACTGAGCGGTGCAGGCTGGTCGCCAAAGAGTTGCATCTCGACTTGTCGCTGGTAGCGCGCCTCGCGAATCGCCTGCCAACCGTCCCGGTAGGTATCGGCGTACCGAGCAATATCGGCCTCTCGCGCATGCAGCGGCCAGTGGGGTGCGGTGTATGCCACATAGAGAAAGAATGGTTTGTCGGTGGTGGCATATCGCTCGATCTGTTTTACTGCTTCGTCGGTGAAAGCATCGGTCGCATAGTAGTCGTCCGGCACGGACTCAACGGGTGTTATGCCTCGCACGAGAGTGAATGGATCGAAATGGTTGATTACCCCCCAGACGATTCCATAATGCGAATCGAATCCACGGCCCACCGGGTAGGTCGCTGGATCGGAAAACTCTTTTAGGATGATTTGGTTGTTCAAGTTGCGCATGTGCCTCGGTCCCATGTTCGTCTGCGAGAGGTGCCACTTTCCCACCATACCCGTGTCGTAGCCGCGATCGCGGAGCACTTCGGCAATTGTTACGCAGTTAGTTTGGAGGAACCCGCGGTAACCGGGCCGATTCTCCTCAAAGGTCATCTTGCCGACACCGGTCTGATGCGGATACAAGCCGGTCAGCAGTGACGCACGCGTTGGGCAGCAGCGGCCCGTGTT
>DLCF01000152.1:14062-14741 GCA_002480485.1 Planctomycetaceae bacterium UBA7805
TAGCCCATGTCATCGACCATAACGATCAGAATATTGGGTATCTCGTCGTCAGCCGCCAGAGGCGTGGCTACCCACAACGCGAAGATCACGGCAAGGGGACGTGGAGCAAACATCGGCTTCAAACCTCGTGAGAGTGGTATCCCAGGTCATTGTAAGGTCAACCGAAGATTTCCGGTACCGTAGGCCACTGCGAAGAGGGTTCAGTCAACGCCGGCGACGCCACCACGCGCAAACAGTCGCGAACCCAAGGGAGAGCAGCCATGCGGTTGCCGGTTCCGGAACTGGCACCAGCTCGACTGTGAAGACCTGTCGCGACGCAATCGAATCGCCACTGAATCCTCCATTCGGTCCACCTGCAGCGATTCCGCCATAAATGTAACCTAGCAGAGTCCGCCCCTCGATTGCGTCGAGGTCGATAATATCACCCTCTAGCAGGGAAGTTTCAGCACTCGGAAAAAATTCCGCATTGGAGCCGAAAAGATAACGAGTGCCTGCAGGGCTGTAGAGCAGCGGAAAATCTCCAAGGTAGGTCTGGTGATAGTCACCACTCGGTTCGATCGTAACTGCGGAAATTTGATTTGTGAACGGGAAAGTTTCCCGATACGCAAGATTTCCGACTGCTGGGTCGTTGACGAATTCGTTGGCAGTGATGCCCCCGAAGAGGACCTCGGTCATCTCA
>DLCF01000118.1 GCA_002480485.1 Planctomycetaceae bacterium UBA7805
CGAGAATGTGCAAACTCAACCGCCCTGCATACGGAACGAAGCACGTCAATCGCCTCAAGGAGATCGGCGTCTTGTTGGGGTTTTTTATCGAGCGATTCACTCCATGCAATGCCCTGAATATATTTCATTACCACTTCGGGGCTATTGTCTTCGGTCAATCGTACCAGGTGAACCGGTACAATATTCGGATGCTCAAGCCCTCCCATGATCATCGCTTCATCAAGCAGTGCTCTGGCAAGACGAGCTTTGGCAAGATGCAATCTTTTAACCGCAACATCTCGATCAGGCAGATGTTGTCTGCCGATCCGAACTACACCCATCCCGCCTTTGCCGATCACCTCGCCCACATTAATCATGCGTTTCGGCAAATCCACCATGCGCACATCTTCGTGGGCGATATCAATCAAGCTCGCCGATCCGGTAGTGCTTTTTGAAATTTCAGCATCATCCACAAGAGATGATTGATAGGTGATCGTTACCTCGGTTTCAGATTGTGATAATCCAGTGTTTTCCACAGACATGGCAAAACCTTGGGAAGCGGGGGAACAGCCATTGATTGGCCTGCATTTCTCTAACATCATATAATTTATCCGACTTCGGTTCGAGAGTCACCAATAGTCCATCAACAGCGCATCCGGTCAGCGATGTGTGTCAGACGCATAGGAATAGACGCATGATATGTTCGGAAAAAGTGCCGTGCTTTTGGGCCACTCTTTGCAACGCGAAACGTTACACGACTATCCTTCTAGCCTGCTATTCTGTACTCCTGCCAACCTACAGTGAGTCGCTGGAACGAACTGTGAAGGAGCAAAAGCGTTATGAATACGGGATTGCTCGGGATGCCCATGCCCAACTTGAACGCTGGGTGGCTGACGGCAGTGCAGCCGGGTTGGATGGCACCGTCTGGGACAATCGTGACGATGGGCATTCCACGGTCAATTTGGATCAATTACCTGGAATGGAAAGGCACATGTACAGCAAAGCCGATGCCCGAACTCGGGGATGGGGGCTTCAACTTCAAACGCGAGACAATGTTACTGTCGGCAATTCCTCTACGGCCCATAAACAGATTGATAAAGGCAGTCAGCCAAGGTGTGCCTACAGTTTGCCCAGTGGCCTGTCGGCACTTCGCAAACAATATACTTCAAACAATCTTTATATTTACCCTTCTCATATGGACCACATCGCTGGGAATATACGAAAAGAAAAAAAACAGACAAAAAAATGGGGCAACGGTCATGGAGACATGTATCCCACCAACACTCCTTATCTCATTATCACACAAGGGTCATCAGGAACCGATCAGCCATTCATCCGCGCCGTTGGCTGGACCATTGGGTCGTTCCCCAAAGCGGTAAGAAAAAAATTAGAAGCTCAGGGGCTATTAATGCCAACGGTGCAATCACTGATGCGGTTGCACCAAAAGAATGTTAGCAGTCGGGAAGACTATCTCTCCGGGCAAGCCCACCCAGCCGTATTTGATCGTCGCAATTTGGACGCGCTTCAGATGATGCAGGCGGCCCATGAGATGCGCCCGGAGTCGATTCCACCGCTAGTTCAGCTCCAAGTGCTCTCCGAGGATAACATGCGTGCTGGTTACGATTTCATCGGGCCCCCTCTTCTTACTGAAAAGCACTTTACATCACCGGAAGTGATTGCCCGGATTTGGCGTGGTTACCCACAGAGAAGGGTTATGCAATTGTCGGCCAAAGACACGATCAATCCCTCGGGGGCTCGTTTGAAATACCATTGGGTTGTGCTTCGGGGGCCGACGGATAAGGTCAAGATTACGCCGCTCGCACCAGATCACTCAGAAGTGCAGGTTGAAATCGAGTACCCGGGAAGAACTGAATCCACATGGATTGATGGAATGTGGAGTAACAGGCTCGACATCGGTGTGTTCGCTGAATCTTCTCAATCGATATCCGCGCCGGCATTCCTTACTTGGATGACCCTCGACAATGAGCAGAGAAACTATGACCAACAAGGAAATCTTCAGTCAATTGACTACGGAACTGGCAGGTATGTTGATCCACGCCTCGCAGTTGGAATGCCTTTCCGCGACGAATTTCAATACACCGGCGGAAAAATAAGTGGTGTCACACGCAACTGGAAAGACGGGCGGCAGCAGATCGTGCAGGGCGGCAGCCGGCCTGAAGCAACAGATTTGCGCAATGCTATCACAGCCGCTTCCAAAACCGCCCCTTCACCGGAATTAAGTTCAGCGAAGCAGCCTGCTAAACCATCACAGCGAACCGTATCGCCAACGCTATCTGAGCGCGAAGCCGCAATGCAACGTCTTTCATCGTCTTTTAATCTTGAGCTTCCAACCTTACTTCGCCGATCAACACAGATGCAGGGCGTTGACCTCTATGTAACGCTTAACCATATAATCCGCCAAGCGGCAGCGTCAGGAGACGCGCAAACATCTGCAATCGCATACGAGCGATTGTCTCGAGAATTTACTGGTGATTTCGAGGGATGCGGGGAACAGGCTTTAGCGCAGCTAGCAGCAGGTTCAAAAGAGCACCTAACACCAAGCGACGTAAGGTCGCTCTGCTTAATGGCGATTCGAATCCATCAAGACGTCGCTGGATTAGATGACATGGGCAGATCTCAGCGAATCGCCCAATTAGCCGTATCCCTCGCGCGGCGCACTGACGATATCCCGCTACAGCGTGACGTTATTCGAGAGGTATCGCTTTCGATGCCGTAATCGCAACTGGCCCGAAAAGGATTGTAATTCGGGTGCATTTTTCGAAAATTTCATCCAGAGTTCGGCTTACGTAACAAATTCGGGAACCGCTGGGGTCGGAAGGGCTAGAGTCGCACTCAGCGCACGAATAAGCTCCATTTCCTGCATTGTTGTTTTCTGATCACTTCCAACCAAGAGTATGGCTGAATCAATTATTTTTTCCTTGATCAACAAAGATGTTCCCGCGAGTTGATCCATTGCCGCGCCAACTTGATGCAGGGTTAACGCTGATCGCCCCAGAATTTTATACTCGCGTCCATTGGGAAAGTACTGACGCATTGCAACGTTAAAATTTGCCTCGCAGATTTCGCTAGACAATCCCGATGCGTGGGCGATCGCAGAGAGTACAGTTCCAATTGCCTCCTTAGAGGTGCGATACGACTTATACGTTCCGCCCCGGCGATGAATCTGCAAGTCCGAGTGTTCATTCATCCGGTAAGTCAGGACTCGCTCGACCATGAACTCGAAAAGTTCTATTTGGCCGTCCGCAGCAACCAGTGCGCTGCACAATCGCTGCATCGCCTTTACCTGCGAAATAGATAAACTCATTAGCGATGCGTGGCAAATGTCTAATAACTGCATTCGTTGCAGTCGCGAACACTTTGAAACGCGCTCGTGCTGCTGCAAGGTTTCATTTTTTGCCGCGGTCCCTAAATATTTTTCAACCAGCTCTAATTGCTGCTTTCGGATTGATCCATCCGTCGAAAACAGGATTGCCGCAACGATAAACCTTGCTGTATAACCATGGTGGGCAGCAGAAATCAGTAATGAATCAAAGCTGTCTAATGCTAGTCTCTCGACGGCTGACGTACGTAACGGGGCTAGATGAAGTTCCCTACCACTCGCCACCACAGGTTCGGACCTCTTATCCGCATCCAACCTAGCTGAATTTCCTGATTCTCGATGAAGGGATGATACTCGAGCGACATCTTCTCTTAGGATTCCCGTTGGAATCGTTTGTGGCCCTGATTTCCCGCCTAGTTTGCCGGCCAAAATTGGGCTAATCCTCCGTATCCTTTCCTCGAGCGGAGGGTGAGTGGAGAAAAGTGAAAAGAAGCTCGCTCCTCTTGCGTTACCGAAAAAAAGGTGGCTTGCAACCTCAGCTTCGGGATTTTTTATTCGAGATCCAATCGCGTTAACTCGTATTTTGTTTAAAGCGTTTGCAATTCCATCGGGGTTTCTCGTGAACTGAACAGCAGATGCGTCGGCAAGAAATTCCCGCTGCCTAGACAAAGATGCTTTGATGATTCGAGCGAAAAATAAACCAACCGAACCGATCACCACTGCGGCGGCCCCTAACATTATCAAGTAGACGGTCGGATTGTTTTTATTGCGACTTCCTGAGCCCGCGTAAGCAGCAAACCTAATCAAATAAAATCCTATGATCGCTATCAGCAGAATGCCATGCAAAACCCCCATCATTCGGATGTTCGTGCGCATGTCGCCGTTCAGAATATGGCTATATTCATGCGCTATCACTCCTTGCAACTCATCCCGCGAAAGTGAATCGACCGCCCCCTGACTTACACCGATTACAGCGTTATTCGGCGTGTCACCAGCGGCGAAGGCGTTGATACTCGATTCATTTCGCATCACGAAGACTGGCGGAACGGCAATTCCGGACGCAAGTGACATTTCCTCAACAATATTGAGCAGCTGTTTGATATGAGGATCTGGATCGAGATCCTCCGAGACTAGCGTGCCTCCCAGTGCTGTCGCCACTACACTTCCGCCACCTCGCAATTGAGCAATTTTGTACAGACTACCTAAGCCAATAATAAAAACTGATATTCCGGTGGCAATATAAATCAACTCGGGTTGCCACCAACGAATTCGTGCATCGCGAGCAATCGTCTGTCCAGTGCGGTTATGAAATTCTGATTCAGCAGGTGATGCAACCGGGCTGATCACGCAAAGGCTGAAATATGTTGCAGCAACGATTGCAAGAACCGCAGAAGAAAATAACGCAACCAGCAAAGCGCTTTGGCGACGTGCTTGTTGCTGGTGCGTGAAGAAATCCATTTGGTGAAGAGCACTAGCAGGAACTAGAATTTAACCTGAGGGACTTCTTTCTCACCCGGATTTTCAATTTCAAACAGCTCTGCTGCTTGGAAACCAAATCCGCCAGCAATCAGCGAGGAAGGAAATATTTCTCGCTGCACGTTGTAAGCCATAACCGCATCATTGAAAGCCTGACGGGAAAATGAAACTTTATTTTCTGTTGAAGACAATTCTTCCTGGAGCGACATCATATTTTGATTAGCCTTTAGATCCGGATAGGCTTCCGCGACAAGCATCATTCGCCCAAGTGCTGCACCGAGTTGTCCCTCCGCGCCGGCAAGTGCACTCATAAGGGCGGGATCGCCAGGCTTCCCTGCAGCGGCCGTACCAGCCTGAGTTGCAAGATTACGAGCCTGTGTGACGGCCTCTAATGTCGCACGTTCATGCGACATATAAGCTTTGGCGGTTTCCACTAGATTTGGGATAAGATCATGACGACGCTTGAGCTGCACATTGATTTGTGAAAACGCGTTCTCGTAGCGATTTCTCAGAGTGACTAATTTGTTGTAAGTCGCAATCCCCCAAAACAAAATGATTAAGCTTACTGCTCCGAGAAAGATGATGATTCCTAACGATATCAGCATTGGAACGCTCCGGCAGTGATTTGAACAACCTCGATTGATTCGTCTTAATAGTTTGATAGTTTAACGCAATCCACACCGGTAAAAACCGCCATGCGATTTTTACGGACGACGAAATTTGGCCTTTTTTTCTGTTTTTGCTGCCAGACGTGGAAATTTACTTGCCGGAATAGAAGTCGACTCCGTAGAATGAGAACTCGCGTTTTTAACTTATTAACGCAAATTAGTGTTTTATGGGGGGCAGCTGATGCACAAGCAATCTTTTCGGCTTTTCAATATTATTTGCCTATGTGGCCTTCTGGATTTTCTGTTGCAAACGCTTATGACTGCAAACGCTTTTGCAGCGGGCTATGGAATCGTGACTACCTCTGAGATTCGCGCCACATCTACGATGCTCTCTACCTTTGAATCTCATAAAGCATCTCGTGGATTTAACGTGCAAGTCTTTGACGAAAATGATTGGGGTGGAGCGGGCCTCACTGGGGATACAGCAGCCGAGGCGTTGCGGGGCTTTCTTCAGGGTGCTCATCAGCAACATGACCTTCAGTATTTACTCATTGTTGGCGATCCCAGAGATTCGGTCGGACCGGTACCCATGAAGACGCTCTACCCACGAAATCCTGATGACGGCAGTAATTTTACTAAGGTACCCGTTCCCTCAGACTACTACTACGCTGACACCACGGGAAACTGGGATCTTGATGGTGACAATGAGTATGGCGAATTCGGCTCAATCACCGGGGACTTCGGGGCGGGCGGTATTGATCGAGATCATGAAATGTATGTTGGTCGTATTCCGGTCTACGGTTCGGCAAACAATCAGAGCCAGTTCATCCAGAGCGTCCAAGACCTAGATCACATTCTTGGTAAAACGATAAACTACCAGAATGCGACCGATATAAGCTGGAGAAATCAGACGCTCATCGCTGCTGAGGGATCCAACCGCCTGTTCTACGGGGAGCAGGTGCGAGACGATTTATTGCAGCCCAATGGAATCGCAGATTATCGCGTTTACGACTCGATTGGTGTTCCGCTTTCCGACCCGCCAGATGCGAATGTATGCAGTATTCCAAACGTAAAAGCAGGCTGGGATGCGACGAATCCAGGCATCGTGACCTGGCTCACACACGGGGGCGGAACTGGAGCAGCGGCAGTTATGAATACCTCAACCGCAGCGACCCTTAATGACGATTTTCCCGTAATGACTTGGCAAGCTTCATGTCTCAATTCAAAACCCAGTAACACGAATAATCTCAGTTACGAACTATTGGTTAACGGTGCGATTGCAACTGTGGGTTTTACGGAAATCAGTCACGGTCCCGGATCGGAGGTTGACTTGACGAGTGACTGGCACATCTCGGGTATTGCTGGCCTTGGATACGGTTATATTTCCCGAATCGCGATTGATCAGTTGAGTGTTGGGCAGGCTTTGATGGAACTTAAGCGGGATAGCACCCTCTTTAATCGCTCCTGGTATTGGCACAATCATGTCGGGGCAAATCTCTACGGCGACCCAGAAGTTTCGCTTTTTGATTCGAGCGGTCCAGCGGGGGTCATTCCGGAGCCGTCAAGTTTGATCTTACTGGTCTCTGCTCTTTTTATGTTCGGAGCGTGTCGTAGGGGGCGAGGGCGCTAACGCTGTTACCATTGGCCTCTGGCCTCATCTGGCAAGCGCACCTAAGATGATTCGATGAGACGACGCGACATTACGAGAAAGACGGTTTGGATAACCGGCGCATCCTCCGGCATTGGAAGGGCGATCGCCTCACAGATCGCCAGCGACGACGTTTGTCTCATTGTGTCTTCCCGGAGAACGGAAGCATTAGAACAAGTCGCGCAAGACGTAGCTGTTCGAAATTCCGAATGCATTGTCGCTCCGTTAGATTTCTCAAGGGTTGATCAAGCGATCCAAGATGCGAACTCAATCGTTGCAGAGCACGGTCCTATCGATATTGCAATTCACGCCGCGGGAATCTCCCAAAAGGGTGAGGTGCGACATAATGCACTCCAAGTTTACCGCGATGTGATGGAGGTAAATTATTTTGGTCTCGTAGCAGTCGTAAAATCAGTTCTTCCTGGAATGCTCGACAGGGGCCATGGATCCATTGTTGGAATAAGTAGCCTCGCCGGCAAAATTGGCTCTAGCAATAGGAGTGGATATTCCGCGTCCAAGTTTGCGGTGTGCGGGTTCATGGATTGCCTACGGTCTGAGGTCGCACCCCATGGGATACACTGCCTGACTGTTTGCCCTGGGTACGTAAAAACCGACATTGCCCACAACGCGCTCAATGCCGATGGATCAAGACGGCAGCAATCGACGTCGCATATCGATGGAGGAATGCAGCCTGAAAAATGTGCAAAACGAATCGTACAGGCGATTCATAAGCAACGGGACGAGATCATTATTGCCGAGGGGATCAACCGTTGGGGGCCTCTGGCGAATCGCCTGTTTCCACAACTGTTGCGCCGCTTTCTTATTGGCCGTAACATCTAAACATCCTATAATAACGACGGGCTTTGTGCAGTAAAAACGGTACATTCTGGAGAAAACCAATGCGTTTACAATGTCTCATAATTTTATTTTCTCTTGCATTCTTCACCGAGAGTAACGCATTGGCAGATGAAGCCAAGCCAACGATCAAAATTGAGGTCGAGGTTACCGTCTATGAGGACGGCAGGGTGAAGGTCAAACAAAATCCACTGGCACAAAAATTTGGTGGCGCAGAAACGATCCTCAAAGAGCTAGGGTCCGGCGGAACAGATAAAAATGCCTGCTGTTCAGACAAAGGTGAC
>DLCF01000059.1 GCA_002480485.1 Planctomycetaceae bacterium UBA7805
CGTTGATAAGGGTAGGGCCTTAATAACTCCGCAAGCAAATCGGGACGCTCGCTCGAAATTCGATTATAAAGAGCAGCTGAGCTGACAAGGTGATTCTCGCCACCTGCTTTGGCCTGTTGCAGGCACAGAAACCCGATTACGTCACAGCGATCCGTGTGAAAACTCAGACGTTTCCGAGTGTTCGGCCCGCGGGTCCGGGAATCTTCCTTGCCGAAGCCGGCATCACGCACGTCGAATAATCGCTCGCCCGAAGCAGTCTGCGACACCGGGGTCCCGATCCGATGGACCAGACTCCAGAACACCGAGGCGGCTTGCGATGTCGTGCAATCCGTCAGGGGGAACCCACGTATCCATGTCGCCCCGCTGCCATGCTCAAGATTGGTCTGAGTTTGTTGTAACAGACTGTTAAGGGGGGAAAGCAGGTGTGTAGCATCGGGATCCGGCTCGCTATTGGTTGCAGTATTTTCGGCAAACATTGCAAGGGCGTGCGAGATCGCGTGTACCTGTTCCCGATCGAGCTGCTGCAACCAATCCTGTCGCCGTGCCAGCTCTTCTCCGTGCCAAAGCAACCGACCGCGGATCTCGGCTGGTGGCGACTTCGAAGATTCAACCGTTGATGCTGTGTTGTCGCCCGTCGCCTTTCTGCCGGACTCATGCATCAGGGGGCTACCTGCCTGTTAATGAGGAAGACGGAATGTTCGTAAGTTGGAATTGGTTCTGCATAATGATTCGCTCATCGGCTCGCAGCGTGGCCGAAAAATCGAAGAGTTGATCGACCTGTTCATTTAGCACCACCCGCGCTTCGACCAACTGACCAGGTCTCGCGAACCCGCGAAAACGAGCCCTGAGCACCTTGACGAGCACGCCGAGTGCATACGGGTTATGGTCGGGATCACTCGTATCGTAATCCTCCATCGGGTTGAATTCGCCGGCAATCAAAATACCCGCGCTTTGGGTGGACATCTCCTGCATTATCGCACCCGGAAGAATCGGCGCTCCGGGAAAGTGGCCGGTGATAAAGAATTCGTCACCCCGCAATTTTTTTCGCGTGCATACTTCATGCTCGGTAATCGATACTATTTCATCGACCAACAGGTAGGGCGGACGATGGTGAAGGTAGCCTTCAGGCGTATTAAAACGATGTTGAAACGTATTCATTCCAAAAATCTCACGGCCGCAACCGAGTACCGATCGTCAAAAATTCATCTGGTCAGAGTAGCACACGACACGCACCGATTCCACTACTTGCCCTCAAGGTACCTTTGAAATGCCTTGAGTGTCTCTTCGCTTACATGATGTTCAATCCCCTCGGAATCAATCTTAGCTACTGCATCACTCACACCGAGTGCCTGGAGAAACGCATAGACGATCTCGTGTCGGCGTTTGGCAGCCCTGGCCATGCGTCGACCTTTGGCCGTGAGGTCGATGGGTCGGTAGGGCGCAGCCTCAGCGAGTCCCTCACGTTTGAGGCGGAGTACCGTCTTGGTGACCGTCACATGACTGACCCCAAAGTGTTTCGCTAGGTCTGCGCCCCGGCAAACCCCCCTCTCCTCGATCAGCGATGCTATCGCCTCGACATAATCTTCTGCCGTTTCGCGAGCATGATCGTGTCGTGTTCGATCAAAGGGTTGCGATCGTTTGGCCGCATTTTTCCGTGCCATCAAAACTCCTCTTTTCTGACCAAATTCAACCTGATCCCCGGTTGACAAATCTTTAGCCCGGGCTAAACTAAAGCCAATGTTTAGCCATGGGTAAACCTAGCCGATTACCTCGTTCACTCCAGGAGCGTCCCCTGATGACCCCACTCTTAACGAACAAACCGCGCCAGCGAGGCTTTACACTCGTCGAATTGCTTGTCGTGATTGCAATTATCGGCATTCTTGTTTCGATGATTCTACCGGCAGTTGGAGCGACCCGTGGGATGGCTCACAGGGTACAATGCGCAAGCAATTTGAAGCAGGTGGGTATTGCCCTACACAATTTTGAATCGAATCGTAGATATTTTCCACCCGGTTACACTTCGAGGTCTACCGGGGATGAGGCTGCGGCCGCGCGTGATCCCGAAACATGGGACGCCCCCCCAGGCTGGGGTTGGGCCAGCTACCTGCTTCCCTACTTAGACGCAGGGCATTTGGCCGACGCCATTTCGTACGAGGTTCCCCTCTGGGATCCGCAGCATCGGGGGACGATCGAGCAAACAATTCCGGCGTTTCTTTGCCCGGCGTCTCAGAGCGATGAACTATCATTTACCGTTGCTGACGGCTCCGGTAGCCCGCTCTCAATCGATGGATCCCCCGTGGAGCTGGGCCGTACACATTACGTGGCGAGTCACGGACAAGAATCCTGCTGGGGTGAATGCGGTGCAAGTACAACCGGCACTATCTTTACCAATATTTATACAAGCAGCACAAAGGAGATTACCGTTGATGGTGATGCCTCACGGGTTGCAGACGGACCGTTTTATCGCAATTCACGCACCCGTGTCGACGACGTGCGGGATGGATTATCTCGAACCATTTTTCTTGGCGAGCATGCTGCCGAACTAAGCGACAAGACCTGGGTGGGCGTAGTCCCCGGGGGATATTCACACCCACGTTTTTCCAGCCCCGAAAATGGGCCAGATGCCGCTGCCACCCTGACCCTCGTTCACGCCGGTCCATCAGGGGGTGAACTCGATATCACCGGCGAGCCTATTATTCATCCGCTTAACTTCCCGACCTTTCACGTTGGTCAGATGTACGCTGCACACCGCGGCGGTGGCAATGTGATGCTCGGTGACGGTAGCGTGCGTTTCGTCGCCGAAGATGTAAATCTGCTGGTATGGGCCGAATGGTCGAGCATGGCCGAGGGTGAAGGCGGAGCGAATCTCGAGTGATCGGCCGCACTGTAATAACGTGCTCGACGATGCTGCTACTGGCGACAGTGGTCGGTTGCAGCGATTATCGAGGACTTTCTCCTCAGGCCTATCAGTATGCCAAAGCCTTGTATAACGCGACAAATCGCGAGCGAATCGAGAAAGTTGCGGTGGTCAACGATCTGATTTCAACGTCCGAACAAAACGGCACAATCACTGGCGAGGAGGCCAAATGGCTCCGGGAAATCATTGAGGATTCCCGCAAGGGAAACTGGAAAATGGCCCAGCAAACGGCCCGGCAGATGATGCGCGATCAGGTCCGCTAGCGCATAAAAATTGAGCTCCTTATACCGCTTTCAGTGGCTCACCATGCGGTTGCTAACTTGACATGCCTCTGCCAGCTTGGTCTAGTGAAAACTGCATCGCACGCCAGCCAACACGTTCTTAAATGGCACGCCAGCGAAACCGCTCGCCAGCATCCCCGAATCAAGGTGGTGCCAGCGAATCTCGTCATCACATCCGCCTTGAACCTATTCGATTTTGGGCCAGCGCGACCCTGCCGACGCCCCCGGAGATTCCATTATGAGATTACGTTCCATTTGTATTGCGCTTCTTACTGGCTATCTTTGGGCAGCGGTCTCTATGGACGCTACTGCCCACTTCAGTTGGCTCTCGGTGGATGAGAAAGAGGGAAATCCGGTAGTAAAACTACATTTTTCGGAGGCGGCCCATGTGGAGGGTGCGCACATCCCTGAAAAGGTTGGGCAGAGCGAATTACTGGTGTGGGATGCCGCAGGTCTCAAGAAAATCGTCAGCACTAAGTTAGTTGAAACCGATGATGGCGTGAGTCGGGAGGGGGCATTGCCACGGGATATAGCCTGCAGCGTGCAAGGCACCTGCAACTACGGCATCTATCACTCGTTCCTACTGACATACCATCCGAAAGCGATCTACATCAAAAATCGAAGTGAAATGCCAGCTGTTGCCCGAGCGGCAAACCAGAAATTCGATATCGTGCCTGCGTGGCATGAATACGGCATGGAAATAACCACCCTTTGGGATGGCAAACCTCAGCCTGGGGTAACACTTTCGGTGATCGGTCCGGATGAGGAAGAGAAGCAGTTAAAAACAAACTCCAAGGGACGCGTGCTGATCACTGACGTGGATTCGGGCCTCTATGGGTTCCGCGCCCATTTTGTTGAACCCGACTCGGCAGGAGAGCATGATGGTGCTCCATACGACGAGGCGCAACACTTTGCCACACTGACGCTCCGCATACCGGAAGACGATGCATCCTCGGCTGATGAGTCAAGGATCGTAATCCCGAATCCGATTGCCAGCTTCGGTGCGGCAACCAATGATGGTTATCTCTATGTTTATGGTGGGCACACGGGTCGAGCGCACTCACATAGCCGACAAAATCTCTCGCCTCATTTTATTCGGATTCCGCTGAAGGGCGAAGCGGACTGGGAAAATTTACCAATGCAGATGCCTTTACAGGGCCTATCGCTGGTGGCGCACGGCAAGCATCTCTATCGTGTCGGGGGACTAAATGCCCGAAACGACATCAACGATGAAGCCGATCTCCACTCCGTGAAGGATTTTGCTCGTTACGATCCAGCGAAGGGTACATGGGAGGCTTTGCCGGATATGCCGATGCCTCGCTCATCACATGACACCGTGGTCGTGGGCGATAAACTATTCGTGATGGGCGGTTGGTGGCTTGAGGGGGACAGTAGCGACGACAACTGGCACGATACAGCACTTGAAATTGACCTCGCTGCTGAGCAACCGAAATGGAAGGTCATTGAAAACGTGCCCTTCGAACGCCGTGCTTTGGCGGCGGCCACACTCAACGGAAAAGTCTACGTGCTCTGCGGACTCACATCCCTGGCTGAAGTGAGCCAAGAAGTGAATATTTACGACCCTGAGACGGAAACCTGGAGCAAAGGTCCTGATTTTCCTGGAGAGGGCATGCACGGTTTTGGCGTTTCTGCCTGGGGAACGGGCGACCAATTATTGGCCACCGGACTCGATGGTGTCGTCTATCGACTCGATAGTGATCAGGGAGAATGGGAAAAGGTGACCAAACTTGAGCAAGGTCGCTTCTTTCACCGATTGCTTCCTGCGGGTGATCGCAAATTTGCCATGGTCGGCGGCGCATCGATGAGCGGGCACATCAATCGCGTCGATTTCTTTGAAGTGGATCAGTAGATC